>NZ_JDTH01000002.1:0-324853 GCF_000710615.1 Haladaptatus cibarius D43 | reverse complement strand
ATCGCGCCGGATTATCCCGAAACCAATGCGACCCTCGAAATCGCTCAAAACGCCGACCCTGACGATATTTTTGAGTTGGCCAAAGAGGCGGCCAGGAACGTCGAAATCGTCGAGTTTTGAGAGTCTACTGTTCGATGAATCCGAATAACGAGGACTCGCCACTATAGGAAAACAACAATAGTCCTTGGTATCGTTCGTAGTCGTATGAGTACCGACGACCGAACCCGAGTCAAAGAGATGATGTCGACACCGTTGAAGACGATTTCGCCGGAGGCAACGGTCACGGAGGCCGCCGAAGTGATGCGTGAAAACGAGATTAGTGCGTTGGTCGTGACAACCTCTCCGCGGGCAATAATCAGCAGTTCCGATGTACTCGAAGCCGCTGCCAACGGTTTAGACCCCACCGAGTTACAGGTTTCGGACGTGATGACGACGGACGTCGAGACCGTTACTCCCGACCTCTACATGGAGGAAGTCGCAGCGATGATGACTACCTTCGGTATCAAACATCTTCCCGTCGTTGACGGCGATTACGTCGGGATGGTTTCTTCGACTGACGTTACCGCCCTCCTCTCCTAACAACTCAAAATCCTCGCGGGTTCGGCAGTGAGTCAGATTATTCCGGGATGAACGCGACAGAGGATTTGCGAAAATTCACGCGATACTCGACTAGTCCATATGGCGCGCGCTGGCACGAACCGGAGGGCACGTCGCCCGGAGGTTTGTGCTGAAGTCGCGCGAGGGATGAGTATCGCAGAGAGCGACGAAGGAGCGAGCGAGAAACGCAGTCGGTTGGGGAGGATGTGGTCTGTGCGGTGTGGAGGCGGTTTGATTGGAGTCGGAAGTTGCTACCGACATTTCTATCTGTGCTTAGTTAACTCATCAATGACTTCGAGGGGTTCTGTCAATACTAACCAACGACATAATCAGATCTAGCGGCGAGGTATACCACCGCTAATTTGTGAAGTGGCGGGTTCGGAATTGCGTGCGGTCGTGCATGTTGAACGGTGGCAAGCGCATCATGGAGTGCTCGATTCTCTTCGATAGCGAGCGCGGTCGCGATGAGTGTGCTACTCCGCGAAATTCCCGCCTTGCAGTGAACGAGCAGGGAACCATTTTTCCGATAAAGCGTTCGAACCGTATCGACAGCCGATTCGAAGGCTGACCACTCGTTGCCGGAACCATCAATGAGTGGATGGTGATGTGTGGTTAGTGGGTATTTCCCACTAGTAGCCGACACGACGTACTCAAACCGCTGATTGTGATACTTGGAATGTGCTGCAAACTTGTTTCCGAGATATAGATTTCGCTCACCGATACGCCGAATGACTGGTTCCGGTTCGACGTAACCGAACGGTCGAACGAAAATCCCCGAATCATTCACCTTACTGCTCTCTGCTAGCCCATCTGCATTCATCGTGATAGACTACCGCCAACAAGTGATAAAACCACTGAATTATAGCGTGGCATCACAGCTGATCCACCGCCCACGCATCTCGAAGACGAAATCGCTTTAGCCCGCCATGCTAACCCAAAAACAGTGACCCGCGTCCTGCTCGTCGGTTCGGAGGAAGTCGATCTGCGCGCCGAACTGTTCTCCCGGGAGACGGCGCGCGATGCCCTCGCCACTTACCAACTCCGCGAACCGTATCAAAACTGCCTCGAACTGGAAACCATCAGCGTCGGCTCCGCCACCTCGCTGTTGAACGACCTGAACTGGTATCTTGTTCGCTTCGTGGACGAGGCGTTGGTTCTCGAACCGAGTATCAGCGACGACGAATGGCTCTCCCGAAATCTCGCGGCACAAGTTCGGGACGGCGACCGTAATCCGGCCGAAACCGACCCACTGCTGAAGATGTACGGAGTTGAAAAAGACGAGTTCGGCAAGGAACTCGTAGAACCAATGTACGTCGCCCGAACAGTAGACGGAGTTCCGGAATACGACCTACGCGATGTGGACGAGACGCTGGTGGTGCGAGTGACAGACGAGGAGTTTCGGTCGTAGTAAAGCACGTTGTTTGTTAGCATTATTGCAAGGAACAGGAGCCGGTTCTGGCGGAATCGGTTGACGGCCAGTTCTGCGCCACTATCTCGAGTAACGCGGACTGCGAGCGGAAGAAGAAAAAGAAAATTTGCTGGTTCCGCGTCTACTGCCCGGAGGAAAACGGCGAATAGACCTGCAATGATGGCGACGGGTGCGAAGGCCAACACCGATCTCCCCTGTCGCCCCTGAAACGAACGACATGGAACGTATTTCGACGTGAAATTGGGACCATTCTTTTTCTTTCGTCGAAAATTTCTCTCCGGCGGGGGGTATCTGGTTTCGTTCGCCTTCTACAACGCTGACGCCACCGAAGAAATCGGTACAGTGGCCGGAATCGCTTCCTCGTCGGTCTGTTCGTCGATACCGCGCTACAGGCGTTCAAGGGTCTGACGGAACGAATCCTCGGCGAACCGAACGACAAGGAGATATTCACCGAGCGTGCGACCGGGTACAAAAAAGCAGAGCACGAACTACAAGAGAAATACGAAACAGCACAAACCGACGAAGCGTTGCGGAAACTCGACGAAATCCGCAGGAACATGCCCTCCTGAAAAATTGTGCAGTCGTTTTTTAGTCGAACATCCCAGTCGAGAGGTACCGTTCCCCGCTATCGGGGAAAACGGTGACAACGAGCGGGCAGTCGTCGTAGCCCTGTTCGACCCCGCCGTCGGATGTCACCGCCGACTGGTTCCCCTCTGCATCTGCCATCATCTCGCTCCACTCCTCGGGCATCTCCGGGCAGTTGAGTTCTGGTTGCGCCAGTCGCTCCGCAACGCGGTAGGCCGCGATACTCGCCGCACCGCTCGACTGCCCGACGAGGACTCCTTCGTCCTGAGCAAGCCTTCGGCACTCTTCTTCTGCATCTTCTAGCGAGACGGTTTCGACCGAATCGAGGAGGTCAGTGTCGAGCAGGTCGCTGATAAATCCCGGCCCCATTCCTTGATACTCGTCTTCGCCGGGTTCGCCGGTCGAAAGCACCGCGTTTCGCTCGGGTTCGACGGCGATAACGTCCATGTCCGGGTACTCCTCCAGCAGTCGCGTTGCAGTTCCGGTAATCGTCCCGCCCGTGCCGACGCTCGCGACGAGGGCGTCGATTTCCCGGCCTTCCACCTGTTCGATGATTTCCGCTGCGGTCGTTCGGTAATGTGCTTCCGCGTTGGCCCGGTTTTCGAACTGACCGAGTTGAATCGTCTGTTCGGATTCGGTCAGTTCGTCGGCGCGGGCGCGGGCGGATTCCATGTTACCCTCCACGAGTTCGAGATTCGCGCCATATGCTTTGAGAAGTCGCCTGCGCTCCGGCGACTTCGACGCGGGCATGACGATGGTCAAATCGTAGCCTCTGGCGGCACAGACGACAGCCAACCCGATACCCGTGTTTCCGCTGGTCGGTTCGACGATTCGGTCGCCCGGTCGCAGTTCGCCCGCGCGTTCCGCGGCCTCGACCATCGCCAGCGCCGGGCGGTCTTTGGCCGACCCACCGGGATTGAACGACTCTATTTTCGCGGCGACGGTCGCACCCTCGGGCGAACGGACGTGGACGAGCGGCGACCCCACGGTGTCGAGGATGGACGATTTCATACCCGACGTGTACGGTTTCCACACCTAAACCCCTACTGGACACCGGCAGGAGATGCCGGAAAAAACGGTTGTTTATCACGTTCCGGCCCAAGTCACGACTATGGAATCGACCGAACCAACCCCGACGTGGGACGCGAGCGCGCACAGCGAAACAGTCAGCGCAATCGAAGCGGGCGTCGGCGAAGTCACCTACCGAGTGTGGGGCGCGGACTGGTGTGGCGACTGCCGGAGCGCGCTTCCGGACTTCTTCGCCGCATTGGACGCCGCGGGCGTCCCCGACGGCGAGATGAAAGTATACGAAGTAGACCGCGACAAGAACGGCGAACTCACCGACGAGTACGACGTGACGCTCATCCCGACCATCGTCGCGGAGCGCGACGGCGAAGAAGTTGCACGATTCGAGGAGAGCGAGTCGCTCCCTGCCGCGGAGTTCGTCGCGCAAAAACTGCTCGAAAGCGACGTGTCGGCCTGATTTTCCGACCTATTCCGGTGCGAGGTCGTCGGCCCACTCCAACCCGGCGTCGATGTCCGTCACCGGTGGCGAGCAGGTGAACGACCGACAGACGTACAGGGTGGGTTTACCCTCCGCGTCCGCCTCTCGGTTGGCCCAAATTGGCGGCACCTCGTCCAAATTCAATTTCTCGCACCACGCCGCCAGACCCTCCTCAGTCGGCGGCCGATGTGCCAGAATCCGCGTTGGAAGGTAGGTTTCTGCAAGCCTATCGCGCCATTTTCCGGGAAGTTCGTCCGCCGAAACCGTCAGTTCCAGCGATCCCGTTGCGTGGCGGTCTGCGGCGAGCGCGAGCGTCGCGTACTGGAACGGATTCGATTCGATGGTTTTGGAGTGGGTTTCGAGCACCGATTCGGCGATGTCGCCGAATCGGTCGTGGGGTGCGAACTCGGAGAGGACGAGTAGCATGTCGGTGGCAACCCCGAGACTTGACGGCGTGGATTGGTCGGCCAACTCCTGCGGACGAGCGACCAGTCGCTCGCCGCTTTCGGGGGTAAAGTACAGCGTTCTGTGCTCGTCGTCCCAGAACTCACGTTCGATTGCCCGCGAGAGGTCAAGCGCGAACCCGAGGTGGTCAGGGTCGCCCGTCCCCTGAAACAGGTCGAACGCGCCGCGCGCGAGGAAGGCGTAATCTTCGAGGTAGCCGTCGATTGCGACATCTCTGTCTTTGAACCGCCGCGAAAGGGTCTGTTCGTCCTCGTCCCAGAAGTTTTCGCGGACGAAATCGAGCGCCGATTCCGCGAGATTGGTGTATTCCGACTCCAGCACCAGACCACCTTCTGCGAGCGTGGAAATCAGCAGACCGTTCCATCCGGCGAGAATCTTCTCGTCTCGCAGTGGGCGCTCGCGCTTCTCACGCGCTTCGAACACCTGCCTTCGAGCGTCGTCCAACAGTTCCCGGACTTCGCTTTCGTGGAGGTCGTACTCCGCCGCGAGATTCGGAACGCTTCCGTTCAGTGTGAGGACGTTCTCCCCCTCGAAATTCCCCGATTTCGTAACTCCGTAGCGGTCACAGAACAGGTTTGCGGCGGTTTCTCTTTTCACCACGTCGTGAATCTCCTCGGGCGTCCAGACGTAGAACGTCCCTTCCTCGCTTTCACCCTCTTCGTTCTCGCTTCGGGCGTCCAAGGTGCTGTAGAAGCCGCCCTCCGGATGGCGCATCTCCCGGTCGAGAAACGCGAACGTCTCGCGGACGAGATTCGCGTAGCGTTCGTTGCCGGTGAGTTGGTAGCCAGCGAGATACGCACGCGGCAGTTCCGCGTTGTCGTACAGCATCTTCTCGAAGTGCGGCACCGTCCATTTTCGGTCAGTTGCGTAGCGGTGGAAGCCGCCACCGAGGTGGTCGTACAAGCCGCCGTTCGCCATCGCGTCGAGCGTTTCGACGGCAACGTCTGCGAACTGGTTCGCGCCGGTTCTGTCGAACGCCCGAAAGAGAACGTCGATTCGTGCGGGTTGCGGGAATTTCGGTCCTTGCTGCCCGAATCCACCGAAATCGCGGTCTGCACTACGGACGATTTGCGAGGCCGCGTTTCGGAGCAGTTCCGCGTTCGGCGCGTCACCCGCTTCCGGCGTCGATTCCAGTTCTCCCTCGATGGCGCTCGTCCACTGTTCGGCCCGATTTTCCATCTCCTTGCGATCGGTCTGCCACGAGTTGCTGATGTTTTCGAGTAGGTCGGTAAAGCCGGGTCGTCCCTGTCTAGAGTGTTTCGGGAAGTAGGTGCCGACGTAGAACGGCTTTCCCTCGGGCGTCAGCCATGCCGAGAGGGGCCACCCGCCGCCACCCGTGACCTGCTGGCAGATGCTCATGTAGATGGAGTCGATGTCGGGGCGCTCCTCGCGGTCAACTTTTATCGGAACGAAGTTTTCGTTCAGCAGTTTCGCCACGTCTTCGTCCTCGAAGCTCTCCTCTTCCATGACGTGACACCAGTGGCAGGCAGAGTAGCCGATGGAGAGGAAAATTGGAACGTCGCGTTCGCGCGCCGCTTCGAGGGCGTCCTCGTCCCACGGTTGCCAGTGTACCGGATTGTCGGCGTGCTGGCGAAGATACGGACTCTCCTCTTCGTCCAGTCGGTTGTGCCGCGTCGGGTCGCTCATGGTTGTCGATTAACCGTCGAATCACGTAAAGACCCTGACTACCGCACGACTGATGGTACCGTGTGACGTACTACAGTATCATGTCTGAAACAGACATCACCGAGAGGTTTGCAGAGGAAATCGTCTCGACCTGTCGGACGGGGATTGGGGATACCCTTGGGAGCATCATTCACTTCACACCGAGCGATTCGGAGTTGCTCTACCTCAGAAACGACCTCTACGGGGGCGACAAGGAGCGGGCAATGGAGCTGGAAACGGTATTCGTCAACAACGAACGACTCGGGTTTGGAACGCACGAAACGTACAACAGGCTCAGAGAGGAGGGTGCAGAGCCGGACATCGGCGACTACGAACTCACCATTCGGGCGTTTTCGGATGGGTTCGTCAGCCGTGTCATCGTCGGCGAACAGGGGATTTTGCTGACAAGCGACAGCCTCCACATCGCTGACTTCGAAGAGGTCGCAGTGTCGCTCCGGAAACTGCTCGCCGAGCAGTCGGAAAATAGTGAGGTATAATCACGGACGTGAATACTTCCGGAATGGGTAACGACAACCTTTACACCACTGTGCCTATATTTTCCCACCATGAGCGAAACCGTACTGCTGGTCGGTGGCGGCGGTCGTGAACACGCTATCGCCCGGTCACTGGCCGACAGTGATGCTTCCCTGTACGCCTGCGCGGGCAACCGAAACCCCGGAATCGTGAGCATTTCGGATGGCTTCGAAACGCTCGACACGACGAACACGACGGCAGTGGTTTCCTACGCAGAGGATGTGGACGCAACCCTCGCCGTCGTCGGGCCGGAAGGGCCGCTTGCCGCAGGAGTCGCAGACGCACTGGATGACGCCGGGATCTACGCTTTCGGGCCGATGAAGGCAGAGGCCCGAATCGAGACGGACAAGGCGTTCCAGCGGCGGTTCATGCAGGAGCACGACATTCCGGGCTGTCCAGAGTTCGAGACGTTCGAGAACTTGGAGGAAGCCTGCGAATACATCGACGAGTACGACGGCGACCTCGCAGTGAAACCCGCCGGACTGACGGGCGGAAAGGGGGTCAAAGTCATCGGCGACCAAGTGACGCCCGAGGAAGCGAAAGAATACCTCCAAGACAGCGACTACGATCGAGTCGTTCTGGAGGAACGACTCGTCGGCGAGGAGTTCACGGTACAGGCGCTCGTCGCCAACGGACAACTTCGCGTCACGCCAGCCGTTCAAGACCACAAACGCGCCTACGAGGGCGACGAAGGGCCGAACACGGGCGGGATGGGCAGTTACAGCGATTCGGGTCTCGAACTGCCGTTCATGGCCGAGGACGACTACCACGAAGCGGTTGACGTGCTGAAAGCCACCGTCGGTGCCTTGGACGACTATCGCGGCGTCCTCTACGGACAGTTCATGCTCACCGCAAACGGCGTGAAAGTCATCGAGTTCAACGCTCGGTTTGGCGACCCGGAGGCGATGAACTCCCTGCCGATTCTCAGTACGGATTTCTTAGACGTGCTGGTCGCGGCGCGGGAAGGCGACGACCTGCCGAAACTCACCTTCGCGCCGAAAGCGACGGTCTGTAAGTACGGTGTGCCTGCGGGCTATCCGACCGACCCAGAATCCGGTGCGAAGATACAGGTTGACGAGGAAAGCGCGGGTGACGCGCTCTTCTTTTACGCCAGCGTGGACGAGCGCGACGACGGCATCTACACGACGACGTCACGTTCCTTCGCGGTCGTCGGGTTCGGCGACACTATCGCGGAGGCGGAGGAACTCGCGGAAGATGCACTGTCGGTTGCCGGTGAGGAAGGACTGCACATGCGCCACGACATCGGAACCGAGGCCCTCATTCAGCGTCGAATCGACCACGTCGAGGAACTGCGTAACTAATCGTAGCGACCGCCTACCGCAATCGACAATCGAACTATAACCAAGGTATTCCGCGTGATGGTTTCACCATGGACGACAAACTCACTACGGACGAAATATTCGACGTACTCGGACACAGTCATCGACGGCACGCACTCACTGCTTTGATGGACTGCGACGGAAAAGCGACGATGACGGAACTGGTCGAGAAAACGAGCAACCGAATCGAAACCGCTCCCAAACGAATCGAAGTCGGACTTCATCACTCGCATCTTCCCCGACTCGAAGGGATGGGCGTGGTCGAGTACGACACGGACACCAACGTCGTGCAACTGACCGACGCCGCGAGCGAATTGAAACCGTTCGTGGAACTAACAGACGAGTAAGTTCAAGCTATCCGGGCACAAACCCCGGCCCGTGAGCGACGATACGACCCGCCGCCATGAGCGAATTACCCATCACTCCACCCCCGGCGGCTTGAACTCCTTGCAGTACTGGACGACGGCGCGGAGTCCACTCCGGGTTGCGATTCAGTATCTCGTCATCTGGCTCGTGCGAATCAACCCGAGCCTGCGCCTCAAAAGCTGGCTTCTCCGCCGAATCGGGGTTTCGGTCGGCAAGGGTGTTTCGTGGGGCCTCGAATCGACGCCGGACGTGTTTTGGCCCGACCTCATTACCGTCGAAGACCACGCCATCATCGGCTACGACGCGACGATTCTCTGCCACGAATTTCTCCAAGACGAGTACCGAACCGGCGAAGTAAAAATCGGCGAGCGTGCGATGATTGGTGCGGGTGCAGTGATTTTGCCCGGCGTCGAAATCGGTGCGGGCGCGCAGGTGGCCGCGAACTCGCTGGTGACGCGGGACGTTCCGGCAGGAGAAACGGTTGCAGGTGTTCCGGCGAAAGCGATGTCGAACGAGGGGTTGGATTCGGAGTAGATTTGGGTTCATTTGTATCGCGGATCACACGTCTACCTCGTTCTGTTTTCGATTCAAAGACAAATCGTAATCGTCGTCGGATACGTAGTGCATGACCTCCTTGGACAACCAGCTTGCTAACCGCGATGTATGTTTTTCTAATATTTTCCAGTCTATTTCACCAATTCCCAGACCTGTACGCTGTCCCCATCCGTGAGTGGCTCTCGGTTGAATCCACCCCACACCGACCACTCATCGAACGGAGAGAGACGTGCCAGTAAATCGACTTGTTGTGGCGGGAGATGCGAAAGGACGAACTCATCTCGGGCTACAACGTCGCCATCTGTCTCTAATAGCTCTTGTTCCGCACGGTAGGTCTGTTCCACCTGATTCGCAATCGTCGCCTTGGAACGTCCTCTAAGCAGGTTCCCTTTGTATTCGACCTCTTGAATCTCCTGCCACTCCCCAAAGGCCTCGGCGATGACATCATACCGAGGTACGTACACGTCGAACAGCAGTCGGCCACCGGGCGCAAGAACGTCGTGAAAGGCCTTTAGTGTTGCAAGTTGGTCATCGACTTCCCGGAGGTTGCAAAACGAATTGTAGGGAACCAGCGCCAGCGAGTAGGTACGAGAAGCGCCGATAGACCGGAGATCTGCTTGCCAAACCGTGGGTGAAATACCCTCGATAGTTGCTTTCTCTCGGAGAATTTCTAGCATTCCGGGAGAAACATCGAATCCGTCAGCATCGACGCCTTGGCGTAGAAGTTCGAGGTAAAGTCGCCCAGTTCCACAGGCACCTTCCAGTACTGGCCCGTCCGCGCTGGTTGCCGCGTCGAGATAGAACGACTCGTCGCCGATGTCACCGTAACCGTGGGTTGCCTCATAATAAGCCGCTAACTCCTCCGAAAATTGATTTTTATTGCTCATAGTAACTATCGTATTTTTTGCATGAAAAGTTCACCGGCCCTATTCCGTTCCTCCCTCGAATCTGCTCGAATCAACGGCTGCTCCGCCTCAGTTCCGCAGACGAACCGCACCCTTCCGCATGACGAGGTGGTTCGGCAATATGAACTCCTCGCCGTCGTTTTCGATGTGGGTGACGAACATATCGACCTCTTGGACGATGCCCTGATTGCCAGCGACGCGAATCTCGTCGCCGATGCCGTAGGGTTGGTTGAGCAGGAGGTAGATGCCCGCCGCGGACGAGCGGAGCAGATCCCAGAACGCCACCGCCCCGAAGACGATGACGGCGAGGACGTAGGCCGCGAAGAGGACGATGAGGGTGAGCGTGGCGACGTTTACTTGACTGAGTGCGATGAGCGAGGAGACGTAGACGATGCTGTATTTGACGATTCGCGGGAGGACGTTTACCTCGGGGAGTTTGACGCTCCGCAGTCGCTCGCTGACCATCAACTCCGCCTTGTCGGCCACGACGAATCCGATGATGAACACTAGCGCCGCGACGAACAGTTGCGGGGTAAAGAGGATGATTTGCCAGAACAACTGCGTGCTCAGCGGTAGTTCGGCGGTGTTGAGCGCGAGCAAAATCGCAACGCCGTAGATGAACCACGAGGTGAGGCGGGCGATGAGCGACACCGTCGTCGTCCCGAGACTCCGAGCGGTGCGCTCGAACGGCGTTCCCTCGACGACTTCGTGGACGCCCGCGGCCCGGAGAATGCGCCGATTCAACCGACCGAGGAGATAGCCCGCGACACCGCCAGCAATGAGAATGAGAATGGCGAGAACGATTCGGTACTCCTCGTAGAGAAGTACCTGCCAGTCAGGTTGCATCCTAATACCCCTCCGGGTCGAGTTCGAGAATCAGTTCACCGCCTTTGAACGACCGGACGAGACCGTCGCTCTCGGAGAGGACGATTGCCGTAGCGTTGGTGTCGCGCGTAATCGCCCCCGCTGCCATGTGGCGAGCACCGAGTCCTTTCGGGATGTCTACTCCCTCGGCGGACGGTTCGAGGTAGCGATAGGCGGAGACGATTTTCCCCGAATCCGAGATGACGAACGCGCCGTCCAGTCGGGAGAACTCCTTCAGCATGACGTTCACGATGGGGTCGCCGACGTGGACGTGCGATTTCTCGAAGGGATTGTAGGAGAGCGGACGAGACTTGTTCATCACTTTGCCCGCGTCACCGACGACGAACAGCGCGCCGACGGGTTTTCCTTTCTGTCCTTTCTTCCCCAGTTCGATGGCGACTTCGAACACGTCGCGGATGACGCCGGGGTCGGCCCGCGAGTTGGCGAACAGGTCGTAGATGCCGGAGTGAGATTCCTCGTTCGCTCGGGTGCGGGTGACGGTGTCAATGCTGTCACCGAACATGCTGGCGATACAGGTGAGTTCGTCGCCGTCCTCCGCGAGTCCGTGGTCGATGGCTCCCTCGATACCGAATCGGATGCGGTCTTTTACGTTGTCGAACTCTAACGGCAGTTCGACGTAGTTGTTCGCGCCGACGTTGTTGTCGGGGGCGACGACCACCACGTCGGGACCGTTCAGGTCGGCGAACCGCTCGTAGTACGACCCGCTCGGAGAGAAGAGGAACACCGCGTCAACACCACTGACGAGGTTCTCCAGAAGTTCGCTCAGGTCAGTCATTACAGAAGGTCACTCAATCACCGGAGAAAAGGTTTGCGGGGGTATATGTCACCCATTATTTCCTTTTATGAATACGACCCTCCTCGTGGATTCGAGAGGTTTTCGTACTCTCCGAAGTTCACCACTCGAAAACCTTACATACCCATATCATCGGCGGGGTCGGGAATCGGCAGGTCGGACGGTTTCACGCCGAGCAGTTCCGCCGCGTGGTCGAGCGCCATGTCGAAGCCGTAGTATCGCTCGATTTCGGGACTATCTGGTGTGTCACGCACCTTGAGCATGCCGTACCCTTCGATATTCTGTGCAACTGCCGCGGTTCGCCCATCGCGGGAAAATTCGAGGACGCGCTCGTGGTCGGTTTCGAAATAGGACGCCGAGATTCCGTTTTCCGAAATAGTGGTCATAGAGTGGGATTCGAAGGCAAGGAAGTCGAAGGTATCGGTTCCAGCGAAACAAAAAGTAGGTGTCCGGGGACTGTGTCGATTGAGCCATGACGCGATGGCACCAGAGCGGTACTCGGCGCGACATGTGTATCCTGCTCGCCGAGGCCGGAGAACTCCGCGGCCAGCGACTCAAATCCCGTCTCGAATCGCACTACGACAAACAGCTCGATCCGAAGCGGTTTTACAGCACGTTGACCAGTCTCGTGGAGGCAGGCCACGTCGAAAAGCGAGTCGAAGGGCTGTACGACGTGTATTCGCTGACTGACGTGGGGGAACGGCGTTTGTACGAGCAATTTCAGTGGATGCGAGAGAAGGTCGAAAACGACGTTTCGGAGTGATATTCACAAGTTCTATGGCGCGTGCATCGGCAGGCCCGAGGACAACGAGATTTCGCAGAACTCTCGACAGCGAGCGGTGTAACCGCGAGCAACCGTCCGAGGGTCTGCCAATCATCACGCGAGGGGCGACTGAGCGACTGTAAAGAGCGACGGAGTCGGTTGGGGAGGTGGTGGTGCGGTGGCGGTTTGCGGTTTTCAGTGGAGTCGTGATTCGTCTCCCGTTTGCGGAGACTGTGTTGGAGCAAATCACGACAATACATGACCGCAACCGCCCCCGCATCAATCACACTCTCCGCAACCGACTGCGCGCTTCACTTCGTTCCAGTGCCTCGCGGGCCACGGTCGCAGGTCAGCAAGACGCTTTGCGTCTTGCAAGCGTCATTCCTCGTGCCAGCGTATGCCAGATGATTCGGTCAGTCGTGTAGTCACTGTGACGTTCCAACTGTCCGAAATTATACGTCCCCCCAAATAGTTATATGCTGTCACGAAAATAGTTGGATAGTGACGCATACCGTTCCACCCCGCGCTGGCACAAATACTGGGCCAGCAACTGCTTTTTGTCGGGTGGAGCCTCGAAACTAGGCCGGTCTTCCGGCGACGGACGGGGTGAAACTCGGCACACCGTGAATCGCCTCCGAGCAATTTCGACACGACACACATGTATCAATTCACATCCACGCGATGCACAGCGATTCGAACGAAACCAGAGGAAATCTAACCATGGCCGATATGAACCCCCAATCCTACTACGACGAGTTCGCGGAGGGCGAATGGGAGCGCTTAGACCGCGACCCAGTTACTCGACTGGAGTTCGAAAACACGACCGACTACCTCGAAACCCACCTCCCCGAAACGGGACACATCCTCGACGTTGGGGGTGCTGCGGGCAGATACGCCTGCTGGCTCGGAGAGCGCGGCCACGACGTGACCCTCGTTGACCTCAGCGAGCGGCAGGTCGAGCTCGCGCGCGAAAACGCGAAATCCGGCGGCTTCGAAGACCGAATCTCGGCAGAGCAGGGCGACGTGCGCGACTTGCGATTCGAAGCCGACAGTTTCGACGCTGTCTGTTGTCTCGGTGGCCCGATTTCGCACGTCGTGGACGACGACGAACGAGCAGTCGCGATGGCCGAACTCCGGCGGGTTGCCTGTCCCGACAGCCCCGTCTTCGTCTCGGTCATCGGCCGATTCGCCGCGATTCGGGACATTTTGAAGTTCAATCTCGATGCCTCCTACCCCCTGCTCGCGCCCATCACTGAGGACGGCAAGTACACCGCGGAGCGCGTGGAGAAGTTCAGCGACGGCGACAGTGACGGAGAGGGCTTTGCAGAATGTCACTTCTTCCGCGCCGACGAGTTCGAATCCGAGTTGGAGAAAGCAGCTTCGAAGTCGAGCAGTTGGTCGGACTGGAGGGTGTTGCAAACCGTATGAAAACCGAACTGGAAGACGCCGACGAGGAGGCAGTCGAGAGCGTTCGAGAAGTGGTGACGATGCTCCGCGAAGATAGAACCGTCGTGGATTTCTCGGAGCACATACTGGCGGTGTGTCGAGCCTAATCGAAAGTAAAAACGAATTGATTCAGAACCGCGTCGTCCGCCCCGCCGCAGACCACGCGTCGGTCGGCGCATCGCGTGGCACGCGAACGTTCCGATTCTGCAACTGCGACACTTTTCCGGCGAACTGCCACCGCTTGCCGTTCCAATCCGGTTCCTCGTCTGATTCCGCCGCGGCGCGCTGGTCTTGGAGGTGGGCGTTGATTGCCGCGGCTATCGCGGCGGCCTCCTCCTCGGAGGCGTTCGGGGGAATCGAGAGTTCTACGTCCTCAGAGCGGGATGTTGCCATGTTTCTTTTCGGGTTGGGCCGTTCGTTTGCTCATCAGCATTTCGAGGTCGGAGATGAGTCGCGGGCGGGTTTCTTTCGGTTCGATAACGTCGTCCACGAAACCGCGGTCGGCGGCGGTGTACGGGTTGGCGAACTGTTCGCGGTACTCGTCGATGAGTTCCTCGCGGCGCGCCTCTGGGTCGTCGGCCTCCGCGAGTTCCGAACTGTAGAGGACGTTGACCGCGCCCTGTGGCCCCATCACCGCGATTTCGGCGGTCGGCCACGCGTAGTTCACGTCCGCGCCGATGTGCTTCGAGGACATCACGTCGTAGGCCCCGCCGTAGGCTTTCCGCGTGATGACGGTCATGAGCGGAACCGACGCCTCCGAGAAGGCGTACAGCAGTTTCGCCCCGTGGCGGATGATGCCGCCGTGTTCTTGGTCAGTGCCGGGCATGAACCCGGGCACGTCCACGAACGTCAGAATCGGGATGTTAAACGAATCACAGAAGCGGACGAACCGCGACCCCTTTTCGGACGATTCGATGTCGAGGGTGCCCGCGTTGACGCGCGGCTGATTCGCCACGATTCCCACCGACCGCCCGTCAAGGCGGCCGAACCCGACGACGATGTTCTTCGCGTAGCCTTCCTGCACCTCGAAGAACGAATCCTCATCCACGACGCCGTCTACGACCTTCGTGATGTCGTACGGTTTCCGCGGTTGGTCGGGTACGACCGATTCGAGCGACTCGTCGCGCCGTTCGGGGTCGTCCCACGGTTCGACGCGCGGCGGGTCTTCGACGTTGTTCTGCGGGAGGTACGAAAGCAGTCGCCGGATGTCGTCCAGCGCCTCTTCCTCGCTGTTCTCGGCGAAGTGTGCGACTCCACTTTCCGCGGTGTGGGCCTTCGCGCCGCCGAGTTCTTCGAAGGTGACTTCCTCGCCCGTGACCGTCTCGATGACGTCCGGGCCGGTGATGAACATGTGGCTCGTGTCCTTCACCATGAAGATGAAGTCCGTGATGGCGGGGGAGTACACTGCACCACCAGCACACGGCCCCATGATTGCGGAAATCTGTGGAATGACGCCGCTTGCCTGTTGATTGCGGTGGAAGATGTCCGCGTAGCCTGCGAGCGAGGCGACACCTTCCTGAATCCGCGCTCCGGCGGAGTCGTTCAGGCCGATGACGGGCGCGCCGACTTCCATCGCCTTGTCCATCACCTTGGTCACCTTCTCGGCGAACACTTCGCCCAGACTCCCGCCGAAGACGGTGAAGTCGTGCGCGAAGACGAACACCTTTCTGCCGTTGACTTCGCCGTAGCCGGTCACGACGCCGTCGCCCGCGATTTGCTTTTCTTCCATCCCGAAGTTGTGGCTTCGGTGAGTTCGCAGTTGGTCGAACTCGTTGAAGGTGTCGTCGTCTAAGAAGTAGTCGATGCGCTCGCGCGCCGTCATCTTTCCCTTCTCGTGCTGTTTTTCGATTCGTTCCTCTCCGCCGCCTTTTTCGGCCTCACTACGCTTTTCGCGCAGTTCGTCGATTCGCTCGTCCATCGTCATTGCCGAACACCCGGACGCATTGTCATTGCGCGTTTGCAGTACGACTGGGCGCAAAAGGTTTCCGTACTACGACGGGAAACCGGAGCAATTTTCTCCGGTTTCGCTCGGCCAACGATGACGCGAAGACCTACAACATCGCGTAGAGATTCACTGCGAGCGTTGCGAGCAGAAACAGCGGGAGAATCGTCCGAACGCTCCACAGCCACGGCGTGCCGAGGGCGCGGGCGATACCGCCCGCGCCCGAATCGAACTCGGTGAGCGCGTCTTTTCCGAGAATCCACCCGGTAAACACGAGGAATCCAGCGAGTCCCGCGGTCAGCATCAGGTCAACGAGCGTGCTTGCGACGAAATCGAAGATACCGGGGTTGAACGCACAGATTGCACCCGTGACGAGCACCAGTCCGGTCAGGCCGGTTGTCGCGTTCCGCCGCGAAACGTCCTGTTCGTCCACGAGGTACGCGACGGGGATTTCGAGCATGCTGATGGAACTCGACAGCGCGGCGAACAAAATTGCGCCGAAGAAGCCGACTGCGACGACTTCGCCGTAGGGCATCTCGCGGAACGCGCCCGCAACGCCCATGAAAATCGCGCCCGATTCGCCGCCTTCCGTGACTTCCGTCAGACCGCCCTGAAACGCGAACAGGAGCGGGAAGACGACCAGTCCGGCCAGCACGCCGACGCCCGTGTTGAGGACGGAAATGACGCTTCCGTCGAATGCGAGGCTGTTGTCCTCGCCGAGGTACGAGGCGTAGGTTATCATCGTTCCCACGCCGAGCGAGAGGGTGAACAGGGCTTGTCCGGCGGCGGCCCGAAGCATTCCGACTGGGTCGTTCTGAATCAGCGTCGGGTCGAAATCGAGATAAAAGGATAGGCCCATACCTGCGCCGGGTTGCGTAACTGCCCACCCCGCCAGCACCCCGAGCAGGACGACGATAATCGGCATCATCACTTTTGTCGCCTTCTCGATACCGCCGCGAACGCCGCCGAGGACGATGAGTGCGGTCAGTGCGAGGAACGCGACTTGGAACGCCGCGGCTTCCGCGCCGAAGCTAATTCGGCCGAAGTACACGCTCGGTTCGGCGAAGTACGACCCGGTGAAACTCGCGGCGAAGTAGCGGAGAATCCACCCGCCGACGACGCTGTAGAACGAGAGGAGGATGAGAGCCGTGATAACTCCGAACAGGCCGACGTAGCCCCACGATTTGGTGCCGGGTGCGAGGCGGGCGAGCGCGCCCGCCGGATTTCGTTTCGAGCGGCGCCCGATAACGAACTCCGCGAGGAGGCCGGGAACGCCGACCAGCAGAACGATACACAGATAGACGACGAGAAAGGCGCTCCCGCCGTATTCGGCGGTCATCCACGGGAAGCGCCAGACGTTTCCGAGTCCGACGGCGCTTCCGACTGCCGCGAGGATGAAGCCCACTCGACTTGCCCACGATTCACGTGTCATTGCTATGCACTCGTTTTCTACGGACTTATGAGGGTTTCGAGATAAAGAACCGTCAAAATGCTGTAATCACAGTCAATGAGCCGTAAAGGGCGATTTTCTACAACGAATTCAGGACAAAATCGGCGAGATAGGTTACGAATCGTTATCGAACCGTGCCATCTCTTAAGTATCCTGGTGATGATTCGAAGACGGCGAGCGCCACGCTGTGACAGGTGAGAAAAACACAATGATTCGTGTCTATTTTCGACGTTCGATATTGCCGTCGTCGCGCATTCACGAGCGTGAAATTGCGCTCGTGAATGCCATCAGGCGCTCATGAACGTCATGATGCTCAGCCCGAGCGTGCCGAGGACGGCGACGAAAACGACGATTCGAATGTGCCAGAGCCACACCGGGCCGAAACTGCTGTTCTTGCCGAGGCCACGGCGGAGTTCGGCGACTGCGCCGCCACCGTATATCCATCCGACGAAGATGACGGTCAGCGCGACGCCGAGCGGAAGCAGGATGTTGTTCGCAATCCTGTCGAACATGGTGAACGTGTCGATGCTCAGCGCCGACGGAACGCCGAGGAGGAACACGACGATACCGATTCCGACCGTGAGAATCGGACGGCTCACGTCGAAGTTGTCCACGAAGTAGGACACGACGACTTCGAGGAGGCTGATAGCCGACGAGAGTGCGGCGATGAGCAGCACGAGGAAGAAGACGAAGCCGATGATGCCACCTGCTGGTAGTTCCGCGAACGCCTGCGCGAGGGTGACGAACACTGCACCCGCACCGGCGCTACCGGGGTCGATGTTCTGCGCGAACAGGAGCGGGAACACGACGAATCCGGCCAGCACGCCGATAAAGGTGTTCAGCACGGTGATGCTGATACCGTCGCTGAGGAGGTTGTCGTCGCCGTCGAGATAGGAGGCGTAGGTTACCATCGCACCCATACCGAGCGAGAGCGAGAACAACGCCTGCCCGACCGCGTCCGGAATTATCGACTGGTAGTTCTCCGCGATGACGCTGAAGTCGGGGGAAAGGAAGTATTCGTATCCGGCACCGGCACCGTCGAGCGTGAACGCCCACGCGGCCATTCCGATCATCAGGATGGCGATGGACGGCACCATGATTTTGGTGCCGACTTCGATGCCTTTCTCGACGCCAGCGGCCACGATACCGATTGTGACGGCCATAAAGATGGCGTGGTACAGAATCGTTCCGGTACCTTCCGAAATCTGCCCGAAGTACGTGCCAGGGTCGCCGAAGTACGCGCCACTCAGACTGCCGGTCATGTACTGAATGACCCAGCCGCCGACGACGCTGTAGTACGACAACAGCCAAAATCCGGTGAATAGGCCGACGACGCCGATAAGTGCGGCCGCAGGGCCGCCGAGATTGCGGAACGCGTCCACGACGTTTTTCTTCGTTTCACGGCCGACGACGAACTCTGCGAGGATTGCAGGCAGTCCGATGAGGGCCGCGGCAATCAGATAGACGACGAGGAACGCCGCCCCGCCGTTTTCGGCTGACATATACGGAAATCGCCAAATGTTACCCAGTCCAACTGCGCTACCGACAGCGGCCAGTATGAACCCTACTCGGGATGTCCACGTTTCTCTTTGTGACATGCTTGTACGTGGCATTCTTAATTATCAGTTATAAGCAGTCCGGTGTGTATTAATCAGAAATATTATTCAATATAGAATACTGCTACTAATCTGTAAAAAATAGTTTCAGGCAATCTCTGCCGGGAACCGTAATTCGTGGTATCCGATACCAAATCCCGAAACGGTGAATCTATCGACGGTTCTCCTTGGAAATTTGTCGTCTCTCCGCGAGATTATGCTTCTCCGTAGACCGGCACCGCGGCCCCGCTCGTCACGCTCGTGGCATCACTACAGAGGACGCAGATGACTTCGGCGATGTCCGCCGGGGCAACCCACTCGTCGTGATTTGCGTCGGGCATCATCTCCCGATTCGCGGGCGTGTCGATGACACTCGGCATGACGGCGTTGGCGCGGACGATACCCGTGTTTTCCTCGGCTATCGACTCCGTGAGCAGGCGAACGCCCGCCTTTGACGCGCGGTAGAGCGCGTCGCCTTCTCCGCCTTCGAGCGACGAGCGCGCGCTGACGCTGACGATTGCGCCCTCACGGTCTTGAAGATGCGGTAGGGCGTGTTTCGACGCGAGAAACGCCGTCTTCAGGTTCACGTCGAACATCAAATCGAACGTGTCGGCATCGGTTTCCTCGACCGGCGACCCACCCTTCCACGTCCCCGCGATGTTGGCCAAGTAGTCGATTCCGCCGTGGTCGTCTGTGATTTTCGAGATTGTGGATTCGACGTCCGATTCGTCCGTGAAATCAGCCTGATGGAAGTGGATTTTATCATTCTCCGGGAGTGTGTCCTCGTCCGGTTCGACCACGTCAGTTGCGCAGACCGTCGCACCCGCGTCGGCGAATGCTGTGCAAACTGCACTTCCGAGCGCGCCGCTTGCACCCGTGACGAGCGCTACGTCGTCCGCGAAATCGAATTTCACGTTCATGGAGTGGGTGACTATCCGAAGCGACATAAAGTTCGACTGCATGAGGAGTTCGTTTTCGAATCGGTTAGTTGGTGTTGCTGGCTTCGAAGTTCCCGCTAACACGGCGAACTCACTCTCCACAAGAAGGCTATTCTTGCATGAGTCGATTGTATTCTGAAGATTATTCTCGAATGAGTCGATTGTATTCTTGAATGAGCCGATTGCAAGTCACGACTCCAATGAGAACCGCACCCGCCCACGTACCTCCCCAACCGACTCCCTCAACTCGCTACCGCTCGTTTCGGTCATCCCTCGCGTGACAATCAACAGGCCTGCGGGCGATTTGCCCGCAGGCCTGCCGACGCACGCGCCACAGCGTTTGTCGAGATTCACGAAATTTGACTTCCCACATGGCGCGCGCTGGCAGGAGTCGGAGGGCACACCGCCCGGAGGCTCCTGCTGTAATCGTGCGAGGGATGACCGAACGAGCGACAGCGAGTGAGCGAATCGGCTGGGGAGGCACATGGGTGCGGTGCGGAGGCGGATTCACTGGAGTCGTGACTTGTAACCGACTTCTGCAAAATCAGATTCTTCATCACCAGCTTACTCAAAATCAGACTTTTGCCACCACCTCACTCGAAATCACCAAAAAGAGCACCATACCGCTCGTCAGCAACCGCAAACACTCACAATCCCTGCTACAACTCGACAACCAACTTTCCGAGAAAACTGTCGCCAACCACATCGCGTTGCGCGGAATCGACCTCGTCCAACCCATACACACCAGCAATCTCCGGAACGATTTCACCGTCTGCAACCAACCGGCCCAATCGTTCCAAAACGGCGGAAATATCCGGCGTGTTGAACATGCTCATCAACGTAATCGAAAGCTCCTTCGAGCGCGCACCGGAAATATCCTCGAACCCTGCCGCCGACCCTTCGTTGCCGATTCCGACTACGCGCGTTCCGACTTTTGCCACGTCGGCATCGAACTGAAGGTAGTCGTCCAATCGGTGGTCGAGAATCACGTCCGGTTCGCCCGCCTCGCGCACGGCATCCGCGAGGTCGTCCCGAGTGTAGTCGAGGACGGTGTCCGCGCCGAGGGCTTCGAGGCGGTTGTGGTACTCCTCGCTCGCGGTGGTCGTCACCCGCACACCGGTTGCGCTGGCCAACTGCACGGCGACGTGGCCGACGCCGCCACTTCCGCCGTGGATGAGACAGGTTTCGCCGGGTTCCAGTCCAGCGTGGTCGATGAGCGCGCGCCACGCCGTCACGCCGACGAGGGCAACCGCCGCGCCTTCGTCGAATCCGACGCCGTCTGGCAGGTGCGCCACGGTATCGGTCGCGGTCGTCAGGAACTCCGCACAGGTTCCCTGTCGGTTGTTGCCGAGGCCGGTGCCGAACACCCTGTCGCCCGCCGAAAAGTCATCGACTTCCGACCCAACTGCTTCGACCACGCCAGCGAAGTCAGACCCCGGAATCCACGGGAGGTCGCCCGGCGGGTACGATCCTTCGCGGAAGTAGGTGTCAACCGGATTGATTCCGGCGGCGCGAACGGCCACCAGCAGTTCGTCGTCGTCGGGTTCCGGTCGGTCGATGTCGTCCACTCGAAGTACCTCCGGCCCGCCGTGTTCGTGGTATCGGACTGTGCGCATGGGCGAATCGACGGAGGGCGGGAAAATAAGTCCGTGGGACGTGGAGTCGATAGTATGCCAACGTGTCCTGACTGTGACGTTTCGATGGAAGCCGTAGAACATCAGACGTTCGGCGAGGAGCGGATTCAAATCAAGCCGTCGGGCGGCGTTTTGAGTTCGCTCGGCCTCAGCGTCGCGTACCTGAACAGCTATCGCTGTCCCGAGTGCCGACTGGTTCGGTTTTACGACGACTGATTCGACTCGCTTCCATTCTCTCGGATGGCTTCGTCCAACTTTCGCTTGCTCAGTTCGAGGTAGTCGAAGTCGAAGGAGTACACCTCGACGGAGACGGTTCCCGACCAACCATCACGAACCGGTGCGAGCGCCGTCGCCAAATCCAGCGTCCCGGAACCTGTCGGGACGTGTTCGTCAGCAGGCCCCCGGGCGTCGTTGACGTGGATGTGGGAAATCCGGTCGCCGTGCGCCGTCAGAAACGATTCCATATCCTCCGCGTCCATCCCGTCCACGCGCGCGTGGCCCGTGTCGAACGTCATCGCGGCGTCCGTCTCCGCGAAAATCCGGTCGAAATCGTGTACCGTAAACAGGATTCCGGGCAGGTTCTCGACACAGATTTCCACGCCGTGTTCTTCGCCGAACGTATCCAGTTCGCGTATCGCGGACAGGAGGTACGGTTCCACGTCCTCCCGCGTCCACTCGGGCGGAGTTGCGTGGGAACTCGCGTGCAGAACCGCTTTTTCCGCGCCCATCGCTTCCGCGGTTTCGACACAGGCTTTCTGCTCTTCGCGCGAAGCTTCGCGGATACCTTCCCGGGGCGACCCGATTTCTACGTCCACGAACGGGAGGTGGACGAGCAGGTCGATACCCTGCTCGTCCGCCAGCGACCGGACTGCCGCTGGGTCGAGTTTCGTCCGCTCCGTCGCGCCGTCCAGATACAGTTCGGCGAAATCGAATCCAAGGTTCGCACCTTCTTCGATTGCTTTCTGCCACGTCACCTCGCCGGTGTGGGTCTGAGTTACGAACCCCGTCCGAACACCCCGACCACCGACATCACCGCCGCTACTATCACCGACATCACCGCCGCTACTATCACCGACATCACCACTACCAACACCGCTCACGACGCACCCTCGTCGAGGACTCGCTGTGCGCTCGCTTCGGACGAGACGGAGACGAACTGGTCGAGCACCTCGACGCTCGGCGCGACGAGCGTCGGATTGATGTCGCTTGCTTCGACATCTGCACGAGTGGCATCCCCGGTCAGCACGCAGACGGATTCACAGCCGACGTTTTCGGCCAACTGCACGTCGGTTTCCAGTCGGTCGCCGACGACGACAACGTCCTCGGGCGCGTAGCCGTTCGAATCGAGGACGTGCCGAATCATCTCGGCGTTAGGCTTGCCGAAGATTTGGTCGGGGTTTCTGTCCGTCGCGCGTTCGACCAACGCGCCGATGGAACCGCAGTCGGGAACCATTCCCTCCGCAGTCGGGCACACTGTATCGGGATGTGCGAGGAGGAACGTCGCCCCGTTTCGGATTCCGAGGGTCGCTTCGCGGGCTTTCTCGTAGGTGAGTTCCGTATCGAAGCCGACGACGACGTGGTTGGGGTCGTCGGAATCGACAGCGATTCCGTGGTCGGAAAGGGCGTCTCGCATCGCCGTCGTGCCCAGCACGAACACCTCGTCGTCCGTGTCTTGAAGGTGTTGAATGACCCCGTCAGTCGAAAGAAGCAAATTCTCCGTATCGCACTCTACGCCGAGCGAGTTCAGCTTTTGCACGTAGTCGTCTTTCCACCGTGAGGAGTTGTTGGTGAGAAAGTACACGTCAACGCCGGATTCGCGCAGCGTTTCGATTCGCGCCTTCGCGTCGTCCACGAGTTCGTCGTCCAGATAGACCGTTCCGTCGAGGTCGAAAAACACCGCCTCCTTCGATTCGAGCGAAGAGAGCGAACTAAAGAGCAAGTCCGCGGATTCCAAATCGGTGAAGTCGTCTATCTCGACCCACCGATACTGGCTCACGTCCGCGACCGACAAGTCGTGAGTTCGATTGCGGACGATTTCGTCGATTGCCAGCTCAGTCCACTCACAGTACTCGTTTTCGCGCTCGATTGTTCTCGTGATTTCCTCGAACAGCATCGCCGAGAAGTCGGCCGAAAATCGGTACACGTCGGTCGAACAGCCGTGTGCGGCCTCCTCGGGAATTCCTTTGTCGATGTGTGTGAGTCGATCGGTTTCGTCAATCGAGACTTTCATCGCCTCCTCGCTGAACTGTCCCGTATCGCAGGCCACCGCGCTGTCGGCGTCGGATTCGACCACCGTTTCGAGTAAGCCGGGGTCGAAAACGACATCGCCGTTGCTGAGAACGAACTCCTCTCCGGCAACGTCCTCCGCCGCGAGCGATAAGGAAAACATGTTGTCCGTGTTGGCAAACACCTCGCTCGTTCTGACGGTCACGTCGAGATTCGGTCGTTGACGAGCGACTCGCTCGCAGACCGTTTTTACGTCGTCCGCGAGATAACCCGCGATGACCGTAACGTTCGTTACCCCTGCATCGTCGTACGCTCGTAACTGTCGGGCGAGGATCGGTTCGCCATCCACGGTCACGCAACATTTCGGCTTGTGAAGCGTGAGCGGTCGAAGTCGAGACCCAATCCCCGCTGACAGAATTACCCCCCTCATGAAAGTCACCGACCCAATACCGCGACGTAGTTTGTGATAAGGTTACGGGCTAGCGGTCAGGATGTCGATGGTTCCGTCGTTGATTTTTCGGAGGTGTCAGCGGCCGGAAAAGCGCAGAACGTTCGGATAGTCCGCGATGATGCCGTCCACGCCCGCCTCGTGTAGTTGGCTCGCCTGATACCAACTCTCGACAGTCCAGACGTTCACGTCGTAGCCTTCCTCGTGTGCGAGGTCGACGATGTCGATTTCGTCGTAAGGGCCGAGCGAACCGTACTCGTCGTTGAACAGTTCGGTTCCGGCAATCATGTTCCATGGGGGATGAATCGCATCGCAGTCGTATCGGCGTGCGATTTCGAACCCGTCCACGATTGATCTGGCGAACACCGCGGCGATTGGGATGTTCGAATCGAGTTCACGAACCGCCGCGAGCGCACCTTCGCCGAACGAGGAGATGAGAAATTCGTGGTCGTAGTCGGCGAGCGTCGAAAGGACGCGCTCTGCGAACGGACGCCACAACTCCGTCTGTTTTTCTCGGTCTTCAGGCGGGAGGTTTTCGCGTGGCCGAATGTCGAGCGTCCCGGGATTTTTGAACTCGATGTTGACGCCGATTTCAGACGGAACTGCGTCGAGGAAGGCTTCCAGCCGCGGAATCGTTTCGTCAGTTCCGAGAATCGATACGTCGCGCAGGTCGCCGTATGGTAAATTCCAGACGCGCTGACTTGCGAGGGTTTCCGGCGCGTTCGTCAACCGGTCAAGACGAGTGTCGTGAAAGACGATGATTTCGCCGTCCGCGGTCGGGTGCACGTCTATTTCTATCATCTCCGGTGCGCCCGTCGGCGCGGCCGTGGCCTGTTTTACCGCTCCAATCGTGTTTTCAGGATACACGCCCGCGAAACCGCGGTGGGCGATAATCGAGAGGTCGTTCGTGGATGCAGACTGTCCGTCTGCATCCACGGTCTGTTCGAACTCCGTCGTCGCCAGTTCGGCGTTTACAGGCGATTCGAGAGTCGCAGATTGCTGTTCGATGTTCGATGGTTGTTGTTTGGGATTCGCAGGTTGTTGTCCGGCGTTCGAGTGCTGTTCGACGTCCGACTGTCGTTCCGTCGTTCCGCTCGTGCGTGCCATAGGCAAATTCGGGCAGACCCGCACATTTTGGGTGTTGTGCGTGTTCTGCCACCCTTGGATTCGAATACGGCTAGTCAGACTTGAAGGTTTCTCTTTTAATATATTGACTCGTCTTGAACTCTAGTGTGACAAACCATTTCACAGTATTCTATATAGTCCGTCGGTACGAACCCCGAACAGTTCCCGACGAATCGCACTGTATACGAGGGCAGACTGCTCGCCAGTTCGATTCACGTCGGTCAACAGCTTTCGGGAGAGTTCGCGTCGTGCAGCTTTCTCCAAGTCGGTTTCGAGCGTCCACGAAAGGGCAGTGAGCAGTTCGTCGAAGTTCGAAGCGACCGGCCCCGCCGTGATTTCGTCGTAGTCGAAGTAGAACCCTCGTGAGTTCTCGTACTCGGTGCGGTCGTATGGGAAGAAAACCACCGGTCGGTCAAGGGCGAGATAATCGAAATAGATGGACGAATAATCCGTCACGAGCGTATCGGCGTGTCGGAGCAGCGGGTACACGTCGCATTTTTCCGGCAATTTCACGATTCGTTCGCAGTTCGACGGCAGGTCGAACTGCTCTCTCGGATGCGTTTTGACGACGAAGTAGGTGTCCGTTCGTCCCAGAAAATCGTCGAGTTCGTTGAAATCGAACTGTTCCGAAAACCGTCGTTCCGGGCCGTTTCGGAACGTCGGCAGGTAGAAGAAAACGTGGTGGTTCCGCGAGAGATGCCGAATGCGTTTCTGCAATTTCTCGTCCCCTCCGATTTCGCTCCCCCGAACGTCCGAAAAGAGCGCATCGAGACGCGGATAATCCGCGAACATCATCCGGTTGCGGTCGATGTGCAGTCCGGATACGAACACGTCGGCGAGGTTCTCGCTCGGAACGAGGAGTCGGTCGAACTCGTCGGCCATGTATTCATGAACTGCCTGCATTGGTGCCGGGCGGGTCGGGAATTCGGCGTCCCACGAAATCGTTTTCAGCGGGATTCCGTGCCACAGCAGCACCGTCTTCGCGCCCGCACAGCAAGGCATGGCGACATCGCGGTGCCCCTGCGTGAGGAGGACGATACCTGCGCGAAGGTTCGCCAGCAGTCCACGGAACGAGTAGGTGTAGTACGCCTCGTAACCGGACTCTTGGAGTTCGCGCACAACGTTCCGGTTTTTCGAGAGCCAAACGGGTCGAATCTCGGGCTGCTCGTTTGCGACGTGTAGATACAGATACTTTGCGTTGTCCACGAACGCCCCACCGCCGCGCGCGCCAAACACCCAGCGGGTGTCGTCGCGCGTCCACAGTCCGGTTGCAGTTCCGAATCTCCACAACCGTTTCAGCAGAACGTACAGCACCCACTGAAAGAGGAGTGCGAGCGACCATTTTTCGATTCGTTCGGCGAATGGCCGAACCAGTGACCGCTTCAGCGAGACGGGAACCCATTGGCCGATTTTCACGAATGAACTGAACGACCGCCGATGGCAAAAATTACCTGCCCGCGAGGGGGCGTCCCGCCGGAAGTGAACCGGCGGGATTTAAGCGGCGCGACGACCCCCTTTCGAGTGCATGAGGCTACACGAGTACCAGGCGAAGGAGGTGTTCTCCGACGCGGGGATTCCGACGCCCGATTCGGCACTTGCAGAGAGTGTTGACGAGGTCGTCGAAGCGGCGGAGGGCATCGGCTACCCCGTCGCGGTGAAAGCGCAGGTACATGTCGGCGGCCGCGGAAAGGCCGGGGGCATTAAACTCGCAGAAGACCGCGACGAGGCGGAAGAGGCCGCAGAATCCATCATCGGGATGGATTTGAAAGGCTACACTGTCGAGAAGGTGTTGGTCGAAGGGGCCGTCGATTTTGTCAACGAACTGTACGTTGGCGTGACGATGGATCGCGGCGAGGGCAAACCCGTCGCCATGGTGTCCACGAAAGGTGGCGTTGACATCGAAGCAGTCGCCGAGGAAACGCCCGACGCAATCGCTCGGGAACACATCGACCCGGCGTTCGGAATGCACCCGTATCAGGCCCGAAAGGCCGTGTACGACGCGGGCGTTGACAGCGACATTGCAATGGACGTTGCGAGCGTCCTCACGACGCTGTATGACCTATGGGAGAACAAGGACGCGAGCGACGCGGAGATCAACCCGCTGATGGTCACGAGCGACGACGAAATCGTCGCCGCGGACGCAGTGCTCAACATCGACGGTGACGCGCTGTTCCGCCACCCCGACCTCGCCGAGATGGAAGAGGACTCCTACGAGGACGACCTCGAACAGATGGCAGGCGAATACGGCTTCGACTACGTCCGACTCGACGGCAACGTCGGCATCATCGGCAACGGTGCCGGACTGGTCATGACGACGCTCGACCTCGTGGATTACTACGGCGGCACACCCGCCAACTTCCTCGACATCGGTGGCGGCGCGAAAGCAGAGCGCGTGACGAACGCGCTGGACATGGTGTTCTCGGACGAGAACGTCGATTCGGTCGTCTTCAACATCTTCGGCGGCATCACCCGCGGTGACGAGGTTGCCAAAGGTATCAACGAGGCACTCGAATCGTTGGACGAGATTCCGAAACCGGTCGTCGTCCGACTCGCCGGAACGAACGCCGAAGAAGGGATGGAAATCCTGAACACCGACCTCGTTCAGGTCGAAGCAACGCTCGAAGACGCGGTTCAGCGTGCCGTCGAAAACGCGGAGGAAGAACAATGAGCATTCTCGTAGACGACGACACCCGAGTAGTCGTCCAAGGTATCACTGGCGGTGAGGGCAGTTTCCACACCGAACAGATGATGGAGTACGGAACGAACGTCGTGGCCGGTGCGGTGCCCGGCAAAGGCGGGCAGGAAGTCAAAGGCGTGCCCGTCTACGACACCGTTCACGAAGCAGTCGATGAAGAAGACGCCGACGCATCGGTCGTCTTCGTTCCACCGGCGTTCGCTGGTGACGCTGTCTTCGAAGCACTCGACACCGACCTCGACTTCGTGGTCGCCATCACCGAGGGCGTCCCGACGCAGGACATGTCGAAAGTGTACAAACGACTCTCGGAAACTGACACGCGACTCCTTGGCCCGAACTGCCCCGGCATCATCACGCCCGGCGAGGCCAAACTCGGTATCCTCCCCGGCAACATCTTCGAGGCCGGAAACGTCGGCCTCGTCTCCCGTTCGGGGACGCTGACCTACCAAGTGGTCGATAACCTCACCCAGCGCGGCATCGGCCAGACCACCGCCATCGGCATCGGCGGCGACCCGATTATCGGCACGGACTTCATCGACGCTCTCTCGCTGTTCGAGGACGACCCGGACACCGACGCAGTCGTCATGTGTGGCGAAATCGGCGGCGAGGACGAAGAAGACGCCGCGGCGTTCATCGCGGAGAACATGGACACCCCCGTGGCTGGCTTCATCGCGGGTCGAACCGCCCCGCCAGGAAAGCGCATGGGTCACGCCGGTGCGATCGTCTCTGGTAGCGGAACGGGAACTGCGGAGAGCAAAATCAACGCTCTGAACGACGCGGGCGTCCCGGTCGGCGACACGCCCGAGGAAGTCGCGGACAACATCGAAGACTTCCTGTAAGATTACGGTTTAATTTTTCGCTAGTTCGAACAGAATACGATTTTCGCCTTGTAGCAAGCATTTGGAAACTTTGATAGAAGAAACCCTGCCACCGCACTCTCCGTTATTTAATTGGATTCGTTTCAATTTCGTACAATCCCTTGTGAATGCGTGCGACATATCCCAGTTCCACTAGTCGGTGGAGTCTATTACGAACGTGTGCCCGACTATAATCATTTTTAGAAGCGATATAGGCAGGAGTACACCGCCCTTCTTGTAGCATTTCTACAATCGCGCGATCGGTTGGACTGAGATGGATTTCGGGCATGCTTGCAGTTTGATTTCCCGACCACAAATAGTTTTAAATGGATGGTAGCATACGTATGCATACGATCATAAGAAATAAGATGGTTGTGTCCTCATATCTGAACAAGAGCCATGATGAGACTTATTACTGAGAGGGAACCACTTTTCACCAATGATTGAGCCGGGCGAAGCACAGCACTGGATAGAATCCGATTCAGCAAATGGACTGATTCATGGCGATAGTTGCGATGTGTTGCAGAACTTTCCCGACTCATCAGTTGACTGTATCATGACCTCCCCACCGTACTGGGGCGTGCGAGAGTACAGCGGGGAGAGTACGCTTGGAAACGAGGTATCTCCGAAGCAGTTCGTTGAAAGGCTACTGGAAATTACTGATGAACTCAAGCGAGTGCTGAAGCCCAAAGGTTCGTTTTGGCTGAATATCGGAGACACATACGAAAATAAAAATTTGGTGGGCGTCCCGTGGCGAACCGCACTTGCCCTCCAAGACCAACAGGATTGGATTCTGCGTAACGACATCGTTTGGAACAAGGTGAAAGGAAATCCAAGTGCGGCCAACGACCGACTCCGGGTGATGCACGAGTACGTGTTCCATTTCGTTCAGCAGAAGGAGTATGTTTACGACGACGCCGCGATTCGAGGAACAGAGGATTTTGAACTTACTTACAAGGACAATGGTGATGTCGTCTCCCCGACTGGTGTCTCCGGCACGCGCTATCGTCGCCAGATTGCTGGCAACGATGCACTGACCGAGGAAGAAAAACAAGATGCCCACAATGCTCTCGAAGAGCATTTAGAGCGAATGAAAAACCGCGAAATCAAGGATTTCCGGATGGTCATCCGCGATGAACAGCGGACGACACACGGCAACTCTGAAAACCTCTCCGGACGCGCCCGAGAACTTGCTGAAAACGGATTTTACTTTCTTCGATACAACGCTGACGGCCCAATGCCGGAGAACATCTGGGACATCGTTCCAGAGGACGACCACCGCGATGATTCACACTGCGCTGTGTATCCAGTTGATTTGTGTGACCTGCCGATTAAAGCCACATGTCCCGAGGATGGAATCGTACTTGACCCGTTTGTCGGGACAGGAACGACGGTTGTCGCGGCCAACAAACACCAGCGACGTGGCATCGGAATCGACGCCAGCGAAGAATATCTCGAAACTGCCGAATCACGCATCGATAGCGGCGTCCAAATGACGTTCGAGACTATTTAAAATCGTTTTTCGACCGCTTCACAGAACTCCCCTCTGGTCGGCGGAGCCTCGTCATCCGGCGGAACCATCATATCCGTAACGCCGTCGATGTCGGCAGACAGTTTCTCGTCAATCGTCCACTCGTAGTCGTCAGTTTCAGTATTGTAATCCAGTCGGTACGAATAGAAATGAACAGGGTCGTCTTTTCGAATGCTTCGGAGTCCAGATGCGTCGTAGTTGTTCCGGATGTAGTCGATAGACACGTCTTGAACGAGGAAAATGAGGTTCTCACCCCACTCACCGAACGTTTGGCCCTTCTTGTACGCCTGTTGCATCATCGTTTTCGTGAGCGACATCGCCCAATTGATACCGTAGTTTTTGCTGACTGCTTCCATATCGAGGTCGTCATCGAAGTAGGCTTCGCGGTGGTTCCAAACCGAACCGGTGGTATCGAGTGCCTGTATTTCGACGCCTGCAAAGTCAATAACTGATCCGTCGTCCGCTCGTTTGCCCGCCACATAGTCGATTGAGGTTCCCTGTAGCGGAACCTCCGGCGTTACAAAATATTCACCGTCATCAACGAACAGCGATTCGATTTCGTTCAGCACTTCCGGCGTCTCGAATCGGTGGGGACAGATACAGTGGGGTTTAAACTCCGTTTGTCCTTGTCCTCGATAGCCAACCGAACACGTTCCGATACTCTCGCCCTCACTTTTTCGTCGTTTCTTGCATGTCGTCTCGATAAATGGACAGTGATCTGTTTCTTTCCCGTTCTCCACAGCAGATTTATTCTGATGAAAATGACCGTAGAACTCAACAGGATGCTTTCCGATTTCCGGTTGCATGACTCAAAGCAACTATCCTCAGCACATGAATGTGTCCTTTTAATTAACAATCCGAATCTACCCATCCGCACACACCCTCAAACCCTTCAAATCAATAGAATCAACTCCCTATAGTCTAAATTCCCAAGCGAAGCAAACCGGGGTTTCGCTGAAAGGCCAGTGTTAGAGCACTGACCCCGATTGCTTCAGGACCTACCTAAAGCATGTCACCAAACGATTCTTCGGAAGAAAAGAGTACCGTTCAGTAAACGCGCCTGATTCTCGAAAGAATATCCCGAAACGACGTAACTGAGGAGTTCCTCACCGCCATTCACAACCTCGCGGACGAGCAGGGCTTGCCGGTGCAGAGCATCTCCGTCGGCGAGCCATAGCGGTCGAAACTCGGCTTTTGACGGTGCTTTCGGAGAAAGATCGAGGTGGATTCGAACTTTGTGGAGACGTTCCGGGATGCTCACTGCGTTGCGCTTCCGGGCATGCGGCTTGTCTACTTCGAACTGCCCGCCATTTCGACGGTGTAGGCTCCTCGCTCCACTCGTCACGTAACACCGTCAGAAATGGGTCGGGGCAGATTCGAACTGCCGATCTGCTCCGTGTGAAGGAGCTGTCATAACCGGACTAGACTACCGACCCGCGCAGTTTGACGTTTTCCTGCCCAAGACTTAAGACTTGCTTTCGGCAACGGGCGGCCACCATGACCAAGACCTGTCGATGCCGACAGCGACCATGACCGGCTGGAACGTGGTGAACGTGGCAGAGGTTGCCCCCGAAGCTCAAACCGGCGAGAAATCCCTTCATCGTGTCCTCGAAGAACATGCCGAAACCCGAACCAAATTCGTCCTCGCCGAAGGTCGCTACCACCTCCACGGCCGCTTCGAACACAACAACTGCGAGGCGATTGCCGTCGTTGGCGACCCCCACGCCACGCTGGTCGTGACCGACCCAGAACAGCAGTACGGGTTGGATGTTGGCGGGGGATGGGGCGCAACGCCAGAAAATTCCGCCGAATCGGTCGAAATTCGAAATCTGACCTTCGACATGACTGCTGATGGCGTCGGGTCGCAAGCAGTTTCGGCGCGGGCGAGCCACGATCTGCAAATCCGAAGCGTCGAAATCGAGGGCGAATGCGCTTCTGCGGGCAAAGGTGCCCTCGGGGCGATTTACGCCGCGGTGACACACCCGGATGGGTCGGGAACTGTTTCCGTCTCGCTCCCCGACGGCTGTGACTTTCGCCCCGACACGTATCCCGACCAGTCCGCGGTCGAATCCCAAACCAGCCATCCAATCGGCATCAGCGTCACGGACGACCACCGCGGCGAGTTGACGTTTCGGGACTGCCACGTCGAGGGGTGGGTCAACAACGGCGGCTATCTCGCGGGCGGAGACGGCCCTTGTATCGTGGAGGGCGGCGTCTGGAAAAACAATGGCAACGCGAACTTGCGGTTGGGAACGGGCGACGTGGCCCACGATGTTCGAATCGAGGTGGACGAAATCGAGTACACCGGATGCGGCCTCTGGCTACAGGAAGGCGATGTGGCGGTTTCGGGTGGCGAGATATCCCTCCCGAACTGCGACAACGACGGTCTGCGCGTGTCGAGCGAGTCTGCCCAAATACGCGACCTGCAAATCGACTGCGAGTCGTCGGCGCGAGCCATCAAAGTTAACGACGAGGAGGGGCCGGTTCTGCTGGAGAGTGTCGAACTGGACGACTGGGGCGACGGTTCGAAACACGGCTACTGCGCTGAAATCTGGCGCGAGGAAACGACGCTTCGACACTGCAAACTCGCGTTTCACTCCGGCGAGAAGAATCGAAACGGAATCAACCTGATTGCACCCCGAATCGTCCTCGACGATGTGACCGCGACCCACGACGCGGACGACAGAACGACGGTGCTCGTCAAAGGCGACCACGTCGAATTGCTGAACTCCACGTTTCGCGGACGCGTAGATGTAGACCGGAAGAATGCAAAATCGCCGCAGTTCGAGAACGACGATTTCACTGACTGCGAGTGCGTCGGATTCGACTACTGATTCGGTTACGACCGATTGTCCGCGACTAACTCATTCCGATGCGTTTTCGCGCGTCTTTGACCGCATCGCGCGACCGCCGTTTTGCTTCTCGTGACCGGCGTTTGACTTTCCGCGACCGCTCTTTGACCGTCCGCGAGCGTCGTTTGACCGTTTGCTCCGCGTCTCGGAAATTCCTGCGCACCTTCTCCCGGCGCGTCGGTTCCGGTTCGGATTCCCACTCTCTCCCCGTCCACGTTCTGAGTTTTTGTTCCCCGGTGTCTAACTCCGCCCGGACACCGCGACGGAGGTGATTTCCCGACCGTCGGAGATAGTACCACGCATCTTTGAAATGTTTGTTCATCGTGCCACCTAATCATGTCCTTAGGTGAGCAACAGATAAAATCGTTCCGTCGAAGTTCAGACCGAACGGTCGTTCAAAAACGGTATTATGCCGGCCGAGAAAAACACGAGTGTATGTTTACGCGGCTTTCGATTCCGACGCCGTTTCAAATCGGTCCGGTGAACGCCTATCTTTCCGGACGGACGCTGGTTGACCCGGGGCCGGGAAGTGAGGAGGCATGGACCGCACTGCTTGAGGGGTTAGAAGGGAACGGGATGGGACCGACCGACATCGAACAGGTTCTCGTCACGCACCCACATCCCGACCATTTCGGGTTGGCCAAACGACTCCGAGAGGCCGGTGCGCGCGTCGTTGCAAGTCACGACACCGCGTCGATTATTCACGATTTTGCATCTCGACTGGAGTACGAACAGTCGTATTTCGCCGATTTCTTCGACAAAAACGGGATGGCGAGGACGACTGCTGAAACCGTCACCAATCTTCCGGAGGCGTATCTGTCGGTTTCTCCCGGCGTCGAGACCGACCTCGAACTCGCAGACGGCGAGTCCATCGCAGTGGACGGCGTCGATTTGACCGCGGAATCGGTGCAAGGCCACGCACCCGGCGAGACGATTTTCACGTTCGAAGAAAACGGCGAATCGAAAGCCGTCGTCGGTGACCACATCCTCGCCGACATCACGCCGAACCCGCTTCTCCAACCACCGATGGAAAACGGTGGCAATCGCCCCCGCGTCCTTCCGGCGTTCAACCGCTCGCTCTCGCGTCTTCGAGAGCGTGAACTGGATTACGTGTTCCCCGGTCACCGCGAGGAAATCGAGAACCCCACGGAGCGAATCGAAGAGATTCTAGAGGCACACGAAACGCGAACCGAAAACGTCCGCGAACTGGTCGATGGGCCGACGACGGCGCTCGACGTGATGGAAGGATTGTTCGACGACTTGCCCGCGACGGAGTATTTCCCAGGCATGAGCGAGGCAGTCGGTCACTTGGACGTGCTCGAAGAGCGTGGCGACGTAAGCCGACAAGAACAAGGTGGTGTCGTGGTGTACGAAGAGGTATCTGCATGAACGACTTGCAACCAGTCGCGCTCGGAGAGGAACCAGCAGACCTCGTGATTCGAAACGGGCGCGTACTGCTTCCCGAACCCGGCGAGTTCCAAGCCAGAGACGTGGTCGTGACGAACAATCGTGTCGCCGCGCTTCCGAAGGACGCAACGGACGCAATCGGCGACGACACGAAAGTCATCAACGCCAACGACCGCGTCGTTTCGCCGGGATTCATCGACGCCCACACGCATATCGACCTTCACCAAACGTTCGAGAATGCCTACCACTACGCCCTCGAAGGCGGAACGACGACAGTCGTGACCGAAGTGACGGGATTCGGCCCGGCATTCGGCCCGGAAGGCGTAGAGCAGATGCTCGCCGCAACGTCTTATCTCCCGATTCGCGTGTACGCGACAATTCCGCCACAACCGCTCCTCGACACGTTCGGCCCGGCGCGCGGAAACGCTGATGCGCTCGCAAATCTACTCGAAGACGCAAGAATCGTCGGCGTCGGCGAAACCGATTGGATTCACGCCGTGGGGCGCGACACGCCCGCAGAAGCCCTGTACGACCGCGCAGAACAGGTCGGGAAAACCGTCTCGGGCCACGCTGCGGGCTGTTCCGGAGAGAAATTACAGGCGTTTTCGACCATCATCGACGACGACCACGAGGCGATTACCGGCGAGGGAATCATAGAACGCGTCGAAAACGGGATTCATGCAGTCGGTCGGTGCGGGTCGATTCGGGACGACATGAAAGCAGTCGGCGAGGCCTACGAGGAAATCGGTGCCGACGAAATCTCGCTCTCGACGGACGGCATGTGGCCCCGCGAACTCATCCGTGAAGGCTACATGGACGTGGTCGTTCGGCGGGCAATCGAGGAAGGAGTTCCGCCTGCCGACGCCATTCGGATGGCGACGCTCAATCCGGCCCGACATTTCGGACTCCAGAATCTCGGGTCGCTCGCGCCCGGCAACATCGCCGACATCGTCCTCATCGACGACTTGGAAACCGTCAACGTCACGACCGTCATCAGCGGCGGCGAAGTCGTCTACAACAAGCACGAGACGACCGTCGCCCCGCGCTCCTACGAGTATCCGGAACATTTCTACGACAGCGTCAACGTCAGCACCGACCCCGACCAGTTCCGCGTTTCGGCGACGGACAAGCCGGTTCGCGCAATCGAGTACCGGGAAGGACTGCTGTCGGGTCAGACGACGGTTTCCCCGCCAGTCGAAGGCGACGAACTCGTCGCAGCACCGGACGACGACCTGCTGAAAGTCACCCTGCTCGACCGCCATCCGGAAGGCGACGGAACCGGGTTCACCGGTTTCCTGACCGGTTACGGGTCGTTCGAGGGTGCAGTCGCAACCAGCGTGGTCTGGGAGACGCCCGGTGTGATAGCGGTCGGGAGCGGCGACGACATGCGACGTGCCGTCACGCACGTCAACGAAATGGGCGGCGGCTGGGCCGTCGTCAGGGACGGCGAAGTCGTTACTGAACTCCCCATGCGAGTCGCAGGCGTCTGTTCCGACCTCGAAGTGGAGGAAACGGCGAAACTCTACGACGCCGTAGAGAGCGCCCTTCGAACGCTTGGTGCGAGCGTCGAACGGCCGATGCTCGCCATTCAGACGCTCACGTTCCCGGGCGTTCCGTCGCTGAAAATGGCTCCGTCGGGTTACGCCGACATCTTCTCCCGTGAAATCGTCGGCTTACAGGTCGAGTAGCTACGGTCGCTCGCCTTCGTGTTCCCGAATCGTTCGAATCTGTTCGTAGGGGAAGAAGTTGCGCCCGCCTTTTCGTCGTAGCCACACTCCCGTCTCGTAGAACTCCAGTTTGTCCCCTTCGACTGGCGAAACGATATTCTGCTCTCCCCCGCGCGTGCCGGACGGGACGAGGTACACGTCGTACAGTGTGTCTGGCATAAACGCGTGCTACGTCGGAAAAGCGCAAAAGCGTGCTGGCCTTACTCGGTATCACAGATGGTGACCTGACCGTCGTCCTCGATAACGACTGCGTATCCGTGATGACGGAACTCGACGCGCGCGGGAACATCTACATGAGACGGGCGGTCGAACAAATCCATCAATGCGTCAGGGCTAACGCTTTCGTAGAGCGGTTCCATCTCCGTCGGCGGGTCGTTCGACACTTCCGAAATAGCCTCGATGACTGTCTCTGTAATCGGGTCGTCGACGTCATATCTCGTTTCGTGGAGGACGGATTTATCTGTCCCGTGAGTAGTTCGGCGCTCGTCGTGTGACTCTCTACACATTCCAAACACCTCAGGGAACCTGAATTTGTTGAAGGGCAGTTCGTGATTTCATGCCTTCGGAAATGAGGGAACGAGATAGTGAATCCTTGGGGTTTACTGGTTCACGTCTTTATTACCCCTCGGATTGATTCGTCGATTTATTTGGAGGAAACAGGGCCGAGTCGAGCATTCGGTCTAATCCCCGTCGTAGCCGACCTGATGTGGCTTGCGGCGAAATGTCCAGCGTCTCCGCCAGTTCCGAGAGGGAAATGTCCCGAGGGACGCGAAAGTAGCCCGATTCGAACGCCGTAACGAGGGCTTCTCGCTGTTCTTCGGTGAGGTCGTATCGCTTCATCGGAAGTTCTGAAACCGGGTAGATTCGCCGCACTTCGTAGGAAATCGACGCCTCGTCACACGACTCTCTAAACTGGCTGGTCGCTTCGTGGTCGGGAAATCGGACGCGGAACAGCCATCCGTCACGGTTACCCTCGGCGTGGAGAACCGTCGCCTCCTGTGCGGTGAGTATTTCGTCAATTCCACCGTCGGCAGACCAGACTCCCCGACAGAGCGCGCCGTGTTCGGTTTCGCTTAACACGTCGATGGAATCGACCGACAATCCTTCGACAGACACGTCGGCAACGAACGTTGCGTCGCCGATGACCCAAAAGTACGGCATCGCTTTTTCTCCCGTCGGAACGATGCGTTCCAGCTCGATGCGCACGTCCGGCCGGTGGGAGAACAGTTCACCCAAGGCGAATCCGTCCGCCGGAAGCCGAAATTCGACGACGACGTTCATAGCTGTGGTTGGGGGCGACGCGCGTCAACCCTTGCGGCCACGTCGCTGGTTTCTTGGTTCGTTCGATTCTCCGGTGGCCCTTCGAATGCGCACGAGAGGCAGATAATCCTCATAACTTACGCATACCGGTAGCGTTGGAAACCCAGTTCTGACGCGAAATCCCCCGCAAATTCGCATTGATTTGTTTGAAAAACAACCGTAGTTGAATCGCAAGACTGCGTCGAGGTAGTTGCTAGAATCAAATCATTATGAATTAATCTCGGCATAAACGCTTTTATACTGATGTGGCTCAGCGTCGGTCGAGGTTTCAGATGTTCGCACCGCTACGACGCGTTACACTGTTCGCCCTGTACCAGATGAGCGTCCTGACCGGAATCCTGTTGCTCCCGGTTGCCATCATGGCCCGACGAGTCGGAGTACCGTTCCCGATGCACCGACTCATGGAGTCTATCGGAAACGCATACGAGGAGTCCGCAAAACCACGTCCGTAACCGCGTCCTGCGCTTTTGTCCGACCCTTTGGCACGGAATCGCACACCGAAAGGGTTGGTTTTATCAGTACTGGCGGACTACGTTCGCCTAATGCGTAGCCCAATGCACGACTCCGAATTTTCACGGAATATGGAGCGCTTCGGCAGCGGCCAGACGAATCCCTACGAGCCGGAAATCGGCTCGCTCCCCGAGAACAACTTCTCGAAGGAGGACATGAAAAACGTCAACAAAACCGGCACGACCACCATCGGTTTGACCACCGCTGACGGTGTCGTTATGGCGACCGACATGCGTGCCAGCCTCGGCGGTCGCTTCGTCTCCAACAAGAACGTCCAGAAGGTTGAACAGATTCACCCGACCGCCGCGCTCACCATGGCGGGTTCGGTCGGCGGTGCCCAGTCGTTCATTCGAACGATGCGCATCGAATCGAACCTTTACGAATCCCGACGCGGCGAGCAGATGAGCATGCAGGCGCTCTCCACGCTCGCGGGCAACATGCTCCGCGGCGGCCCGTTCTTCATGGTGTCGCCGATTCTTGGCGGCCTTGACGAAGAGGGCGCACACATCTACAGCCTCGACCCCGCAGGTGGCGTCATGTCCGACGATTACACCGTCACGGGAAGCGGCATGCAACTCGCCTACGGTGTCTTAGAACAGGATTACGAGGAAGGCCTCTCGAACGAAGAAGCGAAAACCATCGCGGCCCGCGGTATCAAAAGCGCCGTCGAGCGCGACACGGGCAGCGGAAACGGCGTCTTCCTCGCGGAAATCACCGACGAGGGCGTCACCATCAACGGGCACAAAAACTTCGACGACGTTCTGTAGCGTAGTCTCCTTTCTTCTTTCGTCGCTTCGCCGTCGAGACAGCGAAGCAACCGACTCTCACTTGCTCGGAAGAATCTCGCTCGTCTAGAATACTCTCGCTCGTTCAGAACTCCGTTTTCCCGCGACCGACCCAGTTCGCAAAGCTTCCGTCGATGAGTGTGTGGGTCTGCTTTTCGATGTATCTGCTCTGCATTTCGGTGATTGCTTTTTCCAGACTCACACCGTCTTCGATTCGTTCACGAACCTCGTTTTTCTTCCACTTGGCGGGCGTGATGTCGTGACGGGCGCGCTGGCGGAGCGGCCAGAGATATTTCGCGGCCTGCTCGTCCGACAGGCCGCGAGCTTGTAATCCATCCTTCGCGTGTGCAAACAGGTCGGAAAACAGTTCCTCCGTATCCGTCGTCTCCTTGCCGTCGTTCGTAATCCAGTAGAGGTCGGCGTCCAGTCCGTCGCGCATCGCGGCGTAGAAGTTGTCCTTGGCGACGACCCAGTCGAGATGAGTAACCGGGTGTTCCCTGCGGAACGTGCTTTCGAGCAGTCCCGCGAAGGCCGCCTGAAACGCGATGGAGTCCCGAACCGTCGGCTGTGCGGCAATCGGTCTGAACTCGATTCGGGCGTTCGCGGCGGAGCGCGTCGCCCCCCCGAACACCGGGCGAACCCACCGCCAGTAGGTGCCGTGTTTGAGTCTGAAATGGGCGAATCCGTCGTCGAATCTGTCCGAACGAGACACCGGCATCGGGACGATTGTGCGGTCGTTGACGATGTTGTCGATGGCTTCTTCCGCGGATTCGAAATCTTTTGGAAAACAAACTTTTCCGGGGTCTTCTGCGTTCAGTACGGATTCGAAGACGCCGATTCGGTTCTCCATCCACGCCTTATCCACGATGTCTTCCGGTGGCGCGTCGTCGTAGAGGTCGGGCGGGAAGAAAGGCGAGTTGACGCCGAGCGCGAGCAGTGGAGCCGCGATTCGAGCGGCGTAGCGGAAATACGCCGGGAGGTCGCGGGCGTGTGGCACCTGATAATGTGGTTGGATGGAGGTGATAAGACTCTCGGGCATCACCGTGTCCGCTTCGAGCGAAACGTGCGGTGCGTCGAGTTTCATTCCGACTTCCGCGTCGGTGTTCGCCATCGCGTGATAGCGAACGGAATCGCTCATGTTCGACGCGATACGGGTGCCATCGTCCTCGATGCTGTTGGTCAAATACTCCCGCGCCGTCTCGCCCTCTGGCGGAATCGTCCAGAGGCCGTCGCTCACGAGCAGCATTTTTTCGGCGGTCGTTCGGTCTTCCGCCGCGGAGAGACGGGCTTTCACTTCCGCCTCCTGTGCGGCCAGTCCGTGTGCGTTCAGCGGTTGCGGACTGGTGGACATCTCGGCGTTGTGCAGGCCGAGTTCTTTCTCGAAGCCGATGAGTTCCAGCAGTCGGCGTGGAACTCGGGAGAGCGCTTTCGTCCCCCTATCCACGGCGTAGAACTCGTATTCGAAGCCGACGATTGCCTGCGGGTTGTCGAACGTCCCGTTCGCGAGTTCTTCCTTGATGACCTCTGCGTCCTCTTCGACGCGAGTTTGGAACTCCTCGCGGTCAACCGTGAGCACGTCTGTTACCTGCGACGCAAGGTCGTCTGTCATGCGCGGGGATGAGCGTGCCAGTGGCTTCAATCCACGGGCTTCGTCCTTGTTGTCGTAGTCATCCGTGATTCGGAAACCGCATCGCGTTCTTCCGCGACGACGGTTTCCGGGACGAAATCGCGGAACGTGACGACGAGTTCGTATTCGTCCGCCGTCATGGCACCTGTACAGCCCAGTGGGGGGATGATTCCTCCTGCCTCTCCATACGTGACGACGGTATGAAGCGTCCCCTCCTCGAAGCGAATCGACTCGATTTTTGCCTCGTCACACGATTCGGAGCCGACCAAGAGCGCACCAGAGACGACGACCTGTTTCGATTCCGGTCGAAACGCGACACTCGGTGGTTCATTTACCGGCGACGAACCGCCTGCATCACGGACGCTGAGCGCCGTCGTTTTGATGTGTTCGCCAGCCCACTTACCACCGACGAGAGCCTCGACACAGCCAGCACTCACGACCGCTCCGGCAGTAACCAACAGTTCACGGCGGCGCATACACACTGTTTTGTCCTCTTTACTGATAAATTATCTGAAAATTGTGACGATACGTAGCTCCTTCATGCCCAAGAAACCGAAAGCCGTGGCTTTAACTCCGGCTACCGGCAAGCGTCGGTAATGGAGTTCGCGGAGTTCGCGGAACGGGCCGGAGACATCGAGGAGTTGAGCGCCGACACCGACATCATCGAGGCGGTCACCGCCCTCCTCGAATCGGCGAACGACGACCTCGAAGTCCTCGCCCGATTCGTACAAGGGCGGGTGTTTCCGGCGTGGGATTCCACGACGCTCGATATCGGCCCGAACCTCTGTTACACCGCGATTGCGCGCGCCGCCGGGCAGAACGTATCGGCGGACGACGTAGAGAACAAACTGGCCGAGATGGGCGACATCGGCGCAGTTGCAGGCAGTTACGAGTTCGGCGGTCAACAGGGATTGGCCGCCTTCGGAGCAGGTCAAGACGAACTGACCGTCGCGGAAGTCGCCGACGAACTTGAAACGCTGGCCAGCGTCGAGGGGTCGGGCAGTCAGGACACGAAAATAGATATCTTGTTCGGGCTGTTCAACCGCACGAATTCACAGGAAGCGCGGTATCTCGCCCGCCTCGTTCTCTCGGAGATGCGAATCGGCGTCGGCGAGGGGGCGGTTCGGGACGCCATCGCGGGAGCCTTCGACGTACCCGTCGAGGCGACCGAGCGCGCGCTTCAGGTGTCCAACGACTACGGCAGAGTCGGCCGAGTCGCCCGCGACGAGGGCGAATCCGGACTGGACGAACTACAACTCGAAGTCGGCAGGCCGGTACAGGCCATGCTTGCACAGGCGGGCATCGTCACCGACGCGCTGGAAGATTGGGAGAAGGCAGGAATCGAGTGGAAGTTCGACGGCGCGCGGGTGCAAATTCATTACGACGGCGAGGAGGTCGGCGTCTTCTCGCGGAACATGGAGGACGTGACGGACGCACTCCCCGAAATCGTGGAGTACATTCACGAAAACCTCGACGTTCCGGCCATCGTGGACGGCGAAGTCGTCGCCGTGGCGGACGGCGAACCGCTCCCGTTTCAGGAGATTCTGCGTCGGTTTCGCCGGAAACACGACGTGGCCCGCGCCCGCGAACAAGTCGCTGTCGAACTCCGGGCCTTCGACTGCCTGCACGCAGACGGCGAGGACTTGCTCACCGCACCACTTACTGAGCGCCACGATCGATTGCAGTCGATTCTTTCGGGTGGTGTCTCCGCACTCACCGTCACCGGCGACGCGGACGAGATTGTCGAAATCGAGGCAAATGCCCTCGATGCAGGTCACGAAGGTATCATGCTCAAAAATCCGACTTCGACCTACTCGCCGGGTCGTCGCGGGAAAAATTGGCTCAAACGAAAGCCCGACGTGGAAACTTTAGACCTCGTCGTAACCGGCGCGGAGTGGGGCGAAGGACGCCGGGCGAGTTTCCTCGGCACCTTCCTGCTGTCCGCCCGAACCGAGGGCAGCGGGTTCGAACCCCTCGGCAAGGTCGCCACCGGAATCACGGACGAGGAACTGGCCGACCTGACCGAACTGCTCGAACCCCACATCGCGGCGCAGGACGGGCAAATAGTGAATATCTCGCCACAGGTCGTTTTCGAGGTCGGCTACGAGGAGATTCAGGCGTCGCCGACTTATTCGGCGGGCTACGCCCTTCGATTCCCGCGATTTTTGGGAGTGAGGGACGATAAATCGCCAAGGGATGCTGATTCGCTAACGCGTGTAGAGCGACTCGCAGAATCGCAGTAAGAGGTATCGTGGATTGGGTCGCTTTCCGAAGCCACACAAACCCTACGGCGCGTGCGTCGGCAGGCCAGAGGGCGTTCCAAAGGCCTGCCGACTATCACGCGAAGGACGACCGAAGGGAGTCGGTTGGGGAGGTGTGTGGGCGGTTGCGGGTACGGTTTCATTGGAGTCGTGATTCGTAGTCAACTCGACGAAAGTGATTTGTTTAGAACCGATTCACACGAACCAACGAGAACCCTTCTCTCACCTTCGTGCCCGAACTCTTTTGTCGGAAAACGCCCCTATCGACTGGTATGACTGTCCAGCACGACGAGTTGACGGTGGAGTGGTTCGGCTACGCGACGGTACGATTGGAAACGGAAGACGGCTTCGTCGCCTACATCGACCCCGGACGATACGGCGTGCTGACGGGCGACTGGGAACCCGACACCCCGGGCGTGGGACACCCGAAACCGGTCGATTACCGGGCGGAAGACGGGGATGTCGTCTTCGTCACGCACAACCACCATTACGATTCTGACGGCGTAGAGCGAGTCGCCGGCGACGATACCACCGTGGTCGTGTACGACGGTGTGGACACCGAGGAAATCGACCGGGACGTGAAACCGGTGGACGACCTACCATACGAAACTCGGCGAATCGGTGAGGAAGACCACCTGACGGTCGGTGGCTGCGAAGCGTGGTCGCTTCCGGCCTACAACGAATCCGACGGCCCGCACACGCGAGCGAACGGGGAACCCTACCATCCGAAAGGGTTCGGCGTCGGATTCCTGCTTTCGCTGGGCGGAACGACCGTATTCTGGCCCGGCGACTCCGACGCGCTTTCGGGACACCGAGAACTCGAAGTCTCTCTGTTCCTCCCGCCAATCGGGGGCAGTTTCACGATGGACAGACGCGAATCGGCGGAACTGGCAGCGGCACTTTCCCCCGACCTCGTGGTGCCGATTCATTACAACACGCTTTCTGCGCTCGAAGCCGATTCCGAGGCGTTCAGAGAGGATGCCGAAAGCCGGGGCATTGCCGTCGTGCTGGACGAAGAGTGAGGTCAAACGAAGAGTGAAGCCACGAGCGACGAGGGTTCGGGATTGATTCAGTCGCTCGAATCGGTCATCCCAACGCAATTTATTTGGTAGCTGGTGAACACGTTTTTCGTATGAGTCCCCGACGTTCCTCCAACTTCTGTGCGCACTGCGGTGCGGCGCTCACCCCCGGGGCATCCTTCTGCTCGCAGTGCGGAACCGCAGTCGAAACGGGTTCCACTGGGTTCGATTTCCAATCCACGCTCGATGGCATCTCTCGACGCGACCGCGGGTCGGACGTGAAGAGTCGTCGCCCCGAATTTCGCCGCCGTATCCAAGACCTCACGGTCGAAGGATGGGAGGTGAAACACGATTACGGCGACCGCGTCGTGATGATACGCCGAAAGTTCGGTTCGATTCCCGTCCACATTCTCCTCCTCCTGTTTACCACGCCAGTCGGCAATCTCCTCTATGCGTGGTACAACTACTCACCGGGTGCCGACCGCATCGAACTCCGAGAAGATGGAGGAGAGCAGTTCATGGACGAATCCGGCTTTTCGACCGACTGGACGCTGCAAACGGCCGCCGCATTCGTCGTGAGTTCAGTGCTCGGCTTTTTCGCTACGGTTCTGGGACTTATTATCATGTTGACTAATTTCGGGGCGGGAGCCCTGCTCTTCGGGGCCGTCTTCTTCATCCTCGGGTTGATTTTGCTCTTGCTCGCGCCACAGCACGTTCCGGGGTTCAAATCGCTTACTACGTTCGGCACCGTCCGCTCCACGGACGAGAAAGTCGTCTCGAAACCGACCGCTCCGTGTACCGTCTGTTCCGGGCCGGTCGGAACCGGCGTCGAACGAACGTTCAGCGAGAAGGAATACTTCGCCGGAATGCCCGTTACAACGGTGAACAAAGGTGAAAACAAATACTGTCGGTCGTGTGCCAGCGGCGATGTCAAGCCCGCCGAAACCGAATTTGATTCCGAGTTCGATTTCGAATCCGAGTTCGCATAGCGAACTCGGTCGTCCGATGACTGTTCGACATCTCAGTCCGAAATACCGCCGTTCAGCGCGTCAGCAACCGCGAGTATCGCCAAACCGATTGCAGCGAACCCCGCGAGTTCGGACAACAGCGGATTCGAGACGTTTATCGAGTAGTTGGTGAGCACCCAAATCACCGCGAACACCATCGCCCCGATGCCGGTCAGCTTCAGGTTCAGCCATTTACTCATTGAGGAGAGTACGTTCGCTATGGACATGATAAATTCTGATAGTCCAGTGCAATAAAATATTGTGGTGTGAGTAGAAATCAACTAGTGGTACGCTTAGATGATTCCCATCTCGCTTAGTCGCTCGGGAAGATAGGTTTCGGTCACGAAATCGAGTCCGTGCGAGGCGAGCGCCTGCTGTTCGGACTTTTTCTCGATTTCGAGCTGAAGCTCTATCTGTTCTTTCCAGTAGTCGGTCTGGTAGCGTGGGTCGTCGAGTTCGCTTTCGAGCGCGTTTTTGTCCGAATCGCTCAGAGGGTCTGTTGGCAGGTCGTACTCCACGATGTCCGCCGGTTGGACGCCGATGAACTTCGCGTCGGGCGTGGCGAGATAGTCGCTTAAGTGCGCGCTTTTGATGGAACCGTAGGCGACGGAACCGTAAATGCGGTAACTCCACGGGTCACCGTCAGTGAAGACGGTGACCGGCAGGTCGAGTTCCTGATGCAATCGGCGCGTAATGCGACGAGTCGCCCGCGCTGGCTGTCCTTTCAGGTGGACGATAAGGGCGTTATGTTCGTCGTCGAAGCCGTTTTCCACCAACCGGTCGCGCATACCACCGGTTTCCACGCAGAGGATGAAATCCGCGTCGTGGTCGAGAAACTCGATAGTGTCCGGATTGTTCGGAATCTGGTAGCCACCTTCGCCCACGTCCTCCTGACAGTGGATGTCGCGCTCGCCCCTGCGAGTTTGCTCGCGGAGGAAAAGCGGCCCCATGAGGGTCGCACCCGACTCCTCCGGGCGCATGTGGAAATCCTCGCGGGTTACGTCCGAGACGATTTCTAAGTCCTCGATGAGTTGGTTCGACTCGTCTTGGTCTGAAAACTGCGCCTCTTTCGCGTCCCACGATTCGGAGAGGTAGTACAACTCACGAAGGGTCGAAGAACGGTCTTCTTCCAACTGGTTCGAGAGGAAGTCGATGGTGTAGACCGCCTTCAGCAGTTTCCGCGCCCCGCGGACGCTGTTCGCGCTCCGAGTACTTTTGCGGTCGCCATAGACCCACACGCGTTCGTCTTCGTCGTATTCGATGTTGCTTTTCGTCCGGGTCGGGATGGACATCTCCGGAATCTGTCCCCCCGCGAACTGGTCGTAAAACTCCGCGGCGAGGTCGATGAGTTTCCGTTGGGCTTCGGTGTTGTCGTCTGCGCTCATGTGTTGTTGGTCAGTCGTTCGTCTTCGATTCCCTCGACCGTCACTCGGTCGAACGATACGTCACCGTCGATTTGGTATTCCAAGACGGCTTCCTCACCGCTCTTAACGGTCGGCTCCCACGTCACGAACCACTCGTCGTCCATCGCGACGGCAGTTGCACCGTCCGAGAGGTTTTCGGGCTTTGTCGCCACGATTTCGGTCATCTTCGGCGACTCGTTCGTCCCGGAGTGGTTCTCCACAATGAGCGAGACAGTTCCGTCCTCGACTTCCCGCTCGACCAGCACGTTGTTCATGATACGCGCCAGCGAGTCACCGATGTCGAGTTCGTCGTTGCCAGTTACGTCCGAGAGCTTTTGGGCCATCTCGGGCAGGATGGTTGCGATGACGCTTTGTTTCTTCTGGCGCTTTTTGAGCGACTGGCGCTTGTTGAGGTAGGATTTGAGTTCGCGGGCGGCCTCCCGAATCGCCAACTCGATTTCGTCCTCGATTGCCGGAACGTTGGCAACCGCGTCCTTCGATTCGCTCGTGAACGGAACGTTCGTGGACGCGACGTGAACCATGATGACGACTGGCCCGTTCGGGACGCCGCGTCCGCCGGGTTGGTCGAGATTGTAGTTCCGCCAGCCGATGGATTTTACCACGTCGGTCGTCGCACACGCACCGCGCTGATAGACGAGCGGAACGCGGTTTGCGAAGCGAAGCAGTTCTGCGGAGCCTTCGGCTTTGAGTTCGCCGCCGTAGGCGATTCCGGCCTCCACGATGAACGGGTCGCCGCCGTGAACGTCGGCGTCACGGGTCGCCGCGGCGTAGAAGTCTGCGTCGTACTCCTTGCGCAATCCGGCTTCCACGAGGTTCGCCGTAATGGGCGACAGACAGTTGGTCGGCGGCGAGATGATGTCCGTCTGCTTCATCGCGTCTAAGAGTTCGCTCGCGGTGTCGCGACTATCGGCGATTGCTTTTATTTTCGGCGCTTCGTCGGGAACCGTCACCATCGAATCCCAAATCGCGTCGAAGACGTTTTCGCGGGCGGTTTCGCCGATTGTCACTTCCTCGCGCTCCTCGGTCATGTCCCCCGCGCGGGCGACGTATTCGCGGAGCTTCTTCGCGGTTGCGCGGTCGTAGCCGTCCTCGCTCTCGAACTTCGCGGCGATTCGCTCGGCGAGGGCGCGAACCGTCTCGTCGTCCTTCCGGGTGCTCGTCGCTCCGTCCACGAGTTCGTACAGGTCGGTCACGCGGTCGTTCGTGATGGCTTTCCACCCAGCATCGAGCGCGTTTTCCTGCACCGTTTTGCCGAACGACGTGCCGAACTCCGATTCGGTTTCATCGCTTGCAAGTTGGACGACTGCGCGGAGTTGGTGGTGCGAGATTCGGTCGGCGTCCGCGACTTTCTCCGCAATCGTCTCGGCAAACGCGGCGGTGGCATCGGCACCTTTGTTCGCCACCGCATCCTCGACGGCGGTTTTCACGTCGGCGTCCTCGTGTGTCTGCGGCGCTCGCCACGCGGCCTCGCGTCCGAAGTGGTTGTCGCGGAAGTTCTCGATGACGTTCTCCGCGGTTTTCTTCCCGACGCGGGTGAACTCGGTTTGGAGGAATCCAGAGACGCTGTGGGAGTCCGTCTGGGCCAGCATCTTCAGGAGCGTTCCGAGTTCGACGCCGTGTGGGTGCGGGCGGATTTCCTCGGTTTCGGCGGGGAGGTCTGCCTCCACGTCGCGTTCGAACTCCATCCATTCGTCGTCTCCCGGTTCCTTGAACCGGATTTCCGCGTGCGGATTGACGACGGCAGTGTGTTTGATGTAGCGAAGGAGTTGCGAGCGCGCCCGCATGTTCGCTTCCATCTCCAGTTCGATATGTGTGCCGTGCGTCGGTCGCAGGCTACTTCTGGCGAGGTTTTGTTCCTCCTCGTGCCTAATTTCCGGTTCGTTCTGGTCGGTGTCGATGACGAGTTCGAAGTACTGCGCGGAGTCGCTTCCCGGCGTACTGCTCGTGATTTTCGCGGGTTTTCCGCTGGTCAACTGCGAGTAGAGAACGGCGGCAGAAATCCCGATTCCCTGCTGTCCGCGGGACTGTTCGCGTTTGTGAAAACGCGACCCGTACAGCAGTTTCCCGAACACTTTTGGAATTTGTTCTCTCGTGATTCCGGGGCCGTTGTCCTCGATGACGAGGCGGTAGTAATCCCCGCTCTCTTTGATTTCGACCGAGATGCTGGGTTTGAACCCGGCCTCTTCGGTCGCGTCGAGTGCGTTGTCAACGGCCTCTTTGACAGCGGTGACTAACCCCCGGGCACCGCTGTCGAACCCGAGCATGTGCTTGTTCTTTTCGAAGAACTCGGCAATGGAGATCTGTCGCTGGCTTTCGGCCAACTCTTCGGCGATCCCCTCGTCGCCGAGCGTAGACTGCATCGAAGGCATTCTTCGCCAGTATTTATCGGCGGGAACGTTAAAACTGCCCCGATGGCTCAGTGAAAGTGAAAGTGGTCGGGAGAAGGCGCGAGAGTGGGTTATCGGCCAGTTAACTGTTGGATACGTCAATTGTAACCACAATTAAACCGCGCTACCGAGCGAACCGTTCGCCGGATTACCGGCGAACATACGGTAAAAACAGAACGAAAACGAAGGTACCGTGCAGGCAAAAACGGTTCATCTCTGTTTCTTCCTGATTTCGATGAAACGTAGTCGGTTCCGTTCATCAATCGCTTCGCACCGCTTAGCGGCGCATTATATTTAGTCGCTCACACGCGCGCGTGCGTGACCTTTATCAGTGGGGGGCGTCTACGATAAATCAGAATTTATGAGCGACGGAAATGAGTATAGTGCCGGGCAGATTCAGGTTCTCGAAGGGCTTCAGGCCGTTCGAAAACGCCCGGCGATGTATATCGGTTCTACCGACACTCGCGGGTTACACCACCTCGTCTTCGAAGTGGTAGACAACTCGATCGACGAGGCGTTGGCCGGGTACTGTGACACCATCGACGTGACGATTCACGAGGACAACTCCGTCAGCATCGCTGACGACGGACGCGGGATTCCTGTGGACCACCACGAGGAGTACGACATGCCCGCCCTCGAAGTCATTCTGACCGTCCTCCACGCTGGCGGGAAGTTCGACAACAAATCCTATCAGGTGTCGGGCGGCCTCCACGGCGTCGGTATCTCCGTGGTGAATGCTCTCTCCGGCAGACTCGAAGTCGAAGTGAAACGCGACGGCGGCGTCTGGCAACAGGAGTTCGAACGCGGCGAACCCGACGGCGAGATGGAACGCGTTCGTGACCTCGAAGGAGACGAGGAGACGGGCACCGAAATCCGATTCTGGCCCGACACGGACATCTTCGAGACGACCGATTTCAAATACTCGACGCTCGAAAACCGCCTTCGAGAACTCGCCTTCCTCAACTCCGGCGTCGAAATCAATCTCGGCGACGAACGCGACGAGGAAAAAGGCGACACGTTCCACTACGACGGCGGTATCCGAGAGTTCGTCGAGTACCTGAACGAGACGAAAACGTCGCTCCACAACGAAGTCATCTACTTCGAGGACGAGGCCGACAACATTCAGGTTGAGGTGGCGATGCAGGCCACGGACGAACTCCAAGGCTCGATTCACGCCTTCGCCAACAATATCAACACCCGCGAAGGTGGGTCGCACCTGACTGGGTTCAAAACCGCCCTCACGCGAGTAGTCAATGACTATGCTAATGAGAACGACTTGCTCTCCGATATCGACGAGAACCTTCGCGGTGAGGACATCCGCGAAGGGTTGACCGCGGTCATCTCCGTCAAGCACCCAGACCCGCAGTTCGAGGGGCAGACCAAGACGAAACTCGGCAACAGCGAAGTTCGCGGAATCGTAGAAAGCGCGGTTCACGAGGGACTGTCGGTGTACTTCGAGGAACATCCGGACACGGCACAGGCCATCATCCGGAAGGCCGTCGAGGCCGCAAAAGCCCGAAAAGCCGCGAAGAAGGCCGAAGAACTCACGCGCCGGAAGAGCGCGCTCGAATCAAGCGCGCTCCCCGGCAAACTCGCGGACTGTCAGTCGCGCGACCCGACCAAATCCGAGTTGTTCATCGTCGAGGGCGACTCCGCAGGTGGGTCGGCAAAACAGGCCCGCGACCGAAAATTCCAAGCGATCCTTCCGCTGTTCGGCAAAGTGCTGAACGTCGAGAAACACCGCCTCGACCGGGTGCTCGAAAACGAGAAGATTCGGGATTTCATCACCGCAATCGGTTCCGGCGTCGGCGAGGAGTTCGACTTAGAGGAGACGCGCTACCACAAAATCATCATCATGACAGACGCTGACGTGGACGGCGCGCACATTCGAACGCTGTACCTCACGCTCCTCTACCGGTATATGCGACCGCTGTTGGAAGCGGGCTACGTCTACGCCGCCCAACCGCCGCTTTACCGCGTTCGCTACCGCGGCGAAACCTACGACGCGATGACCGAAGAAGAACGCGACCGAATCGTGGCGGAAAAATGCGACGGCAATCCCTCGCAGGTTCAGCGATTCAAGGGCCTCGGCGAGATGAATCCCGAGCAGTTGTGGGAGACGACCATGAACCCCGAAAATCGTATCCTGAAACGGATTACCATCGAAGACGCCGCCGCCGCGGACAAGATGTTCTCGGTGCTGATGGGCGATGCCGTCGGACCGCGAAAACAGTTCATCCAAGACCACGCCAACGAGGCGGAGTGGGTTGACATATGAGTTCGGACATACCAGACGTACCTGACGACGTTGCAGAGCGCGTCCAGACCGTCCGCGTCGAGGACGAGATGGAACAGAGCTACATCGACTACGCGATGTCGGTCATCGCGGGTCGCGCCCTTCCAGACGTGCGTGACGGTCTGAAACCCGTCCATCGCCGCATCCTCTACGCGATGCACCGGTCGGGCGTAACGAGCGGTTCGGGTCACCGCAAATCCTCGAACATCGTTGGGGATACGATGGGCGACTTCCACCCGCACGGCGACCAGTCCATCTACGACGCCCTCGCACGCATGGCCCAAGAGTTCTCGATGCGCAATCCGCTCATCGATGGACAAGGGAACTTCGGGAGCGTGGACGGCGACCCACCGGCCGCGATGCGTTATACGGAGGCGCGGATGGCCTCCATCGCCGAGGAACTGTTGGACGACATCGAGATGGATACGGTGGAGTTCAAATCCAACTACGACGACCGCTTGCAGGAACCGGAAGTCCTGCCGTCGGCGATTCCGAATCTGCTCGTCAACGGGTCGTCCGGGATTGCGGTCGGGATGTCCACCAACATTCCGCCGCACAACCTCGGCGAGGTCATCGACGCCACCGTCGAACTCATCGACAACCCCGAGGCGACCGTCGAAGACCTGATGGAGTACGTCAAAGGGCCGGACTTCCCGACGGGCGCGAATATCGTCGGCCGGAACGACATCCATCAGGCGTACAAAACCGGCCGAGGCCGACTTCGGGTGCGGGCTGAATACGAGGTGCAGGACGACCGAATCGTCATCACGGAGCTCCCGTTCCAGACGAACAAGGCGCGACTCATCGAGCGAATCGCCAACCTCGTCAACGACGGTACTATCGAGGGTATCCGCGACCTGCGCGACGAATCCGACCGCGACGGGATTCGCGTCGTCGTGGAACTCAAACAGAACGCGATTCCGGAAGTGGTCGAGAATCAACTGCTCGACCACCGCCTCGAACGCACGTTCAGCATCATCTCGCTCGCGCTGGTCGATGGCCAGCCGAAGGTGCTGACGCTCAAAGAACTGCTCCAGCATTACGTTGACCACCGCAAAGACGTGGTTCGGCGTCGGAGCGAGTACGAGTTGGACGAAGCCGAAGAGCGCGCACACATCCTCGAAGGGCGACTGCGTGCGCTCGACCACATCGACGACGTGGTCGAACTCATCCGGGGGTCGGACGACCGAGACGGCGCACGGTCGGGACTTCAAGAGACGTTCGACTTCTCGGAAAAGCAGGCTGAACACATCGTTCGGATGCAACTCGGGAGTCTCACCTCGCTCGAATCCGAGGAAATCGAATCGGAGTACGAGGGCGTTACGGCACGAATCGAGCGCCTCGAAACCATCCTCGGCGACGAGTCGGAACTGCTCTCCGTCGTCAAAGAGGAACTGGTGGAGATGCGCGACGACTACGCCGACGACCGGCGCACGAAAATCGTGGAGGACACTTCGGAAGTCACCCGCGAAGACCTCATCGCCGAGGAGGACGTGTTCGTCGTCGTCACGGAACAGGATTACGTAAAGCGCATGCCCGTCGCCAACTTCGACGCGCAGGGTCGCGGCGGCAAAGGAATCATCGGCGCTGACGTGAAAGAGGGCGACCGGATTTCGAAGGTGTTCCGTGCGAACACCCACGACTATCTGCTCTGTTTCACGAATCACGGGCAGGTCTACCGCCTGAAAACCTACGAGATTCCGGAAATGTCGCGCACTGCGCGCGGGAAATCCGCCATCAACCTCATCGACTTGGACAAGGGCGAGGACATCACGGCAGTCGTCACCACCGACGAATTCGAGGAGGATGAATGTCTGAGCATGATTACCCGACAGGGCTACGTCAAGCGCACTGATGCAAGCGACTTCGAGAACATCCTCTCGACGGGAATCATCGCGGCCCGACTCGAAGACGGCGACGAACTCGTGGACGTGGCGGTCACGAACGGGTCGAAAGACCTCCTCGTCGGCACGAAACACGGCATGACCATCCGATTCGACGAAACTGAAGCGCGCGCGATGGGCCGCAACACCCGGGGTGTCCGCGGTATCAACCTCGAAGGTGACGACGAAGTCGTCGGCATGGTCGCCTCCGATGGCGAAGTCCACGATCTACTCACCGTCACCTGCCGAGGGTACGGCAAACAAACAAAACTCACGGAGTACCGTCGGCAATCCCGCAACGGAAAGGGACTCATCGATATCAAAACGGGCGACCGAAACGGCTCGGTAACCTCCGTAAAAAGCGTCGCCGAGGACGACGAACTCGTGCTGATGAGCGAGGCCGGACAAATCATGCGAATCCGCGCCGAGGACATCTCGGAAGTCGGCCGGAACACGATGGGCGTCACCGTGATGGACGTGGATGTAGACGACCGCGTGGCCAGTGTAGACGTGATTCCGAGTCGAGTTGCCGAGGAAGAAGCCGCAAAAGTGGAAAGTGTGGACGAAAGCGACGATGCAGTTGACGAAGACGAAGAGACTGCCGAAGCAGTAAAAGCGGAAGTTAGCGAAGAGTAGCGGCAACACGCACACCGATTTTTTGCGGAACGAGAAACTGAGTCGCCTGCCGATTCTCGGCAGGCGACTCATCTGTCGTTTTACGGAATCTACACAACTGCCGAACAACGCGAATAGTCACAACCACAAAAATCGGCAGTTTACACAACCGCCAGCGGTTAGCATACTCTCCGCGAGCGAGGAGCAACGCGACGAGCGAGCGGGCCGACGAATCCCTCGAAGGAGCGTCGAAGACGCGACTGAGGGGAAGAGGAGTGCTTTTGGTCGAGCTTTCACAGGGAACCGTCAGGCGGGCAGATGACGGTTATTTGCCCGCCCGACCGCGACCGTCGTAAAAGGTCGTGGCTAGAGAATACGCTTCCCCAACGCACTCGCCGCGAGTTCGGTCGCCAATTCGGCGGTTTCGTTGTGTTCGTCCAGAATCGGGTTCACTTCCACGAGTTCGAGCGAGCGCAGGACGCCCTCGTTTTCGTCGCGCTCGGCGACGATTTCGAGGGCCGAGTGGGCTTCACGGTAGCTTGCGCCGCCGCGAACCGGCGTTCCGACGCCGGGTGCTTCCTTGGGGTCGAGCCAGTCCAGATCGAAACTGACGTGGATGCCGTCAACGCCGTCCGTGGCGATGTCGAGGGCTTCGTCCACGATGTCGGTGATACCGCGCTCGTCGATGTCGGACATCGTGTAGGTGGTCACGTCGCTGTTGTGAATTGCCTTGGTTTCGGATTCATCGACGCTTCGGAGGCCGACGAGGACGACGTTTTCCTCGGAGAGGCCGGGTGCGTTGGCCCATTCGGTGTCGGCGAAATCCTCGACACCGAGTGCGCCAGCGAGCGGCATTCCGTGAACGTTTCCGCTCGGGGAGGTTTTCGGCGTGTTGAAGTCGCTGTGGGCGTCGAACCAGATGGCACCGATTTCGGCGTCGCGGGCCGACCCGCGGAGGGAACCCATGGCGATGGAGTGGTCGCCACCGAGGACGAGTGGGAACGAATCGTCGTCGATTGCGTCCGCGACTTCGTCCGCGAGGCGGGTACACACGTCGGCGGTTTCGCGGAGGAATTTCGCTTTGCCCTCCGCCGGTTCTTCGGTTTCCGGGTCGCGTTCTTCGGCACGGGGGACGGGCAAATCACCGGAGTCGATAGCGGTCACGTCAGCGCCTGCGAGTTGGTCTGCGAGTCCGGCGTAGCGAATCGCGGATGGACCCATGTCCACGCCACGTCGGTTCGCGCCATAGTCCACAGGTGCGCCGATAATCTGGACGGGGTTCGTCATAGAGGAGACGACGTTTCGAGGGGGTTTCAAAACCCGCCATTTCGTTCGACAGACGGTGCGTTTACAACTATCCAGACAGAGGTACCGTGTACCACGATTCTCCCAGCATATTCGTCGGGTTTAAGGAAATCTATTACCAAGATTCATCTAATGTCGAGTATAGAGTTGACGCCAAGTCAGGAGACGATACTGACGGCACTCGTAAACCTCCACAGAGAAGCCGAAGATGCGGTCAAAGGCGAGGACATCGCCGAAGAAGTAGACCGCAACCCTGGTACGATTCGAAATCAGATGCAGAGCCTCAAGGCCCTCCAACTTGTCGAAGGTGTCCCCGGGCCGAAAGGTGGCTACAAACCGACGGCAACCGCCTTCGAAGCGCTCGACATCCAGCAGTTGGACAGCGCCGCCGAGGTTCCGCTCCGGCAGAACGGCGAGGTAGTAGAAGAGGGTAACGTCGAAGAGATCGACTTAAACAGCGTTCACCACCCCGAACTCTGTCGCGCCGAGATTCACCTTCGTGGGTCGGTTCGTGATTTCCACGAGGGCGACGAAGTGACGGTCGGGCCGACGCCCCTCTCGAAACTCGTCGTGAAAGGCATCGTTGACGGAAAAGACGACACCCGAAACATCCTCATCCTGAAACTGTCGGGAATGGAAGCGCCCGCCGAACAGTCGGACCACTAACTCCCCGCACGGTTCGTCTTCGAATTTCGACGCTCGCGCGCTTGCCGCCCGATGTCAAAAGCTATTATCGGAAGACGGTCGTATGAACAGTACAGGCATAGCCTCGCAATCGAACGACAGCAGTTAGAACCGATGACAACTCAAACCTCCGTTCCACCGGGAGCATCGACCCACGAGTGTTCGTACTGTGGCCAACCGTTTAGCCACGAGGAGTACCTCATCCTCCACCGCGGACTGGAACACGGCAACGAACTGACCGACGACGAAGTGAGTGCCTTCCACGAGGCCTACGAGGAGGAAACCGAAGAGATGCGACTGTTCCGTCTCAAGGTGCTCGCAGTGCTCGTTCTGGTGTATTTCGGATTTCTGTTCACCTACTCCATCGTAGCGTAGTCGAATGCGGCGTGGCTGAATCGACGGTAGCCGAATCGACTGGCGAGCGACGGGCCGCGAGCAGTCGGTCGCAAACCGGTTGTCACCCGCCGAAAACCGATGGCCTCCAACTAGTTCCCCGATGGGGTTACGGTCATGGCCGCCGTTTCTGTTGCTATGCCGTCGATTCGTCCCGCCACCGAAGCCGACGCGAAATCGATTCTCGACCTTCACGTCGCCTCGATTCGAGAATTCGGCTCCGAACGCTATCGTAACGAACAGGTCGAAGCGTGGGCGACCAAACCGCTCGGGAGTGCGCCGTACCGGGAATCGGTACGGAACGAGTTCGAACACATCGTCGTCGCGGAGGTAGACGGCCAAATCGCCGGATTTGGCCGTCTCGACTACGGAAACGCCGTCGTCGATGCCGTGTACGTTCACCCCGACTTCGGCCGCGACGGGGTCGGCTCTGCACTGCTCTCCCACCTCGAATCGAAGGCGGTGGCGAAAAACATCGACTCGCTCTCGCTCCGCGCTTCGCTGAACGCCGTTCCCTTCTACGAACAGGCTGGATACGAGCGGGTCGAGACGATTTCTCACGAGACGACGGGTGGCGTCGAACTCGCCTGTGTCGAGATGACGAAAGATCTGTAACTTCGAAAACCAGCAGTGACGCCGATTTCGACCGGGAAACCAAAAGACACGAAACCCTCCGGCGTCTCGGATGACGTATGAGCAATTATCTCGTTGCGATGGAAGCGGCATGGTTGGTACGCGACGTCGGCGACATCGACGACGCAATCGGCGTTGCGGTCAGCGAAGCGGGCAAACGACTGAACCAGAAGAACATGGACTACGTCGAAGTCGAAGTCGGCGCGACGGGATGTCCGGCCTGTGGCGAACCGTTCGATTCGGCGTTCATCGCGGCCCACACCGCACTCGTCGGCCTCGTCCTCGAAATGAAAGTGTTCAACGCCGACAGCGAGGAACACGCCCAACGAATCGCCAAAAGCGAAATCGGCGGCGCGCTCCGCGACGTCCCGCTTTCGGTGGTCGAAACCATCGAGTTCGAGGACGAAGACGACATCGACTTCGGTGCCGCCGAATAGTCGAACGATTTATCGCATAACCGGTAGTAATTCGGCGTATGGAACTCCCGACACCCCAAGACCTCCGGGAACGCAGAACCGACCTCGGTCTGACTCAAAGCGAATTGGCGAACCGGGCAGGCGTCTCACAGCCGCTCATCGCCCGAATCGAAGGCGGCGATGTTGACCCTCGACTCTCGACGCTCCGGCGAATCGTCAACGCGTTGGAGGAGTCCGAGGGCGACATCGTCCGGGCGAGCGACCTGATGCACGAAGACGTGGTTCACGTTGCGCCGACCGACCCGGTCAGCGCGGCGGTAAAGAAGATGCAGGACGCGGGCTACTCCCAACTCGCGGTCATCAAAGACGGTGTCCCCGTCGGCTCCATCAGTGAAAGCGACCTCGTTCACGTCGATGAAGACGCGCGGGACGAAGATGTCCGCGAGTTCATGAGCGAGAGTTTCCCGACCGTTTCGAAGTCGGCAACGTTGAACGAACTCAGCAATCTGCTCGACCACTACAAGGCAGTGATGGTAACCCAAGAAGGCGAAACCGTCGGTATCGTCACCGAGGCCGACATTACGGCGCGACTGTCGTAATTCGAAGCACGGGTGTCGCGGTTTCGGTTACAGTTTCTTTTTTTTGATTGTGTTTTGATAGCATGACAGCAGCGACGCATCACGAGTGACCTATCCATTGATATGCTCTACGGTCTTATCACGCCACCGGAAACGCGAGACGCAGTGCTTCGACTTGCAGCCGGATTTTTGGGTGCGCCTCTGCTTCTCGTCCTGGCTGGATTCGTTGGAAATCCACTGGAAAGCGTTCTGTGGATTCTCGCCATCGTCGTGGATTACGGTGTCGCGCGCTTCCGCGGCGTCGAGGGGTTTTACGTCCGAGCCAGCCACTTCGTGGAGCGCCACTGACTCATCATCATCATCGCATTGGGCGAGTCAATCGTGGCGATTGGCGTCGGCGCGACCAATCTCACTCTCGACGCGGACGGCGTCCTCGCCGTCTTTTCTGGATTCGTCCTCATCGCAACGCTGTGGTGGCTGTATTTCGACTACATCACGCTCGCCGCCGAACGGCGACTCGCCTCGACGCACGGCCACGAGCGCGCGGTGTTGGCGCGGGATTCGTACAGCTACATCCACTTGCTGATGATTGGCGGCATCGTTTTCATCGCCCTCGGCATCGAGCAGACGCTCGCACACGTGAGCGACCCGCTTCGCCTTATCCCCGCCGTCGCGCTCTGTGGCGGCGGAACGCTCTATCTCACCGGACACAACGCCTATCGATACCGTGACCACGGCAGTATCAGCGTCCCGCGCACGATTGCGGCGGTCGCTTCGAGTCTGCTGATTCCGCTGGCTGTGGTTGTTCCTGCTCTCTACGCACTGGCCAGTTTGACGGTGCTGTTCGTCGCGCTCGCGGTATTCGAAACGGCGTATTCGGAGTATCGCCGCGAATTTCGAATTTAACAGATAGCGTAGGTCGCGTCGATGGAACCCTCCTCGGTGATAATGAGATCCACGTCGCCATAGCATTCGTTCGTACTAATCGAAACGCAACCCCGCGACTGTGATTCGGTCGCGTCCGAGTCGCTGGCTGTCGTCTGTTTCGTTTCCGACTGATTCCCGGTCGTCGTTCGCGTTCCTGCCGATTCGACGAACTCGGCACAGATACTGAAACCTTCGACACCCTCCGGATTCGCGTCTTTTAGATTGTACAGCGTCCGGCGAACGCCACCGCACCCGATGTCATAACGCTCGTCGAAAACCGTTTCGTCGGTCGCTCTCCTGACGACACGGACACGGACGGTCTGCTGTTCGTCACCGCGATTCCACAGAGAAATGGAGTGATCCGGATTCGGTTCCTTCGACGCTTTGACCCACCAGTCGCCCAGCGTCGTTTCTTCAGTTGTTGTTTCGCTCGTCGCTTTCGTGGTGGTTGCGGTTTGGGTCGGTTCAGTCTGGGGTGGTGTCGTAGTTGTCTTTCCACCGAGGTCACTCACACACCCGGCAGTCGAAACAACAGCGCCAACCACCGCGAGAATCGAACGACGATTCCAATCAGTCATACTGCCGAATGTCCTCTCACCGAGAATAAGTTTTCTGCGTCTCAGTCGTTCAGATACTCGACCGACTCCGTCTGCACGCGCCGAATGTCACACCAGCCACACTCGCATTTTGCCCAGATTATCTGCCGTGCTTCCTCCCCTTCGACTCGCACCGCAGAACCAGTCCGGAGCGTGTGGTTTTTCGCCGTTCCGTCGGCCTTCGGACACCGACCTCTCGAAATGTGCACTTCTTGGAGGGCCATGTGAGACGGAACAAGTTGGAATAGTATAATGTTATTGTAGATTTAAAACAATAATAAAATTTCTATATACTCGGCGACGATGGAGTCGGAATCGTTCGGCCACATCAAAGTCGGTAAAAACCGGTATCAGCTATTCCAGACTCAGGCCACGGATTTCGACGGTTTCGCCCTGCGAAACCGTCCCGATAATTTCCCCGTCAGTTTCTTCGGCCAACGATTCGGCTTCCGACTCGGGCAGGGCGACGACGAACCCGGTTCCCATGTTGAAGGTTCGGTGCATCTCCTCGTCCGAGACGTTGCCCTCCGATTGGATGAACTCGAAAACGGACTGTGCCGGGAAGGGGTCGGTGATTTCGTAGCGATAGTCGCCCATTCGAAGGAGGTTCGTCCATCCGCCGCCGGTAACGTGGGCCGCAGCGTGAACGTCACGTGCGCGGAGTTCGGGAAGGAGATAGGTGTAGAGGCGCGTCGGTTCGAGGAGCCGTTCGCCAACAGTCCCCTCGCCAAGCGGGAAGTCGTCCGTGTAGTCGTGATTTTTCGTCGCCGCCTTTCGGGCCAGCGTCAGGCCATTGGAGTGGACGCCGCTGGATTCGAAGCCGACCAGCACGTCGCCGACTTCCGCCTCCCCGGGGAAGATGGCGTCTTTCGGTGCGAGTCCGGCGCAGGCACCCGCGAGGTCGAGGCCGGAAATCACGTCGGGCATGACCGCGGTTTCTCCGCCGACGAGAGCCATGTTCGCTTCGTTTGCTCCTGCGGACAGTCCTTCGCCGACCTGTTTCGAGAACTCCTCGCTCGGTTCGTCTACTGCCAAATAGTCCACGAAGGCGACGGGTTCGACGCCGCTCGCCACGAGGTCGTTCGCGTTCATGGCGATGCAGTCGATGCCGACGGTCGAGTAGTCTCCCAACGCTTCCGCGACGAGCAGTTTCGTCCCGACGCCGTCGGTCGCCAGCGCGAGATACTGGTCGCCGATGTCGAGCAAGCCTGCGTAGTCGGTCGTGTTGTCGATGTCCGAGACTGCGCCGACGAGGGCCGCCGTCGCCGCTTCGCTGGCATCGATGTCGACACCCGCATCCGCGTAGGTCAGTTCCGCTTCCTCCTCGCGTTTCTCCTCATCGCGTTCCGCCTCCTCGCTCATGGTGGAATCCGCGCACTGGGTGAGTAAAGGTGTGCCGTTCTGAAATCCCGATCTGCGAAAAGTCAGAACCGCGGGAATCCCATGCCGAACAGCGCGAACACCGCGAGAACGGCAAACGGAACGAACGTTCCGACGAAGACGATTGTACTCCAACTCTGGACTTTCTTTCCGTCGAGCGGCCCCCACGGAAGCATGTTGAATCCCGCGAGCAGGAAGTTAATCTGCACGCCGAGGTGGCCGACGAGGGCGATGAACGTGCTACTATCCTGTGTCAAAAAGTAAATCGGGAAGAACACGGCACCGAGCACGACGTTCGTCACCGGGCCAGCCAGCGCGATGAGTCCGTTCTCCCGCTCCGTCGCCATCCCGCGGTGGTACACCGCGCCGGGCGCGGCGAACAGGAACCCAGCGAGCGCGCTGGCGATGGCGAGAAACAGCATGCCGTAATCGGCGCGGAACTCCGCGACTTGGCCGAACCGAATTGCTACCACCTTGTGCGCGAGTTCGTGCAGAAGGAATCCGACACCCGCCGTGAGAAGCGAAATACCGAGCGCCCTGACGAACGTTCCGGGCGAAGCGCCGCCGCCGGGTTGCAGCAACGATTGCACCAGACTCGGCTGGAGAAACAGGGCGAATGCGATACCAAGTGCGACCCACGCGATGAGCAGGTCACGAATTTCGTGTGTGCTAAATCGAACGTTCATGTTAGTGTCTCCCAGATGATGTCCGCGCTATTTTGTGCGCCCTGTACCATGAGTCGGGTGATTTCCTCCACGCCGCCGATTTCGGGACCGAGAATCGGGAGGACGACGAACGGAAAGAGGAAGGTCGCAATCATGCTCCCGATGTTCGTCATGGCGACGACGGCGATAAGCCGGAACAGGGGCACGTCCAGCATCCGGGACATGATGTCCGCGAGCGGGCTTTCCTCGTCGCTCATGATTTCGTTCAGTTGGGCGATGTCCGCGACGTTCACGGTGGTGTATTTGAGTTCCATGTAACCCGCGAACCACCCCGGTGCGAGAAGCGGGTTGATGCTCGTCAGCCACGCGATTGCCCCGCCGACGAGGGCGCTTACCCAGTGAGCGCCCGCGAGTTTCGCCAGCGAGAACGAGAAGATGCCGTTGAACAGGAACCACGCGGCGAACACCTTGATGAGGAACTCGTTACGAACGCCTGCCATCGCCAACAAGATGAAGAAGGCGAGGAAGACGACGGTGACGAGGTAGCCGAATATTTTGAAGAAAGAAAACCGGCGTCCCGATTCGGTGCCCACCAACGACTCCATCGGCGGCAGGCTGCTCGGATTTCGGAGATAGCCCTCGATTCCGGCTTGGTGGCCCGCGCCAACGACAGCGACGACGTGGTGGCCTGCCTCTCGAAGCGCAACGAGTCGGTGTGCGATGAAGGCGTCACGCTCGTCGATGAGGGCTTCCGCCCCGCCGGGCGAGAAACGACGGAACTCCTCCATCATCGCGGTTACGACGTCCCCATCGGTGAGGTCTTCGATGTCGAACTCCTCGTCCAACTCGTCTTCCGCGACCGTACCGCTACCGACGACGACACCGCCGGCGAGTCCGAGGATGAGTCCTGCTCCGACGCCGACGACGAGGGACGAGAACAGGCGAATCGAAACCGAACCGATGGTTTCGAGGATTCCCACGTCGAGGACGGGAACCGAGCTCGCTGCGATGAGTCCTGTCCCGAGCGCAATTCCGCCGGTAATCCCGAGCAGAAGTCCGCCGCCGAGGGCGATTTCGTACCGTCTCGTCAGGCCGAACGAGAGGACGAGGGAACCGAGGACGAGTCCCGCAACCGTTCCGCTCGCAAGCGAACCGACGAGTTGGAACGCGCCCGCTCCCGCGCCGAGTGTTAGCGCCTCACTGAGGCCGAGAATCGGCGCGACGAACAGACCGAAAATCATGGCGAAGAAGACGCCAGCCATCGCTCCGCCGACTATCCCGAGGGTAATCGGGTCTGTGACACCGAGGGCGAGACTGCCGACCATCCGCATCTTCTCGCGGAAGGTCATCCGCGCCCAGAACCGCTGGATGGTCATCTGAATGTCGCGGTCTACCAGCGCAACGTCGCTCCCGGTTCGTTCGGCCACCTCGATGGCGGCTTTCATGTCCGCGCCGGGTTGAATGTCGAACTCTTCCCCCATTCGGGCCTGCACATACGAGAGCATCCAGTACGCGAGAAACTGAAAGACGGTGTTGCCGTGGAGCAAATCAGACGGGTCTAAGTCGTCGGCCATCTCGCCCTGCATCTGCCGGTAGCGCCCCTCATCGAGTTCGACAGCGACCGTGTCCGGTTGTTCCTCTTCGACGGCCTCTTCGACTCGTTCGACGCTTTTCGCAGAAACGTGGGCAGTCCCGACGACTCGCACGCTCCCCTCGCCATCAAGCGACGGCGGTGGGTCCTGTTCGGTCATCAGTGACGCTACTCACCCTCCGTTTTTACCGTTATCGGTGACGCGGCAATTTTTTCACGAGAGCAATTGGACATGATATTTCATAGAAACGTGTGGATTTGGCTTTTGGGATACTCGTGTTGATTCGTGAATGCGGTTGTGACACAGGCGACAGTCGCCACGCTATTGAGAGTTGTGACAAAGGAGTGGAGAGAGGAGGTCACAACGAAGACTAATTTGCGCTGTTTCGATAGGGAGGGTCGAGTCACGATTAGGTCTGAGCATCATCGGGTTTTTGCGGGCCAGACCAAAAGAGTGTGAACCAGTAAACAATTTTGCTCGGGTTCTCTCCCCTTTGAATCGTAATGAGTTCCCATTCGAGCAGAACTTTCATCGTTAAAAATAACGCGACGACTCTGAATCCACTGTACATTGGTACGTCGAAAAAGGCGATAAAAGGGTGCTGTGAGAATGATCACGACGTGTGTGAAAATTATTGTAACAAACCAATACAATCCAATCCGAATTGGAATCTCTGTCAGTTCGGGTGCTGAAAAGCGTTCGTACTGTTCTTGTCCAAAGAAATCACGGCAAATAAGCGCACATAACAGTCCGAAAATCAACACTGCAATTATAATTGCCTCAAAAGAGGCAGCAGCAGTGACAACATCTACGTAGCTTTCGACGGGTGTATTGGGACCTCCCTCAATCAGAGGGTCAAGGTCGGACAAATCAGTAAATAGTGTTCCAACAACTTGCCAAAATGCCAGTCCGAACAAGAGAGGCCACGCTATAAACTGAATGTTTCAGTAATTGATTGGCGGGAGCCAGTTGACTATCTGTGTCCAGCCAGAACGCGTAGAAACGAATGGAATGAGCACTGCTCGTGGACTGTACTCATTTAGTCTGGGTTCTTTCGTTGCAAACGCGATAAATCCGCTGTAGAGCACAATAACCAGTATGTTTTGAATCAGGTAGACGAACAGTAACTCACCGTTCTCCCAGTCAAAGATAGTCGCAAAAGGAATTAGCAGTAGATTGACCAGAACGATACACAGGACAGACGGGAGATTGCCCGGATTTCTTCCATTCATCATAGACGACACTTCCAGATTCCGTATCCACAATCACGGCTAAACACGTACCCAACACTCCCCGACAATCAAAATTTCCAAGTTACTCAGCAGAGCGGACGAGGACGCGACCGTGGCTTTTCACGACGACTTCGTGTTCCTCGATGAGGAACGATATTTCGCCCGTAACGGCGCGATGCTGGCCGTTTCCGCGGGGGCCGAAAATCGATTCGAGGGCATCGACATCGACGGCGTTGTGGAGTGGCGGGAGGTCTTCGGGGGATTGTCCGGTCGCCGACGCGAGTGTTTCGACGATGGTATGGACGAGTGTCATTTCGCCGCCCCACGAATATTGGGCCGAGGCGACTGGTTCTGGTTCTTCTCGTAGCACGGTTTGGTTCACGCTCATCGGGAGTACCACAGGAGTTCCTATCCAACTATGCGTTCAATAGTTGAGTCTTTAAGTAGGAGTGGGGTTCTGTGTGAAAAATATCACTATCGCTCGCGTTCGATAGTAGCGAGCAGGCCACGAAACTCTCGCGGAACGGTAGCGAATTCCACGGATTCGCGTTCTCGATTCCAGTGAACAAGTCCGAGTGCATCCAACATCGGCAGATGAACGTGGACGAGCGACATGCGTGCCTGCTCGGTGTCTTCGTCTATCGTGCGTGCGAGTTCGGACAGCGAGATTGGGCCGTTTTTCGTCCGCAGGACGACCAGCGTTTCTCGGCGCATCTGGTCGGAACAAGCTCTAAAAAGCCCGTTCAGGGAGGACGAAGCGGTCGTTTTGAGCCGATTCGCGTCAGCGTCGGTTTCAGGGAGTGTGTCGGATGGCACGGTAGAAACCATCCACCGGACGGCATTGAGCGATAGGGCTAAACGATTAGCCCCGGTTGTCGGCGTCGAAAATCGTCGAGAGCAGTTTTTGCTCCGCGAGGCGGAGATGCTTGTGCAGAGTCGGCGGAGCGATGTCGAGCGATTCGGCCAGTTCCTCGCCGGTACTCTCGCGGGGCCAGTCGAAGTAGCCGCTGCGATAGGCCGCAACGAGAACCGTTCGTTGGCGGTCGGTCAATCCCTCGTCCAAGGTATCCCGAAACTCCGCGCGCGTTTCGACCGGTCGTTCGACGGTTCGTCGGGAAACGAGTTCCGCGGTGTCGAAAACCTCGCCGAGCAAATCGACGATTTGGCGAACGTCCCCCGTTTCCGGCAGGTCGATCTGAACGTGGGAAACGCCATCCTCCGCGACGGCGGATTTGATGACGCCGCCGTGGTGTGAGAGCGACCGAAGAACCATCGGTTCGCCGTACCGGATTTCGAGCGAGCATTCATCCTCTCGCGTGCTCAGCACGCGGAGATGCGACACGTCGTCGAACTCCCGACAGAACTCGACTACCTGTTTTGGGTCACTACCCTGTACCGAGACGTACAACAACAGCGAATCGTCCGGGCGCAGTACCGCATCTTCCAACTGGACGGTACACTCCTCTTTCGCCGAGAGGGTGGTAAAGACGTACTCCTCGTCCGCGAGCCGAAATTCCAGTTCGATGACTCGCTCTCCAACGAGTGCCTGCTGCGTTTTCACCGCGAACAGCGCGTAGCCGACCAGTTCTGCGAGTTCCGAGAGCAGTTCGCGCTCCGGTTCATCGAATGCGTACGGTCTGTCCGAGTAGACCGCGAGTACCCCGTAAACGGTTTGTTCGTGGGCAAGCGGAACCGCCGCAAGCGATTTGAAGCCACACTTCGACGCCGGGTCACTCCAATCGTATTCGCCCCCGTCGATGTCCTGTACCGCCTGTATGTTTCGGGTTTTGACTGCCTTCGCACCCGGCCCTTCGGAAACGTCGAGGTTCGCCTCTCGGAGATATCCGACGTACTCCTCGCGTTCTCCTGCCCACGTCTGCGGCGTTAGCTCCTCGAACTGCGGGTCGAAACGGACGATGAGGGCGAATAGATACGGTTCCGCATCGGCGAGTCGGTCACACACCGACTGCTCGATTTCGTCGGCGGTTTCGGCCCGAACGACCGCGCGGTCGATGCTTCGGATGACGGCATTGATACGGCGTAGTCGTTCCAATTCGACGTGTTGTGCTTTTAGCTCCGCGTTCTGCGACACGTCACGAGCGACGCCGACGATACCAGCGGTTTTGGCGACTGAACCATCCTCCGACTGCACGACCGAAAATCGGAGTTCACAGGGAACGGACTCTCCATCTGCGGTGTGAACGGAGACAGCTACGGTTCGAATTTCGTCGCCCTTCGACAGTGGGGCTTCGATTTCGGCGTCGAATCGCGCTGTATCCTCGTCGCCGAACAGCAGCGAAAACGGCGAACCGATGAGTTCGTCGCGGGCGTATCCCGTCAACCCAACCATGGCGTCGTTGGTTGACAAAAAATTGCCATCCACATCGAGTTGATACACTCCGTCTCCGACGACCGAGATGACGGCGTCGTCGGAGAGTAATCTGTTTCCCACCTCCCGACTCATGCTGATAAATCGGTAGCGAAGATGATAACGCTGACGCGCCGACCGAACCGTGACCAACTAAATAGGCCTGCCGACAATCACCGGACATGGCAGACACCGCGACGCTGATGGACTCGTACACCGAGATGACCGAACTGCTCCTGCCGAACGACACCAACAACCTCGGGCGGGCACTCGGTGGTGCAGTGCTCCACTGGATGGACATCTGCGGTGCGATTGCGGCGATGCGATTCTGCGGCAATCAGTGCGTGACGGCGTCGATGGACCACGTCGATTTCATCTCGCCAATCGACCTCGGCGAAGTCGCCGTCGTGGAGGCGTTCGTCTTCGACACGGGGCGAACTAGCATCGACGTGAAGGTGAACGTCCGCGCCGAAGACCCGAAAAAAGGCGAAGAGCGCGAAACGACCACCTCGTTTTTCACCTTCGTCGCGCTGGATGAGTCGGGCACGCCAACGCCAGTCCCCGAACTGAATTGCCCCGACGACACGCAGGAGGCGCTCCGCGATTCGGCCCGAACCGAGCGAATCGAGCAACTGCGCGCCGTCGCCGAGCGAATCGACTAATCGGAGTCGCCCTCGTCAATCCTCTCGAAACGACTCGATTTCCGCGCTGTAGTCGATTTTCATCGCCGGAACGTCGGTGAACCACCGCGCCTCGTAAATCGTTTCGTCTTCCACTCCGAGGTCGTCGCCGATTTCCGTGTCGCTCGCAGTCGCGCCGAACAGGACGAAGTTACCCGCGATTTCCTCGTCAGCATGGCTGAATCGCTGACGTTCGACTAAAAGCGGCCGGTCGAGTTCGACCGATACCCCGGTTTCCTCCTCGATTTCCCTGACGACCGCCTCGGCGGGCGTCTCGTTCGTTTCGACCGTCCCACCCGGAATTATCCAGCCGCCGCTCCATCCGTTTTCGACCAACAGCACGCGACCGTCGTCGTCGGTTACAACCGCGCCAACCCACTGGTCGTATCCCGATTCGATGGTTTCGACCACTGTGGCGAAGTTCTCCGCGGGAAGAGAAAACGAACGTTTTCCCTCCCGAACGTCGTCTCGGCGTCGAATGTCGGCGAGTCGGCTCACGCCCGCAGTTCGTGTCGGAAAGCAAAAATATGTGCGGTTTAGCTGTCGTTCGAAACGGTGCGCTCGTCGGAATCATCCTTCGGCACCGTCTCATCCGGAGTTGGTTCCGCCGGACTCGTCACGTCCGGTTTTTCCGGCTCTGCTGGGCTGGTAATTTCAGGTTTTTCCGGTTCTGCTGGACTCGTTATTTTCGGTTCCTCCGGCTCCTTCGGAGTGGTCTTTTTCGCCGTCGTTTCCTTCGGAGTCGTTTCCTTGGTTGTCGTCTTTTTTACGGTCGTTTCCTTGACCGTGGTTTTCTTCACCGTCGTCTCTTTGGGGGTCGTTTTCTTCACCGTCGTCTCTTTGGGGGTCGTTTTCTTCGGAGTCGTCTCCTTTGGAGTTGTTTTTGCCACCGTCGTCTCCTTGGCCGTGGTTTCTTTCGGTGTCGTTTGCTTCGCCGTCGTTTCAGCCGGAGTTGTCTCTTTGACTGTCGTCGGTTTCGGCGTGGTCGTTTTCGTCACTTTCGCCGTGGTTTCTTTGGCGGTCGTTTCCTGCGGCGTGGTCTGCTTTGCAGTGGTCTTCTTCGCAGTCGTCTGCTTTTCGGTTGGTGTTGCCTTGGTAGTCGTCGTTTCAGTCGCTTTCGCCGTGGTTTCTGTCTCCTTTGCAGTCGTCTTTTTGACTGTCGTTTCGGTTTCCTTGACTGTCGTTTCGGTTGCCTTCGCAGTCGTCTCCTTTGTCGTTTTCGTCGGTTTAGCTGTAGTCTGCGTCTCCGTGGCCGTCGGTTCCGCAGCGGCCGTCGTTTTGGCCGTGGTCGTCGCCGTTTCGGTTTCTGTTGCTGTCGCGGTTTCGGTCGCTGTCACGGTTTCCGTCGTCTCTCCCGCAAACTCGAAATCCGTGACGAGGATGAGTTCGAACGGGTTGTCCTGCCCGGCCTCGGGTGCCTCCGCGGGGTTGATGTAACCCGCCGCGAACGCGGAGTTGGCCGTGTTCTCGTCCAACGTCACGTTGAACGTAGCCACGACTTCGCCCGAATCGTCGGCGGTGGCTGGCCGAACTTCGAGCGCGTACTCACCCGCCGGAACTTCCGCGTATTCCGTGGCGTTACCGAACGAAACGTCGTCGAAGAGCGTCGTGTTTGTCTCCGCGACCGTCACGTCAACCGGCGGTGCATCGGGCGACGCGTGGACGAGTCGCACCGAGGCGTTACCCGGTTCGGGCGCGGTGAAGTCATCTTCGAGAACCGTAACGTCGAACGGATTTTCGGAATGTTCCGAAATTTCACCGAGTGCAACGGCGGTGTAGTTAGTGTCGGCGTCGAACGTCACGTTCTCCGAGAAGACGACCGTGCTCGGGTCGCCCGCGGCGGTCACCGTAACGTTGTGTTCGCCAGCAGGAAGGCTGGCGTAGTCGGTGACATTGCCATACGAAAGGTTCGAAATCGCCGTTTCACCGTCGATGAGTACGTCAACCGGTGGTGCATCCGGCGACATGTGGGCGACGCGAACCTGTGCGTCGCCGTCCGATTCATCGTCGGTCGTATCCTGTCCCGCCATCGCCCCCATTCCGGCGACGGCGACACTGACTGCGAGTATCAGCGTCATCAGTACAACTGTAACCGTTCGCGTTGTCTGTGTACCTCTCATTCCTCGCGTATCGTCGGCTACCGTCGCTATAAATGGCTCAGACGGTTCAGCGCGTAACGACCGCCGTCACCCCCGGTAACGCCCGTTTCGGTCGGATTGTCACCTCGCTTTCCCGTCGAAATCGGCGGGTAACGCGCCGACCTGTCGTCCGTGAGAACCCTTATCCGAACCCCTCCCGTAGCCCGGTTCATGGGACTCGACGTGCAAGCCCCGGACGCGCCGACATTGCGCTCCGAGGCGGACGTGCAGGAGTACGACGACGTGTCGGTGCAGGGTGAGACGAACTACCGACGGGAGGAACTGGAGACGTTTCTCCACGAAGGCGCGTGGGAGGAGTCGTTCAACCAGTGGGCAGAACACACCGAGTTAGAAGAGCGCGAGTTCGAAACCGCACTCGATTTGAATCTCTTCAACGAGTTCGATTTCTTCTGGGACGACTTCGCCGACCGTGTCGGCTATCACGCACCCGGGATTCCGGAGGATTGGAAAGAACGCGAAATCCACCCCGACATCGATTCGTGGAACGCAGTGTCGTCCATCAACGCTTCGCTGACCGAACTCGGACAGGTCATCTGTGACGTGCTGGAAGCGGACTACGTCGATTGGGAGGCCGAGTTCGAAGCGCCCGACGATTTGCCGGACTTCGGCGACTAACTACCGGAAAATAACGCCTTCCGTTTTCCCATCGAGAACGACTTCTCCATCCTCGTTTCGGCAGACAAACGAGGCGACCATCTCGTGACGATTTTCGCGCGATTCGAACGATTCCGCCGTCGATTCGCAGGTGATTTCCTCGCCGACGTACACCGGCCTGTGAAATTCGAACGACATTGACCGGGCGATGTAATCCATGTCGCCGCCGATTTTCGTCGGTAGCGTCGCGGTCAGCAGTCCGTGAACCATCGGATTGTCGCCCTCCTCGTGGTGGCTGCCGCGGTCACCCGAGAGGTCTGCAAACTGCGCAACGTCTTCGTTCGTGAACGTCCGAGAATACGACTTCGTCTCACCTTCCGTCGGTAGCTCTGCCATGTGCGGTGGTTCATGCCGATGGGATTAATCTGTTACCCGAATCGTCGTCATCCAACTCGTTTTCGTTCGCCTCGCGTCGCTCGTCTCACTCACGGAACAGGACGGATTGCTTTATATCGTATTGGTCACACACTTCGCGTATGGTGTCGCCGTTCGGCGGGTGGCCGATTCGGGTCGCAATCCCGCTCGGCCTCCTGCTTTCGATTCTCATCGTCTGGCGCTTAGACCGTCCTCGGGGGGCGTGGGGGAGCGCGCTTCGGAAACGGTTCCTCTTCGGCGTTCCGTGGGGGACGCTGATTTCGGTCGTCGGTGTAACTGCTGTCTATCTGTTCGTACAGGGCGGGTGGAACCACTGGCGAAATCCCGTAACCGTCGCGTTCGCGTCGTGGTCGTACCTCTACCCGAAAGGAATGTTCCTCGGCTCCTTTTCCCACGCTGGGCCGGGCCACCTCATCGGTAACATGACCAGCACGCTCGCCGTCGCACCGCTGGCGGAGTACTTTTTCAGCCACTATCCGACAAAGCAGGGAGAAGAATCCGGCTCGTCGTGGCGGACGAACCCGTGGATTCGGGCGTTCGTGCTGTTTCCGCTCGGCGTTATCATCATCGCGCTCGGAACGAGTATCTTCGCGTGGGGGCCGGTCATCGGCTTTTCCGGCGTCTTCTATGCGTTCATCGGGTTTGCGCTGGTTCGGTATCCACTGGGAACCATCGTGGCGCTGTCCGCGCAGGGACTCATCAACACGCTGTATCTGGCGCTTCGTGAACCGCAAGTAGTCGGCGAGGCGACGAGCACGTTTTCGCGCCCGTGGTGGTTCGGCATCGCCGTACAGGGACACACGCTCGGATTTTTCTTCGGTGCGGTCGCGGGCGTCTACTTGCTCCGACGACGAAACGTACAGTTGAGCGCCCTGCGCGTCTGGGCCGGGAGTTTCGTCCTCCTCATGTCGCTGTCGCTGTGGGCGCTCTGGTGGTATCGCGGCTTGGAAACCTACGTCCTCTTTCGCGGCCTCGGCGTGCTGTTCGTCCTCGCACTTTCGATACTCGTCGTTGTCGCGGTTCGCACGACCGACCGGGAGTCGTTCGGCCCGAACGTCAGACAGGCCGGAACCGTCCTCCTGCTGATTCCGCTCCTCGTCATGGCGGGAGTGGCAATCCCGGTCAACCTCACGTCCGTGGGTGCGGATGCCGTCAGCGACGATTCCGGCGTCGAAGTCGACGGCTACACCGTGATGTACGCGGAAAACGTGCCGAATCAGAAGGTGTCCGTCATCGACGTTTCGCTCGGTGGTGAGACGACGCAGGTGAACACGAGCGGTGTCATCGTCGTCAACGAACACCGGGAAATCTGGTCGCGTGAGGTGTCACAGGGGCAACTCGCGCATTCGGGACAGACGACGGTCAGGGTCGGCGGAATCGGGTGGCAAAAAGCGGTTCACGTGAACCGCGAGGGGTGGAGCGCGACTGGCGGCGAGACCGCCTATCAGGTTTGGTTGCGTCCCACAACTGGCCGCTGGCAACACGAGTTCGCTTCGGACTCCGTGACCGCAACGCCCGTCATCGACGGAAAAGAGGTGTCGATAGTTCCGCAGAACGGCCGGTTCAGTCTCGAACTGGCGGAGAACAATTCGACGGTGGCGAGTGGGTCGCTTCCAGTTCCGAACTCCTCCGTCACGCTTTCCGGTGTGACTTTCGAGCGAACAGACGACAAAATCGTCGCCGTCGCGGACGACACTCGCGTTCAAGTGGCGAAAAAAGAACAGTACGGCGGTTAGAACCGTTCGATTCGTCTCGCCGGTCGATTTCTCTCACCATTCGATTCATATCGTTTCTCGGTTCCTCTCACCACTCGATTCTGAACACTTCGGCGTCGAGAACTTTTTTCTGCTCACGCTGAAACTCGAACTGCCGCGAAAGCGGCAGTTCGGCCCGAAACGCGTGTGTCACCTCGCCACCGGAATCCTCGGCGAAGGCTTCCACGAACGCCATACTTCCCTCGTTGTGAATCGAGTAAGAGACGTCTGCGATGTCCGCCGTCGTCTCCAGAAACGCGCGGTCTGCGTGTTCGTTGCCCGTCTGCGCACCGAATGGTGGGTTCATCAGCACCGTCACGAACGGTGCTGATGAAATTCTTGTAGAGGTGCAGAATGGTGCACGCGTTACGTCCCCCTCAATCCACTCGACGGGCGTTTCCGGCCCGACGCGATGTTCGTTTTCTCGGGCTTGCGCGATTGCACTGGCGTCTCTGTCGATGCCGAGAACGCGCTCGGGGCCGCGGGTCGCAGCCCCGAGCGCGAGCATGCCGGTTCCGGTGCCGAGGTCGAACACCGTCTTCCCGGCGATGTCGTGGTGCACGTCCGCGAGATGAACGAGATGGGCCGCGAGGTCTGCGGGCGTCGGGTACTGTTCCAGTTCGACCTGCGGGTCGGCGAAGTCGGAGACTGCGGAAAGCCGACGTTCCAGCGCGCGTTTCCCCATGCGTGGGTAGACGAAATGGGATGACGTAAGAACGAGGGTTTCGCTTAGGAGTCGAGCGACAGCGGGCCGTCGAGTTCGAGCGTGACGCCTTCACGGCGCGCACGCTCTTTGAGGGCGGCGAGGGAGGGCTTAACTTTCGATTCGTCTTCGACAGCGTCGAACTCGACGGTGACGGTGCCCGCGCCGAGGAAGGCGGCGCTTCGGACGCATTCGCGAATTCTGTCCGCTTCGTCCTGCGTGGCAAACGAGCAGTCCGCGTCGAAGCAGGCGTCAACCGTCACGCCAGCGGGGACGAGATCGTTCGCGTCAAGTTCGCGCTGGAGTTCGCGCAGGTCGGTTCGGGCGCTCGGAAGTGCCGACGCATCGAGCGTCACGGGCGTTTTGTCGGTCGGTCGGCAGCATTCAATCGCGGTTTCGACGGTCGTGGGACGAGTCGCGCTCATACAAACACCATACCCATTAGGAATACAAAAAGGTTTGTGTATGCTTGGTAGTAATCTGGTTGGTGAAACAGGTGTTTCAGTCATCTGAAAGCATTTACCGGGCAGTTACGATGACCACGGTATGAACCGCCGCACAGTCCTCGCCTCGGTTAGTTCAGTTCTGTTTGCTGGCTGTCTCACTGAATCGTCGCCGGGAGGTTCCAGTACGAACGAACCGAACACCTTGACGGCAGGAACGACGCAAACGACGCAGATGGGGGAGACGACGACACACGGAACAACCACCACGCGGTCACCTAACCTCCAAATTCCGGACGAAAATCACTGTCCGCCGTTTGGCGACGACGAAAAACAGGTCATCTGCTACGAGAATGCCGATTCGGAAACGAACCTGCTGATGACGCCATCGAAAGCGCAGGCCGAACTGCCGGAAGATACCGTCTCGTTCACCCTCTCGAACGAGACGGGTACGACATTCACGACCAACAACTACGACTGGGATGTTTGGAAACAGGTCGATTCAGAGTGGTTCTACATCGCGCCGCGAGCGGTTCCGGAACCAGCTATGATGCTCAAATCCGGCGGTTCGCACACGTGGACTCTCACCATCGACAACACGAATCTCGAAGACGCAATCGGCACTACGGGAGGAACTGAAGAGGTTACCCTCGCCGGACTCGGCGGCGGCATCTACGCCTTCGGAATCTCCGGCTGGTTCCAGGGACAGAATTACGACGCGTCAGTCGGTGTCGCCACCCGGTTCGAACTGGTCGGCGATTCGCTGTCGCTCACGCCGACGAACGACCTTACGGAGGTCAATCGGGATGGCGACGAAAAACACGTTCGCGCTAGCGAGACGGATGTGACCTACCGCGCCACGCGCGTCGAAAATCCGGACGAGGAGCCGATGAGAAAGCTTCCCGAACAGGTGATTCGAATCACGCCGATTCGGAATCTGCTCGCGTCGTTCGAAGACGGCGTTTCGCGCGTTCGACTCGACGGGCGCAACACGTACCTCGGCGAGACGCCACAGCATATCGAGTACGAAGGAGTGACCTACAGAATCGAAACCGTCGAAGAGTGACCCTATTTTTCTCCGATACAATTATATCTGTATAATTGTTCATCATAACCATGGTAGACGATACCACCAGTGATGCAGCTTCGACCTATCGAGTAAACCGCCGAACCGTCCTGCGCGGCACGGCAACCGCCGCGGTCGGCCTCACTGGCGTGGCCGGAACCGCCGCCGGATTCGAGGGTGACGACGGGAATATCGTCGGCCCGGCGGACTTCCCCCGCGCGACGACGCGTGGCCACTTCGACATTCACTGGTGGCACGGCGACCAGTTGACCAACGGCCACACCGCGACGGATTACAGCACCGTCGGCGACATCCCCGGCTACGGGAGCGCGAGTCCGGAAGAAGTGATGATTTCCGTTCACGGCTGGCTGGTCGAGCAGGACGCCGCACCCGACCACTTTCAGACGGTGAAAACCTCGCTCCGGAACAACGGCTACGACCATCCCGTCATCGGATTCAGCTACGATTCAGACACGAGCGTCGATAACTGGTGGCCCGCAACCGACATCGCGGAGCGAAACGGCGCGAAACTCGCCAACTTCATCACCGACTACCGCGCCCGAACCGGCGCACGCGTGCGCCTCATCGGTCACTCGCTCGGTGGTCGAGTCGTCCCCGCGACAATCAAAGCACTCAACTCGTGGGACTACCGCGATTACATCGAATCCGCGACCCTCCTCGGCGCGGCGACGGACAACGACGACGTTGCAGTAGATGGCGAGTACGGCGACGATTTCGCAAACGTCGTCGGGTCGGTGGACAACTTCTGGAAGAGCGACGACAACGTGCTGAACTGGGCTTACTCGCTCGGCGAGTTCGATTCCGCCGTCGGCGAGGAAGGCTGTGAGGGTACTCCACCAGCGAACTACACCGACCGCAACGCGGACTACGTCCCTGACCACTTCTCCTACCACGAACCCGGCGATGGCTGTATGCCGGAAGTGGTCTCGCAGTTCTAAGCAGAGCCGACAAAACCAGGGATTCCGTTATCGAGTTATCGCCGAGCGAGTTTGTCGGTGGCGAACGCGGCTGCTCCGAGGCCAGAAACCCCGAGGAGCTGCCTGCGGGAGAGGAGACTGTCGCGTTGGCTGTTCGGAGGGCGATACATGATAGAAAGAAAATAAGACGACTACAAAAATTTTCCTACCACGTGCCGTGGAAGGTGTCGAACTGGAGCGAATCGAGCGGTTCGTTGCCGACCGCGATTTCGTACTCGCCGGGCGTGAGCATTGGTTTGTGGAACTGCGGGCCGTCGTCGGTCGTGATTCGCGGGCATCCCGTGTTGACGAAGGCGTCCATGTTGAAGTTCCGCAGACGGTCGGGTGTCACCTCGTCCATCGTGATGAGGTAGGCGTTGTCGTTCTCGTCGATGATGTCCTGTGCGATTTCCCAGCGACCCTGTCCGATTTTGGTGCAGAAGATGACGCCCCACTTCTCGGCGTCCATCGCGCGATGAACCGCGCCGTAGCGCTGTTTCAGGAACTTTTCGGTGTTCGCGACCGTGACGACGTTGTTTACGGGGTCGGCGATGACGACATTTTTATCGGGGTGTTCCATCGCCAGTCCGAGCGGGTGGAACTTTCCGCCGCCGACGTAGAGCACTTGGTCTGCGTCGATGTCGGCGGAGGCGTAGTTACAGCCGAGTACCTGCCCTTCGTGGGTCAGTCGGTCGTCGCCCTTGCGGGTGTGAACCGTGAAACCGCGGTCTTCCAGCCACTCTTTCATTTCCTCGAAGCGGTTCATGTGCTGGGCGGTCGTGACCAGCCCCACGTCGCCGACTTCGAGTTCGTCCAACGATTCCTCCATGATCGGGAAGACATCGACGTTGGAAAACAGCGGGACGTAGATGACCTTGTCCGTGTTCTTCATCGGCGAGTGGCCGAAGTGGACGAACACGTCGGTTCGCTTCATCAGATAGGTGTCCAAATCGCAGGCTCCGTAGCAGGGCTGCCCCGACAGCAGAATCGTCACGTCGTCGGGGAGCAGTTCTCGCAGGTCGTCGGCCACGCTCGGGCCTCTGCGTTTGAGTCCCTCGGGGAACTGCAAGCCGACTTTTTCGGCGTCGCGCTCTTCGACCGCTTCGATGATTCGGTCGAGTTCGTAATCCCACTCCCGGTCGTGTTTGAGGGACATTCCGGTCTTCCGCAAATCCCCCTCGCTGTACTCACTCTCTTGGCTCATTGGAGATGCTTTGTTGGTGAGTACGTTTAAGCACGGTGTTCCCGGTTTTCGGTGGATGGGGGTTGTTGAACTCTGCAGAATTTGCCAGGACGCGCTAAATGTAGAGGGAGAGTTCAGCAGGTTGCCAAACACAATGCGTGTAATTATTGAAGTGACTACTCTGAATCTTCGTCGCTGAGCTTTTTCCGGATATGTTCGTAAGTCAGGGTGAAATTTGATTCCTCATATCCACTCTCAGGCCAGAGGTCTAACCCATCATCGCTGCGGCGTGGGGCGATATGCAGGTGAAAGTGCGGAACCGATTGATGCTGACTGCTGTCGTGTAGAAGATTTGCACCATCAAAACCGTTCGCCTGGAGCCGTTCTGCGATGATTTTCGTGTGTTTCACTACCGTACAGAGGGTTGACTCTGGAATATCGAAAATAGTCTCGTAGTGGTCTTTGGGAATCACTAAAATGTGTCCCTCTGAAATGGGATTCAGTGGGGCGAACGCCAGTGTCTCATCAGTTTCATTAACAATCTCGGCCTCTTCCTCACCAGCACAGATTGAACAAAATGTACAGGTCATGGTGAGACAAACCCAATTTGTTACTGTAAATGCTATGGATGAGATGTTTCTGCAATTCTGTTGTAACGCTACGTTCGATGGTCACCTACGCCGATTTTTATAACAGATGGGTTGTAAGATACGCACCCTATTTATCACGGACATCAGAGTCGGTGGACACCTGTAGCGTTCAACAGAACCACCAACGGCTACCACATTCGGCAAGCCTAAACCGTTCCAGTTCGAATCAGTAGCCATGAGCGTAGACACGAAAGCCGACGTGAGCAACGAGGAAACCAGTGTCGAGGAGATGGCGACCGAACTCGGCGAGGCAATCGCGGACACGCCCGAATACCGGCAGTTCGAGGAGACGAAAGCCGAAGTCGAAGCGAACGAGGAGGCACAGGAGAAAATCAAGAAGTTCGAACGTCTCCGGCAGGAGTTCATGCTCGCGCGCCAGACCGGCGAGGCGACCCAAGAGGACGTGGAGAAGGTGCAGGACGCCCAAGAAGACCTCCACTCGCTTCCCGTGATGTCGGACTACCTCGCGGCACAGGACGAACTCTCGGCCCGACTCGAAGACCTGAACCGTGCCATTTCCGCCCCGATTGCGGTCGATTTCGGCCAGCAGGCTGGCGGTTGCTGTCAGGACGAGTAACCCGGAATCTCTATTCCGAACTCGCTACCCACCGCGGAATATCTACCCACTCGCCGATTTCCTCACTTTTTCGAAGGCTGTCCACTACGGCGAGCGTCCGCGCCGCCTCGCGGGCGTCGGTTCGCGGACGCTCGCCGGTTTCCACGTACTCCGCGAATCGCTCCAGTTCGAGGGCGTAGGGGTCTGCCGAGTCGAAGGACTCCAAAGCCTGTCGTCCCGGTAGATAGAGTTCGAACTCGCTCGGGTCGGTGCCGACCGAAAATGCCCGGTTTGCGTGCAGTCGTCCATCGGTTCCTTCGACCCGACAGTACTGGGCATCTTGCAGTCGGAACGAACAATCAATCTGTGCGGTTCGACCGCCGGGGAACGCGAGGATACCCGACACCTGCGTTTCGACGCCCGTTTCCTCGGGGTCTGCAACGCGGGCGACGACGCGATCTGGTTCGCCCAAAAACAGTCGCGCGACTTCGATGGCGTAGACGCCCACGTCGAGCAGGCATCCCCCGCCGAGGTCGGGGTCGAATCGCGTTCCGGCGGGCCAGCGACGGAGCGACGAGTGAAATCCGGCATCGACGGAGCGAACGACGCCGAGTTCGTTCGCGGCCTCCACCATTCGCTCGGTTCTGGGGTAGTACCGGAACATCATCGCCTCCATCAGCGTGACGCCTTGCTGGTCGCAGTAATCCCCCATCTCGCGCGCTTCCTCGGCGTTCACCGCCAGCGGTTTTTCACAGAGGACGTGCAGGCCGTGGTCTGTGGCCCGTTTCGTCCACTCGGCGTGGAGCGCGTTCGGAAGCGGAAGATAAACGGCGTCAACGTCGGATTCGAGCAGTTCCTCGTATGACCCGAACGCCTGCGCTATTCCATGGTCTGTGGCGAACTGTTCGGCGCGTTCATCGCTTCGGGACGCGATTGCCGTCACCTCGTGGTCGGTCTTTGTGACTGCGGGAACAAACGAATGATGTGCGATTCCTGCCGTTCCCAGCACCCCCAGATTCATGAATCAGGTAACACCGGGGTCGTGCAAAAGTGTGGGTGTGCGTGAGGTGGGCTCTACCGAATCTGTGCTCGGCTCAGTTCAATCGCCACAGTTCGTAGTTCAGCACCATTGCGAACCCGACCCAGAGCGCGTAGGGAACGAGCAGGAGGGAGGCTCGTCGGTCTACACGCCAAAAGATCACCATCGTCGCACCGATGGCGACCATCAGGGCGACGATAACCGCGAGTCCACCTGCAGGCCAACGCATGCCGAAAAAGACCAGCGTCCACGCCGCGTTGAGGGCGAGTTGGACGGCGAAGATAGCGAGTGCGATTTTGTTCCCCTGCCGCCAGACGAGATACAGCGCGATGCCCATCAGCAGGTAGAGCGTCGTCCAAACCGGCCCGAAAACCCAACTCGGCGGCGTGAAGGCGGGTTTCTGAAGCGTCGTGTACCACGTTGCGACGTCGTTTGCCGTGAGAATCGACGGGATGATCCCCGCGAGTTGGCACACGACGATACAGACGAGGAGGGCGGGGAGATTGCGCCACGAGAACGAAGACCGGCGAACTGTTTCCATAGACCAGTTACGGCGCGAAAACCCGTCTTCCTTTCGGCTGTTCTGTTGGGTGACTCGAATCGGCAACTGGAGTCCCCGATTCGAGCCAGCGGGTCAAATCAACGATTCGAGTTTGGAATCTAAATTGAGTAACTGATTATTCGAGGTCGTCAACCTGCACCGTCTCGTCGAGGATGAGTGTCGGCCCCGCATCCGTATCGATGAACTCCGCGGCGTCAGCCATCACTTTCTCGCCCTGCTCGGAACCGAAGGCGGCTTTCATGTCGTCGGTGGAGTCGAAGTACAGTTCGAGAACGCCGTCGTAGCCCGCTTTTTCCGGGTCTTTCGAGACGGAGGTAACGTATTTACGCAGGCCGGGGAGTTCCTTTGCGATTTCTGAGTGTTCGTTGAGCCAGTAGTCTTCGAACTCCTCGTGGGTCATACCCTCTTTGCGAACCAGCAAATCGACCATCTTTATCATAGCACCTGAATCCGCGTTCCGGGCCGACTTTGTTGTATCGACTGTGGGCGACAAGTTCAGTCGTCCACGGCATCACGGTTTTCCGGAGTTATCCCCGGAGTAGAGCGAGGAAACAAATCACCAAGCCGAAAAGAATCCCCCACGTACCGGCGGATTCGTACAGCCAGAGAAATCCGCCAATCGTCTCGGTGAGCAAAACAAAACCACCAGCGAGGATGAGCGCGATACCGAACAGTTGGACGTTCGTTTTGTCCATACTACTTTTGAGCAGGCAGTAAAACTGAACGTTCTGATTTCGGAACCGTTCCAAGCTATTCTCGCGCGAACTCCCCCGTGAACCGAGTTTGCCCCAGTCGAATCCCGCCCATGGCGTCCAACAGGGCTTCCTTCGTCGCGCCCGCCCCGAGTCGCGGTTCCCGTTCGAGTAGATACAGCGTAAATCGGTAGGTGTGCGGCCCGTCGCCAATCGGTGGACACGGCCCGAGGTAGCCGAGTTCTCCGGCGTCGTTTTCGCCCTGTTTCGCTCCGTCGAGGTCGGCGACGATTTCCATCCCCGGAACGGCCCGCGGAATCCGCGTCGTGTCCGGCGGAATGTCCCAGATGACCCAGTGAGTGAACGTCCCGCTCGGCGCGTCCGGGTCGTCCACGATAATCGCGAGCGAGTTCGCCCCGTCCGGCACCGAATCGATTTCGAGCGGCGGCGAGACGTTCTGCCCCTCGCAGGTGAACTCCCGTGGAATCCGATTCCCCGCTTCGAACGCTGGTGTGCTGAAATGTGTCATCGTGTCTTCTCTCCGTGTTTGCGCTCTTGCTCTCTGTAGTTCCCGAATTCCCAACACAACAGCACCAGCCCCACCCATCGCCCGGAGAAGCGCGCGTCTCCTGAGCATCCCGATACAGTTCGACGCGCGCGGTAAAATGCCCTGTTGCCGTTCGCTTAAGTCCCCTCGCGTCCTCATTTCGTTTCGATGGCGGAACTCAATCGACCCGACCGACGCCGATGCACGCGGTGCGGGCGCAAAGACGAGTGGAACGAGTCGAACCACAACTGGACGATTGCCGGGGACGAGGGGCGTCCCTTCTGTCTTCACGAGTGGAACATCAACGGAACGCACAACCCCATCGTGAAACCGGAAGGATGACTCTGAACCGTGTCGATTCAGTGAGTAGCCGACAGACCGGCCCGTGGGTGCTTGCGCTCGGTGTTTTGGCGATAGGTGGGGTTGCGCTGGCGCGGGAACTGCGCCGGAATCGGGATAAAACGTAATTGCCGGATGGACGGTTGAAAAGGTGTTCGTAGAAATTTTGCGTGATGGTGACGAGTTCGAACTCGTCCAGCAGAATCAGGTTAGAATACAGTTGACTGTTTGACACCGTTGTTAGCAAATCACGTCTCCATCAAACCGCCACAGTAGGAGAACCGTTAACGAGTTTTTGAAATTTGTTCCGGGAAGGTGTTTACAGTTCCCGACTCCAATCATACCGCTACCGCGCCGCAACCGACCACAGGCCTCCCCAACCGATTCTTTCGCTCACTTCGTTCACTCAGTCATCCCTCGCGCGCTATCAGCGAGACGGTGCGACCGACCACTGTTCGCACCGTCTCGCCAGCGCACGCCACACGGAAAATCTGGCTTCGTGAATCCGCATCTGTTTCCCCGACTCACTCATCAAACCCGCGCTGAAGCTCCTCCAGAACAGAAATCGTGCCGTCCGAATACGACTCATTGACCACGGTTCCGGCGGCCCGTTTCGCCTTTTCGTCGGCGTTCGCCACCGCATAGCTCTCGCGGACGACGCCGAAAGTGGATACGTCGTTTTCCGAATCGCCGATGGCGACGAACTCCTCCGGGTCGCGGTCGAGGAGTTGGGCGACTGCTTTCAACCCCTGTCCCTTGCTCACGCCGGAGGGTTTGACGTGGTAGGCGAACCCGGTGTCCACGACCTCCAAGCCGTGTTCGCTGGCGAGTTCGGACAATGGGCCGAGTGGTTGGTCGCGTTGTACCGCGATTTCTGTTTCACGCCACCGATTCGTCAGGTCGCTTTCGCCCCAACCGAGTTCGTAGCCGTCGGCGACGTACTCCTCGGCGACGTGGAAGGCGGCCTCGCCGTCACCGTTTCGTGTAATTTCGTCGTCCACGAGGACGATACCGCCGTTTTCGGCGATAACGTTCTGTGGAATCTGAAGGAAGTGACAGAGCGCGACGGGGTAAGGGAATGCTTTGCCGGTGGCGACCACGATGGGGGCCTCCCAGTCGGGAAGCAGGTCGAAAAATCGCGGGTCGATGGAGTCGTCTGGCCGGGTCATCGTGCCGTCGATGTCGAGAACGAGCGGCGGAACCATACCGGAACTTCGCTCGTCTCGCACTTAGACCCGCCGTTCTGATTCGATTTCGTCGAACAGGTCGCTGACGCGCTCATGGATTTCGTCCCGAATCTCGCGGACTCCCTCAATACTCTCTCCGTGCGGGTCGTCTAAATCCCAGTCGCGCACTTCTACCTTGCTCTCGGCTTCGCTCACGTCCAGCGTCGAACAGCCCATGGTTGCCACGTAATCGCACGAAATCAGTTCGTCTGTCGTGATTTTGCGCGGGTTTCGTCCTGAAATGTCGATGCCGAGTTCGGCCATCGCGGAGACGACGACATCGTGAACCTCGTCTTCGGGGTGGGTGCCGCCCGTCAGAATTTCCACGTCGAGCGTTCGTTCGTCGGTTTCTTCCTCGGCGAAGGCAGTTGCCATCTGGCTTCGCCCGGCGTTCTGCACGCAGACGAAGGCGATACGGGGTGTAGAGAGCGTGTCGTCGTCCATCGAGCGACGATTCTCTCCGAGCGTGATGTACGTTCCGAAAATTGGGAAAATAGAAGTCGGTCGTTACAAGCCGAACGTCGGCACCCAGACGGCTTGTGGGAAGACGCCGAGGATGGCGAGTATCGCGACGAGGAGGGTACCGACCACGATAGCCGCCGCGGGCGGGTCGAGGTGCGTGTCGGCGTGCGCGTAGAACACTCGCTGGATAACCTCTCCGGCGAGTGCACAGACGACGCCGAAGACTCCTCCGACGACTAACGCGGGGAGAAACGGCACCACCGACGCGACTTCGGAGGGTGCCATTTGCGTCACCGACGCGCTCGCGGGGGCGAGTGCGAGCGCCGCCGTACTCGCTGGCAGGCTCATGTGGTGCGTGACCGGAATTTTCTCGACACCGCAGTTCAGGAAGACGAGGCTCGCCGCGCTGATACCGAACGCGAGGAATGGACTGCCAGTCATGTAGGCGATGTAAGCCGCGAGGATACCGACCACGAGGCCGATAGTCGCCACGTTCGCCCACTTGTACTGGTGGGGAAGCCACGGCTCAACGACGAATCGCCCCTCCACGGTTGCCCCGCCGTCGGCAACTGGTTCGTCGGGCGTCGTCTCTTCGCCCTCAGTCGCGGCCTCGCCGATGATACGCCGGTTGCCGTCCTCGAACGGTTTCATGTTGAGGATTCCTTTGCCAGTGTCGCCGATGATGTCGTAGCCGAAGACGAGCCTGTGGATGATTGCTGAGAGCACGACGCCCATCGCAATCGGGTCGTAGGGCATGGCGAAGGCGGCTGATAACTCGACGAGCCAGTAGCCGATAATCCCGAACAAGCCACCGACCGCGAGCACGTCGGGTTTGGTACCCTGTGCGAAGGCGATGTCCTTCGCGTTGTGGTAGTCGAACCCGGACTCCATGTAGCCGCGTTTCGCGGCGTAGGCGGCCGCCGCTGCACCGCCCGCAAAACTGATGGCGGGCGAGAACGGCGCGCCGAACGCGATAGAGCCAGTGATGCCGACCGCTGCGAGTTCGGCCACAGGTCCCGACTGGGACGCTCCGGCAACGGCTTTTCCGATGATGTTCGCAGACTCTCCTGCGATGACCATGAAGCCAGTAAAGATGAACGCCGGGAGCGCACCGAGTGCCGCGCCGAAGGCGCCGCCTGCGAACGCCGCGATGAGCATCTCTACTGCCCAGAGTGCTGATAAATCCGCCATCTTAGTCACTTCCTTCCTGCGCCCAGTCGAGCGAGCGCGAAACCGCGTCCTGCCAGCGGCCGTACTTTTCGTCGGCTTCGGTGCCGTTCAGTTCCATTTCCGTCTCGAACTCGCGGTCAACCTGCCAGTTGTTCCGAAGTTCGTCTACGGTTTCCCAGTAGCCAACCGCGAGTCCGGCGGCGTAGGCCGACCCGAGTGCTGTCGTTTCGTCCACGACAGGACGAACGATGTCGGTTCCGAGGATGTCGGATTGGAGTTGACAGAGGAAGTTGTTCTTCACCGCGCCGCCGTCCACGCGCAGGGATTCGACTTCGATGCCGCTGTCGGCCTCCATCGCTTCGGCTACGTCGCGGGTTTGGAACGCGATGGATTCGAGGGTTGCCCGCACGACGTGTTCTTTTCTGGTGCCGCGGGTCATCCCCACGAGCGTCCCGCGAGCACGCTGGTTCCAGTGGGGTGCGCCCAGTCCGGTGAACGCTGGCACCATGAAAACGCCGTCAGTGGAATCGACGCTTCGCGCGAGGGTTTCCGTCTCGATTGCGTCCTCGATTAAATCCATATCGACCAGCCACTCGATTGCCGCGCCCGTGACGAAAATCGACCCTTCCAGCGCGTACTGCACCGGTTCGCCCGACCGCTGGAAGCCGACCGTCGTGAGCAGGCCGTGTTCGCTCGTCACTGCCTCTTCGCCCGTGTTGAGTAGGAAGAAACTTCCCGTCCCATAGGTGTTTTTCGCGTCTCCGGCGTCGAAGCAGGTCTGCCCGAACAGGGCGGCCTGCTGGTCGCCGAGCGCGCCGGCGACGGGCACTTCCGCACCGAGGAATCCTTCGGCGTCGGTCGAACCGTAGGTGTCGTCGTCGCTGGAGGGTCGAACCTCCGGAAGCATCTCTTTGGGAACGTCGAACTCGGTACACAATTCCTCGTCCCAATCCATCTCGTGGATGTCGAACAGCATCGTCCGCGAGGCGTTCGTTACGTCCGTGATGTGGTTGCCCGTCAAATTGTGAATGAGCCACGAGTCGATTGTACCGAACAGAATTTCGCCGGTTTCGGCTCGGTCGCGCAAGTCCGCGGGTCGCGCGCGCTGGGTTTTGATGGGGTCGGCGTTGTCGAGCAACCATTCGGCTTTCGTCGCCGAGAAATAGGCGTCCGGTTCGAGGCCCGTCTTGGCGCGAACGTCGTCCGTTTTGCCGTCCGCTTCCAACCGCTCGATTCGGTCGGTGGTTCGCCGGTCTTGCCAGACGATTGCGTTGTGAACCGGTTTGCCGGTGTCTGCATCCCAGAGAAGGGTCGTCTCGCGCTGATTGGTGACGCCGATGGCCGCGAGTTGCTCGGCCTCGATGCCCGCCTCCGCGAGCGCGGACTGGGTGACCGACTTCGTGTTCTCCCAGATTTCGAGCGGGTCGTGTTCGACCCACCCTGGTTCGGGATAAATCTGTTCGTGTTTTTCGTAGGCGTTGGCCACGACCGCCCCGCTGTGGTCGAACACCATGAATCGAGTCCCGGTTGTCCCTTGGTCGATTGAACCGACGTAGGTTTCACTCGGTGCCATGCTCACAATGTGACGTACTCCCAAATAAAATATGGTTATAAATAACTTATGTTAAAATTGTTTCGAATTTCTTGGTTTTTGTTTCTGTCTCTGTGTAATTCGAATCCGTTTGTCCGTTAGTGTTCGAAATAACGACGAATCGAGAAATTATTGGATATTTGTCTGCTGGAATGAAGGATGCAGTTTCGGTGGAGGGGACGACAGCGCAGTCCAGTGAACTGCGAACAGAAGGGAACGGACACCGAGTTTCAGAGTTTGTTTCCAAGAGTTGTTTCACCATGATGTTTCGCGGTGTCGTTTACAAGTCACGACTCCAATGAAACCGCCCGCACGTCTCTCCAACCGATTCGTTCGCTCGCTCCGGAAGAGACACGCTCTTCCGTGCTCTCGTTCGCTTCGCTCACGAGAACTCCGTCGTCGCTCACGAAGACCTCGCGCGGACGACTATCGTCGCCTTCGCGCGCCGTGTTGGAAATCGAATGTCGCGTGAATCTTCACAAACCTCGTGGCGCATGCGGTGGCGGTCGTGTAGTAGAGTCCGTAGCTGTAACCAACCTGTTTGAAGACAGTCCACCACTAACATCGCCGATTGGCTGTCCTTTCGAGCTGGCAATATTATCCGGAAGCCGTCTTCCGATTCCCACGGAAAACGGGCGGTATCGTAAAGTGGACTCCAACTAACTACCAAACATGGCAAACGACGCCGAAGTGCTCGTCGTGGGGGGTGGCTCGACGGGCACGGGCATCGCCCGCGACCTCGCATTGCGGGGAGTTGACGTGACGCTGGTGGAAAAAGGCAATCTAACCCACGGAACGACGGGCCGGATGCACGGCCTGCTCCACAGCGGCGGCCGGTACGCCGTCTCCGACCAAGCGAGCGCCACGGAATGTATCGAAGAAAATCGCGTCCTCCGGGACATCGCCAGCCACTGCGTCGAGATGACGGGCGGCCAGTTCGTCCAGTTGGAAGGTGACTCCGACGACTATTTCGAGGAAAAACTCCGAGGCTGTCGGGAGTGTGGCATCCCGGCGGAAGTCCTCACCGCGAAGGAAGCGCGCGATCAAGAACCCTACCTGACGAAGGACGTAAAACGCGCAATCTCGGTTCCCGACGGTGCAATCGACCCGTTCCGTCTCTGCGTCGCCAACGCCGCCGACGCGGAGATGCACGGCGCGCGAATCGAAACGCACGCGGAAGTGACTGACGTACTCGTGGACGAAAACGACGTGGTCGGCGTCGAAGTCCGCCACGAAAGCGGGCCGGGCAAGCGAAACCACGCGAGGCCCGGCACGAAAGAAGAAATCCGGGCCGACTACGTGGTCAACGCGACTGGGGCGTGGGCCGGGCAACTCGGCGAGATGGCGGGCGTGGATATCGAAGTTCGTCCCTCGAAAGGCGTGATGGTCGTGATGAACTGCCGACAAGTAGATACGGTCATCAACCACTGCCGACCGAAAGGCGACGCAGACATCATCGTCCCGCACGAGGTGACCGCGATTCTCGGAACGACCGACGAGGAAGTTTCTGACCCTGAAAACTACCCCGAAGAAGGCTGGGAAGTTGATATGATGATAGACCAGTTGTCGAAACTGGTTCCCATCCTTCGTGACTCCCGAACGGTTCGGTCGTTTTGGGGTGTTCGCCCGCTGTACGAACCGCCGGGGACGGGAACCACAGACCCGACGGACATCACGCGGGATTTCTTCCTCTTAGACCACGAGGAACGCGACGGCCTAACCGGCCTGACCAGCATCGTCGGCGGGAAGTTCACCACGTATCGGGCGATGGCGGAACAGATTTCCGACCACGTCTGCGACCAACTCGGGGTTCGCGGCAGATGTAGAACCGCCGACGAACCGCTCCCCGGAAGCGACGATTTTTCGATCCTCCGCGATTACATGGACGAGTTCGGAATTCGCTCGCCAATCGGACGGCGGAGCGTCCAGCGACTCGGCAGTCGGGCCGACGACGTCCTGAAAACGGACGGGCCGAACCCGGTTCTCTGTGAATGTGAAGCCGTCACGCAGTCCGAAATTCAAGACGCAATCGACGGGTCGGGCACCGACCTGAATGCGGTTCGAATTCGAACCCGTGCCTCGATGGGCAACTGTCAGGGCGGCATCTGTTGTCATCGGATGGCGAACGAACTCCATCCGGAACACGACGAACCGACCGCCCGCGAAGCACTGGACGAACTGTTTCAGGAACGCTGGAAGGGCGAGCGCCACGCCCTCTGGGGCGAACAGCTCTCGCAGGCCGCGCTGAACTATGCGCTCCACGCGACGACGATGAACCGGGATGCCCCGGAGGCGAACGGAGGGCAGGACGCCGAAACCGACACCATCGACTTCTCGGCGTTCGACGCAGGTCGAAACGGAAAGGGAGTCGTCGATGGCGACGGAGGAATTAATGGCGATTGAGGACGATGTCGTCGTCATCGGAGGCGGGTTGGCCGGAATGACAACCGCGCTGTCCGCGGCTCGCGAGGGGTCGCGGGTCAGACTGCTTTCGCACAAAGAGAGCACCCTGCGGTTCGCCAGCGGGCTTATCGACGTGCTGGGCTACGTTGAAGGCGAAATCGTCTCGAATCCCTTCGAGACGATTTCTGCACTGCCGGACGAACACCCGTATCAAAAGGTCGGCGAGGACGGCGTCCGCGCCGGACTCGCCCTGTTCGATTCGGTGGCCGACTACGCGGGCGACCACACCGACAGAAACGCGCTCGTCCCGACGTTCGGGGGGCGAATCAAGCCGACAGCGCGATACCCGAAACACACCGCACCCGGATTGGCAAGCGACGAGCGCGACACCCTGCTCGTCGGGTTCGAGACGGTTGTGGACTTCGATGCCCCGGTGGCCGCGGAGCATCTCCGGGAAACGGTTCCGTTCGACGTTCGCGGCGTCACGCTGTCGTTCCCCGGCGAGTTTCGAACCGACGCCAAAATAACCAGACTGGCCCACGCGCTGGACAAAAACGAGCGCGTCGAAATCGGGAGTAGCGAGAACGTCTCCCAGTCGGAACCGGTTCGAATCGCGCTTGCGGAGAAAATCAAACCCCATCTCGGCGATGCGGAACGAATCGGCTTTCCCGCGATGTTGGGCGAAGACCACCCGGAGGACGTTCGGGCGACCCTCGAACGAAAACTGGACGTCGAGGTGTTCGAAATCCCGATGGGACCGCCAAGTCTGCCCGGAATGCGCCTCGAAGCGCAGTTCGAAAGCGCACTGAAGGAGGCGGGCGTTCGAATCACGACCGGAAACCCGGTCGTTGATTTCGAGAGCGGGGACAATGGCGAGATTTCCGCGGTCGTCGTGGAGCGAAACGGCGCGGCGATTCCGTTCCACGGCGAGCAGTTCGTGCTGGCAACCGGCGGACTGGTCGGGAAGGGAATCGACTCCGACCGGGAGGGCGTCCGCGAACCGATTTTCGACTGTCGCGTTCCCGCGCCGGAAGACCGATACGAGTGGTCGGAAGACGGGGCGTTCGACAACCATGCATTCGCTCGATTTGGGGTGCAGGTGGACGACGAACTGCGCCCGCTCGATTCGGCGGGCGAACCGGAGTTCGAGAACCTCCGCGCTGTCGGCGGCGTTCTCGGTAACTGCGACGTTTCGGCGGAGAAATCAGCAAGCGGCGTCTCGCTTTCGACCGGCACTGTCGCGGGACGAAAGGCAAGCGACGAGGTGAATCCATGAGTGAGAAGGAAGCAGAATCACGAAATCCATCCGAACTACAGGACGTATTCAGTGGCGAACCGATGGACCTCAGACCGGGGTCGGACGACTGTTACAAATGCTCCACCTGCGACACGGAGTGTCCGGTCGCGGAGGTTGACGACGACTTCCCCGGGCCGAAGTTCCAAGGGCCGGAGCAGTGGCGACTCAAGCGCAAGGGCGACCACGACATCGACGATTCGGTGATGTCCTGTTCGAACTGCATGCGCTGTGATAACGCTTGCCCATCCGAAGTGCCGCTTTCCCAGATGCACAACACGGCCCGCGGCAAGTACGTGGACGAACAGATGTCAAAATTGTCGCGGGAGTACATCCGAAACCGGATTCTGTCGAACTACGGCAGACTCGCGCCACTCGCCTCCAAATTCCCGCGACTCACGAACTTCGTCATGGGACTGTCCGTGACGAAGTTCGTGAACGAGAAAGTGATGGGAATTACGAGCCAGCGCGAGTTTCCCGACTTTGCGACAGAGACGTTTACGGACTGGTGGGAAAAGCGAGGTGGCAAAGCCACATCGAAAGAGCGAGCGCAGGAGGCGCGGACAAAACGCGGCGATGCGGCGGAGAACGACGACAAGCGAGTCGCCTACTTCCACGGTGACTACTCGAATTACAACACGCCCGAGGTGGCGAAAGCCATGGTTCGCGTGTTTGAGCAGTTCGGCTACGAAGTCGCCGTGCCCGACCAGCGCTGTTCCGGCACGCCGATGTTCGCCAACGGCATGATGGACGATGCGCGCCGCGCCGCGAAGTTCAACATCGAAACCTTCGCCGCGTTAGTCGAGCAAGGCTACGACGTAATTTGCTCGTGTACGTCCTGTTCGATGGCGCTCCGGCAGGAGTACCCGGAACTCTACTCGTTCGACGGAACCGCGAAGGTCGCCGCGAACACATTCGAAGCCCTCGAATATCTCCGGGTTCACGAGGATTTGGAGGGCGAACTCGCCGATTCGTCGGTTCCGGAATCCGAGTTCGGCGAACTGGCCTACCACGCGCCGTGCCACGCCAAAAATCAGGGACTCGACGGACAGGCCGTCGAACTGCTGTCCGCACTCGACGGCACCGACCCGGTGGACGTGGGCGACTCCTGTTCCGGTATCAGCGGCACCTACGGGTGGAAATCGGAGAAGTACGACACGTCGATGAAAATCGGCGACGAGATGTTCGAACACATGGAAGACGTTGAAAGCGAAACGGGCATGACCGAATGTCCGACCTGCGCGATGCAGATGAATCACGGGACGGGCTACGACATTCGACATCCGCTCGAAGTGCTGGATTCGGCGCTCGTGAATTAGGCTCGCGCGCCGGGAGCACTCGCTTTGGGTTCCTGTCGAATGTTTCTCTTGTAACTCCGGAGTCGGTTCTGTAAGTCTGTCAGGGCGTCATCCGGTTGGCGACTGGATTGATACCGAAGTGTATCTCCATCAGATGTTTTGATTTCTAGATATGGGTTGTCGTAGCTCACCGACGAAATCTGGTCGTAGTACAGTTCTCTCGTGCTGTCATCGAGATATGGGACTCGATTTACCATGTCGAGTCCAACGCCTTCGTGGATGGAAACGGAGGTATCTCCGACGAGTAAACTGGTCGAATAGTATTGTTTGCTCGGGTTGACGGACAACGACAGTCCCGAACCGTAGGTCAGTGTGTACGATGATGTCTCGTCCGGCGAAAGTTGGAGCATTCGCTTTCCTGCCTTCGTCGTGTAGTCGGCATACGTTTTGAGAACTGACCGATATCGATTATTGATTTCTCTCGTCCCAATATACCAGAATGCGACGATGGTAGAGAACCCGATGACGAATCCCGCGGCGCTTTGTGTGAGATATGCGATGACCAATCCAAAGCCAATTCCAAGGGCTGCCGTCGCTCTCGGCCGCCACCCAAACCACCAGAGGGACTTGTTTACCTCACCAAGTTGATTATTTGTATCCATTACTGCCAGACTGTCTCACCACTACACTTGAATTTTTTCGTATGTTTTATAGCACAACATAATGATAGATATACAACTGATACAGGCTCCATTTAGAATACCGTGACCTCAATATCACTAAATATCACTTCGAAATAACGTTTTAGCCGGTTCGGTGACTGCATACTCCCGTGTTCGATAGCCTTCACCGCGAACTCGCGCTGTTCGAGCGTGCAGTGCAGATACTCACCCGGGAAAACGAACCCGCCGGTATTCGTCGTCTGTCGCGCCAATTAAGACACGAACACCACGAAACCCGTGCTGCGCTCGGGATGCTCGAAGACGAGACACTCATCGAAGCGACGCCCGAGGGAGCAGTTCCGACGAAAGAAGCGGAGACGTTTCTACCCGAGTTGGACGAGTCGCTCGACGACGTTTCAGCACGAATCGGAGCACTCCCCTCCCGTCACTTCTCACGGTTTGCCGAACTCACCCAACCACCCGAACTCACTCGCGCGAAACGCTGACGTTTCGCATCTCCCCGCCACAGTCCGGGCACTCTCCGGGATGTTTAAGCGCGCTCACGCGGTTGCCACACTGTTCGCACTCGTAGGTCGCAGTCATCTCGGTAGAGATACGTCGGGAAGTTAGTTAACTCTGATTCAGCCGAAAATCCGGTTCGCGTCGAAAATAACCTCGCCAACAGCCGAATCGAGTCAGTAGTCGAGGTCGTCGGTGTAGCGGTCGAGGAGGAGGACTGCCCCACCGCCGACGAGTGCGGCGAAGACTGCACCACCGAGAACGCTCGGCGTCCACGCGAACGTATCCGCTATAAGTAGTCTCTCGATAGGGAACCGAAGCGCGCCGACCATCAGACTGACGAGGAAGGTGAGTGTTGCCGCGCGATAGTGGTCGAGCGCCCACGAAACGGCCTTCGAAACGGTGAGGATACCAATTCCTGCACCAACTACGAACGTGATGACGACCGCGCCCGGCGCAACGAGAGCATCAACGGAACCGCCGTTGAGAAGGCCGACGACCGCGTCTTTGAACCCGTGCAGATTGTTCGAGAGGTACTTGTACTGTCCGAGGAGCATGAGGATGAGCGCACCCGAAATCCCCGGAAGCACCATCGCACTGATAGCAATCACACCGGTGAAGAACACGATTGGAAGCGGTTGGGAACCGCCACCCTGCTCCACCGCGCCGGCCACGAGAAACGCGAGGGTAAATCCGGCGATGGCCGCGCCGATTTGGCCCGGCGTCTCGACTGAAACCTCGTCGTAAAGAACGATGGCCGACGCCGCAATGAGCCCGAAGAAGAAGGCAAAAAGGAGCACCGGAACCCGTTCGCTTGCGAGCGTTACCAATCCGGTGACGGTCAGGATTGCGGTTGCGATTCCGGCACCGAGGGCAAGCAAGAACGGCAAGTCCATCTCTTCGAGCATCGCCAGAACCTTTGCCCGTTCGTCCGGGTCGTGTATCTGGAACACGCTCGTTACAATTTTGGGATTGAACGACGCGACTGCCGAAATGAGTCGCTCGTAGATTCCCGTGATGAGGGCAATCGTCCCGCCGGAGACGCCGGGCACCGCGTCGGCGGCACCCATGCAGATCCCCTTCAGGTAAATCGTCAAGAGGGCGCGCATTGCTCCGGGATTTCCGGGCCAATCAAAAAACGATTCCCATCCACGCTCGACGGTACTCGATTCTCGCTCGTCTCTCGTCACTGCTGCTTGCTACGAGAAGCATGAATATGAGGATAGGGGCCGGAGAGACGAATTAAAAGAACTGCTGTTCAGTCGCGTCGAGCGATGACCAACGTCGCCGCATACGCACCGACGAGACTGCCTCGCGTCAGCGGCGACGCGGGGCCTGGAAGCGAGTTCGACTCGTTTCCGGTCGAGTTGTTGCCGACCGACCCGTTTCCGGCGGACGAGTTGTCTCCCGTCTGATTGCCGGGGTTACTCGGGCCTGCGGAGTTGTTGCCGGTCGAATTGTTCGCGCCTTCCACCGGAATCGTCTGCTGTTGGTCAACCGACACCGTGACGGGGCTGTCGTCCTCGCCGAGCACTTTTGCTTCCGAAACCTGTGCCGTGCCGTTCGTGAACTCGAAACCGTCCTCACCAGCGGTTTGCGGCGTTCGGAACTCATATGGCCCGGCCGCACGGACGCTGACGTTCGTGTAGCCTTCGTCAGTTCCCCACTGGTCGTAGCCAGTCGTGGAGTACGGCAGGGTCATCGTGAACTCGCCGTTCTCGTCCGTTTGTGCCTTCTGCGTGTAGGTGAACGCGCTTCCGGTGTCCGTCTGCATCCGAACCGAGGCGGTGATGTTGGTGTTCGCAGGCCCGGTTCCTTCCACCGTCGCACCGTCAACTCGCTCGAAGGTCTTCACCCACGATGGCGACGTGCGGAAGTAGTCCTGTGTGGAGATCCCCGCTTGTTGAAGCAGTCCCACTCGCTGGCTAAGCACCTGATAGTGCGACGGAACCTGCGTCGATTGTGACTGGCTTTCTTTCACGACGCGGTAGTGTTCCATCGCGGAGATGCGCTCGCTCGGGTACGGCCCGATGCCGCCGATTTGCGACGTCGGGTCGTTCTGGACGTACTCGCGGGCTTTCTGCATCGTGTCGAATCGCTTTACGACCGTGTCGTTCGCGTTCTGCGAGAGGGCACTTGGAGCAACCTTGACGGGTTGTCCGTTCTGTCCTTGCGTCGTCTCCCAGTCCAGCACGATTGGTCTCGGTTCGACCGCGCTTCCGTGATAGCGGTACAGTCGAACCATCTGGCTGTCGTAGTACGGTTGTTTGTGTTGAGCGATTCGGCTCCGCTGCGTGTAGACGTACTCATAATAGTCACCCGATGAGACGCCGTCTTTGAACACCGTCGGCGCGAAGAACTTCACGTTCCCTTGCTGGCCGTTCGTTTCGACCATCTTCCAATCGACCATCACGTACTTGGTCTGCTCGTTTTCGTCACCGAGTTCGTTCAGCACTTCGTTCGCCTCGGATTCGTTCTGGGCGAGCAGGTAGTTTGCGGCCGTGGTTGCACCTTCTTGGAACGGGTTAGCGTTCGGGATTCGCTCACCTTCGACCGTAATCCAGTGACCGTAGTCCCACCACGACATGACGCCGTAGCTCCCCTCCGGATAGTCGTAATCGCCGTCGCCTTCCGTGTAGGTGCCGTAATACTCCATTTCGTTTCCGGCACCGCCGTAGTTGCCTTCTTCTGGCGTGTTCGTCTGCATCCACTCTAACGTGCCATCCCACTGGGTAACAGCACCGGGCGCGGTGCTGTTACCGGTCTGGGCCGCGGTGGCCGTCTGGCCGTTGCCGACCTGCACCGGCATGACCAATCCGGGGACGACGAGCATGATAACGAAGATAACTGCCAACACCTGATACATCTCGACGTTTCGAATCGTATCGCGCGTCGTACTGTCGAATCCGACCGCCCCGAGAATCCATCCGAGGAGGTAGGCGTTCAGCACCGCGACCGGAACCGCGAGATAGTAGTTGAATCGAACCTGCGTGAACGCGGCGGCGGTGATGAAGGCCGCCCAGACGAGGATGAGCAGTTTTTCGGCCTCGTGTTCGTCGGCCGACACCGCACGCCAGACCATCACCAGCGCGCCGAGAATGGCGGTGAAGAACATCAGGCCGTACTGCGGGATGACCGCCGACGAAAGCGACTGTGACCCTTGCAGGAACGGTTGTGCTTCACCGATGGTTCGCTGTGCCGCGCCCGCGTTGAACCCGACGAATCGAACCAGATTATTCTGAATCAGGTTGAATAGGTTCGGGAGCGCGACGTAGACGAGCAGGGTTCCGATGGCGAGAATGCCGAAGATGGCGACCGGATACAGCATCGGCGAAACGTCTCGGTCGTCCCACTCGCGCGCCAACCACGTCATGAATCCTGCGCCAATCGAGACGGCGAACGCCATGAGCGGTTGGAGGATGGAGAACTTCGTCGCGCTGAACGAAATCGTCCCGAGCGGAACGAGCAAAAGGAGACCCGTCACGCCCATGCTGACCGACGCGACGAAGGCGAGATGGTCTGGACTAATGCCGCGGACGTAATCCGCGGTCAGTTTCAGCATGAAGAAGACGCCGAAGATGCCGATGAGGAGAATTCCCGGCGGCCACGTCCAGAGGTAGAGCGCGGTCGCAACACCTGCGAGGACGCTATAGCCGAGTGGGCGGCGAACCGCCGCGAAATCACGGTCGGCCAGCAGCTCGAAGACGGGACGTTCCCGTTCGGCAACCGAGACGGCGACCATCATTGCCAGCACGGCGAGCGTCTGGAAGAACGGTTCCACGACGTTGTGGTCGGCGAATCCGACCAATCCACGGCGGAGGAACTCACCCGGAATCAATGCGAGGATGAGGACGCCGAATACGCCGCCGAGACGACCACCGAGTCGTTTTCCGACATAGTAGGTCGGAACTGCGACGAGCGTGCCGAACACCGCTGGGGCGACCAGTAGCGTCAGCGCAACCGTCTGCTGCGATGGGACACCGAGGCCGACGATTAGCGCGGCAGTTGCGACGAGTTGGTCGTAAAGCGTGCCGAACTGCCCGACGCTCGTCCCTTGGGGGTAGTACGTCCACGGGTCGAACGGCATCGTCGCGGGCCAGTTGTTGACTGTGTACTGTACTTGTCGGAGGTGGTACCACGCGTCGTTACCGGCGAGAAACACCTCGCCGTTACGGGTGAACCTGTCGTAGGACTGCAGGCGAACCCACAACATGAATCCCAGCAAAAGCGCGAGCGCAGGGATGTGGTACCAGTCTTCTATCTGGTCGAGGACGGAGTCAGCGAGATTGGAGGACTCCTCGACCTGTTCTGTGCCTTGGCTCATCGAGTGAAAGGTCTGGCAAAGTGGGGATAAGCCTTATGATGGCGCTCTGGTGGTTACCAATTTAAGAAGCGTCTCGGGATGTATGTTTCGAGTCGAGAGCCATCCAAAACACTGCCAACAGTAGTCCGAATCGCTGGACTCACGACTAGCAATACACCTACGTACGTTGTCGCACCGACTGTGAGCAGTATTCCGAGGTCGAACCACGACTGAACGACTACGACACGACTAACTGCAGAGACGACGAGAAACATTATCACACCGGTACTCACCTGTACGCACAGTGGACGCGGAACCAGTTCCACTGATGGAACCTGTCGCTTCACGACGTACGCGGTGAACACGTAGATGAGGCTCTCCGCGACGAGCGAGGAAATAACGACCCCAATCGGGCCGAACTGGAGCGTAAGAATCACTCCGAGAACGATGTTGACCGAGAGTGCGATACCGGACGCGCGCATGTTCACGTCCGGTCTATCGATACCGTTGAGCGTTTGAATCAACGGCGTCGTCTGCGTCGCGAGAAACTGGTACGCCGCTATGCTAGCGATGAGTGATGCTCCGAGGGCGTACTCCGATCCGTACACCGTCACAACGAGCGCGTTCGGAATCGCCAAGGCACCGAACAGGATAGGAACCGCGAACACGCTCGAAAACGCAATCGCGTTCGTCACCTCCTGACCGACCGCCTTCCCCTCGGTCCAAAGCCGACTCACCCGGGGCATCAGACCACTTCCAGCCAGCGATGCAACGAACGTCGCCGGAACCGTCAACTGGGCCGCGACCTGATAGTTCGCCGCCGTCGCCGGTACCAACAGTATGCCGAGCAAAATCATGTCGAGACGACTGTACAGATTCATGAAGAGGTCAGTTGGGATGCTATACCGGGCGTACTGAGCGACACTAGCGAGCGTATCGAGCGACGGTATCGCTGGTTTCGTCTTGATGAAGTAGAAAACGATGGGAAACGTCAGTACTGTCGCACCTGCAAGACCGTAGACCATCCCGTCCGCGCCGTAGCCCGCGAGAGCGAACACGAAAAGTGCCTGTAACGGAAGTGTCAGATACGACCGGAGTGCATCAGCCCACGTTGCGAGTCCGACCTGCCCCCTCGCCGTGAGGATGCGATCGAACGCTTCGTAGTTCGACTCGGATACGAGCAAGATTACGAACAGTAGCGGTCCGATAGCGAGGCCGCTATACGACCGAATGTTGCTGGCCAACAACAACGCTGTGACTGCGGCGAGGAGAATCCAGGCTGCGTTGAAGAGGAATTGCAAACCGACGATTTCTCGTCGCTTGGTCTCGTCATCAGCAAATCGTTTTTTGCTCGCTGTCGCCCACCCCATCAGCGGCCGGTCTGCGAATTTCACCAAACCGAACAGCAGGTAGTATCCACCGAACGCTCCCGGACCGAGTTCCCGAGCAAAAAAGATACTAGCGACGAACCCGACCGCGGCCATTGCAAACTTGGCAATTGCCGCCTTCCCCGTCTCGCCACCAAGGCTCACATCAGTCGCTTCGGTCATACGTCGTCTCCACGATGGGCGGCACGTTCGAGTGTCTTGGCCGTCATCGTGTGCTCGAACCGCGCTTTGGTTGCCGGAGCATCTTGACCACTCGTTCGACTAACCGAGGCCAATCGAGTGCCGGAATGGTAGCACTGGCAAGTAAGTGATTAGGCATAACCGAGGTCTTCTAAATGTTCGACCACCGAATCCGAGACGCCGTCCGACGAGGCCGCTTCGAAGTCGAACGACTCGACCAGTTCCGAGAGTTTTTGTTGCCACTCCTTGTCGCCGACGAACCCATCGAGCGTCTCGTAATGGTACTTTTTTTCAGCAATTCCATAGCAATCTCGGTCGTATTCGTCCGGGTCGCCACCGACCTTCTCGACGACCTCTCGCCGACGCTGTGCCAGCCCTCGATATTCGACTAGCCTCGCGTCGCGGTTCGTAGACCGGAGCAAAGAGGCTCCTCGCGGACTCGACACGTCGAGGTTTGCGATGTCCGCGACTGTCGCGTGAACATCCACGAGGCTGGCAACGCTCTCGGGGTCCGGAATGTCAACGTCACCGGAGATGCAAAGTGGGACGTGGCTCACTTCCGGACGAATCCCAAGCCAGTGCAGCCACGCGCCGTCCTCGCCGAGCATCTCGCCGTGGTCCGCGACGGTGATGACCACGTCGAAGTCTTCCCGAACCGCTCGGAATATCTTTTCGTACATGTCCGACTGGTATCGGACGGCGTCATCGTATGCGGTGCGCGGCCACTCCGGGTCGTCGTAGCCGCCGGTCAGCGACGGCCGCCGTTTGTTTATTTCGGGTCGCTCGACTGTTTTGTACTCCTCCGGAGGGTCGTAGGGGGCGTGCGCTTCCATGAGATTCAAGAAGAGAAACTCCCCGTCCGCGTCGAAGTTCGACTTCCGGACGTACTCCAACGCCCGTTTGCTCCCTTCGTCTTCGTGCGAAATGACGCCGAGGTCGTTCAGTTTCATCTTGGCCCCGTACTTCAACGACGGAACCGTGTCGGAATCGTCAGTGAGACACTGATAGAGTGCTTTGACGTACCGTGACGGCCCGTCGTCCTGATGTTTCGAGATGAACGCCCCCCAATTGAACGTGTCTTCGTTCGGGATTTGTTTGACGCGCCACGACACTTCGAGTTCGTCGAACCCTTTGTCGAAGTTGAAGTTTGAGGACATGTAGATGTTCGACGTGAACCCTCGCGTCCGATAGCCGTTCTTGGCCAACTGTTCGATGAGGGACGGTTCAGTCGCCGGGAAAAACTCGTTCTTCTTGTTTACGGGCAGTTCGCTTGGGTACTTCCCGGTGAACATCGAAGCGTGCGCCGACGCCGTCCAGTGACTTGTACTCCATGCGTTCTCGAACCGGGTACCGGAGAGCCAATCGAAGTGTTTGTCGAAGTAATCCTTGCGAAGGGTATCGAGTACAATGAGTGCAACGTTCGTCATTAGTTATCCTTTACTTCAAATAGCATCCACGAAGTCCCAGACTCGGTTTCGCTACAGCTATGATTTATTCCTCCTATTGTCTCATCTGGTACAATAACGTTTCCGTATCGGTCGGCAGATGCGACTCCGATTGGCCGGAGAAGCGCGAAGTCCCGCTAAACGTATCCGAGGTCTTCCAGTCGGGACACGATGTCATCGTCCAAGTCGTACTCTTCGTCTTCGACCTGCCGATGGTCGCAGTCCGCGACGAGTTCGGCGAGACGCTGTTTCGGATTCGCAAAGGGTTTCGGCCCGCATTCGCTCCAGCCATCCACCGTCTCGTATCCGTAGTAGTCGCCGGAAACAAGCCCGTTTCGGTTCTCGTTCACTCTATCTGCGTCCTCTAATCCTTCGTTTCGCAGTCCGCGATAGTTTGCTTTGCGTAGTCCGTGGAACTCAGTCAAGAACTCCTCACCATCGAGTTCCCCGAGCAGGTTCCGTCCGCGTCTGTTCGACTCGACATCGATACATTCCACCAACGTTCGATGAACATCGCAGAGATTCACGGCTACATTGCTCTCGCCGCTCGCCCCGTCTGCAGTATATATCGACAGCGGAACGTTCGTGAGCTCGGGATACAGGCCGAACATATGCCCCCAATTGCCGTGTTCACCGAGCAGTTCACCGTGGTCGCTGACGGTGACGATGACGTCGAAATCCGCTCGAAGTTCTTCGAATAGTTGCTCGTACACGTGCGAGAGATACCGCGCGCTGTCATCGTACGCTTGCTGGATGTCAGACGGCTCAGCGTCCGGACTCCCTACCGTTGCGGGGATAGTATCCACGTCTACCTCGACCGTTTTGAACGGTTCTGGTGGATGGTAGGGTGCGTGTGCTTCCATGAGGTTCGCAAAGAAGAACTCTCGATTACCGAAATCAGTTTTTTGAACAAGGGAAATCGCGCGTTCGCCACCGTCGGAGACGTCCGTCTTCCCGAAACCCATATCGCGGAGCTTCAATTTCGCGCCGTGCTTCAACGACGGAATCGTCTCGTAATCGCCGAAAAGACACCGTTTCAGCGCGATAGCGAACCGTTCCGATCCCATGTCTTTGGACCCTGCGATGAACGTTTCCCAGTCGAACATCTCTTCACCCAACTCTTCGAGACGGAACTCCCCGTCGAACTGCTGGAATCCCCGGTGAGCGTCGAACGCGGGCGAGATGTTCGGGTTTGCGCTGAACGCTCGCGTGGTGTATCCCGCGTCTGCGAACTGTTCGGCAAGCAAGGATTCCTCACAGTCGAATCGCTGTGAGTTGGTGTAAATGCCGACTTCGCTCGCGTACTTGCCGGTGAACAGCGAGGCGTGAGCTGGTGCCGTCCAGTGGCTCGTACTCCACGCGTTCTCATACCGGCGTCCCGGAAGCCAGTCGAAATGCTTGTCGAACGCATCTTTCCGGAGCGTGTCTAGCACGACGAGTGCGACGTTGGTCATTGGTGTCTCCCGTAGCGAATAGTGTCTACGAAGTCCCAGACACCGTTCCGCCACAGCCAGTCGTTCAATCGGCCTATCGTCGTATCCGGTACGATAACGCGTTCGTATCGGTTCGGATACGCGGCTTTTAGTCGCGCCTCCAGTGTCTTGTCGATGGTCGCCCGCGGCTGTTCGGGATGCGTCATCCGGACGTCATCGCTGTACCGACACTCGCCGTCGGCGTCCCGTTCCATCCGCCAACCAAATTCGGTGTCGTCGCGCCAGCCGGCGTACTCACTGTCGAACCCTCCAACAGCTAGCGCCGCGTCTCGGTCGAAAGAGAGGTTACAGCCGACGTACTTACGTTTTCCATTATAGGTTCGGCCGCCGTCTACTCTGCCTTCTAGACAGGCGAGGTCGGGTTGCGTATCGAACTCGTGTGCGACGGCGGAGAGCCACCCCAAATCCGGGCGGCAGTCGTCGTCCGTGAGGGCGACAACTGTCGCGTTCGCGGCCTCGATTCCGGCGTTTCTCGCTTCACAGATATCGAGGGTTGCATCGTTCACGACCAGTACTTCGAACGAATCGAAGGTCTGGGATTCGAGACACTTGACGACTTCGGCGTGGCTGTTGTCGGGAATCGTCGGAACGACCACCGAAACCCGCGGGTCGGTCGCAGTGATCGGACGCTCTATCGCCATTTTAGTCCTCCTCGTCCGTTTGACAGACGGCGTTCCACAGTCCGCTCTGGAACGATTCGTAGCTGTATCGTTCAGCCCGTTCCTGAATCGTGTCGCTATCGTAGTTCGACGGGTCGAACGCTTGAACGGTTTCTTGAATCGACTCCACCGTCGATTCGAACAGTTCGCCAGTGACGCCTTCTTCGACCTGATATTTCGTGAAACCCTCGTTCACACCAAGGAGCGGCTTTCCGGCCATCAGTGCCTCCGCACCAACGAGTCCGAAATCTTCCTGTACTGGTGCGTAAACCACACCGGTCGAACGAGCGACGAGCGATTCGATGTCCTCGACGAATCCTCGGACTTCGATATTGTCGTGACCGCGTGCGATGCGTTCCAGTTTCTCCCTCTCCGCCCCGTCACCCGCAATGACGAGTCGCTCGTCCAGTTCGGTAAACGCCTCTGCAAGGAGCGGCATTCTTTTTTCGGGCGCGAGTCGTGACCACGTGACAAAGTATCCATCGTCGCCTTCGTTGCGCCAATCTCCAGTTACGGGTGGATAGACGACTTTTGCGTCCCGGTGATAGTACCGCTGAATCCGGTCACGGATGAGTTCGCTGTTCGCAACGAACGTATCGACGAAGTCGTTCGCTTCCTTGTCCAACGCGCGCCACCACTTCGCGTAGGTCTTCAGCGCGAACCGAACGCCGGGATAGTCGAATGATTCCATCCGGTCACGATAGAGGTCGTACAGCCATCGCGGTGGACTGTGTGGATAGTGGATGATCGTCTGGTCAACCGTCGGAACGTAGTGTTTAGACAGGGGCGCACTCTCCAAAACCACGTCGTACTGTGTGAGGTCGGGATGCGCGTCGGTCATGTCAATCGCAACAGAAAGCGTTTCAAATGGGTTCGACCCCTCGTTTTTCCATGCGAGGAGATGTTTCGACAGACCACGTGCATACTTTTCTTGCTTGATAGGAATGACACGCACGTCGTCCGGAATCTCCGTGCCTGGGTACACATACATCGTATAGATTGGAGCATTCAGTGTTCGAGCCGCCTCAATGGCGAACTTCTCACCGCCACCGATTTGCGGAAAACGGTCATGAAGAATAGCGACAGAAGGCGAAGCATCGGACTTGGAATCCTGCGAAGTCGAATCAATGTCGCTCATTCGAACGCCTCCCGCAGTTCCTCATCAATTTCCCACGTTCCATCACCCTCTCCACGCAACAGTTCCAAACTCGCGCGGAACAGCGACACCTGCGCGTCGAAAATCGCGTACAGTGGTTGCAGTGGGCCGAGTTGATCGTTTCCACCCAGTCGAACGAAAACCGCGAGCGCGCTGGGGACGACTAACCCGAACGGGCCTGCCGCAACCAGCACGGCACCAGTCAGCAAGCCAATCCCCAACGCGACCAACCACGGTGAAACTATCATGAACCACCAGTTGAACGGAAGCACGAATCCGCCGTAGTTGCCGTGCTTGCCGAGAGCGTCACGGTGCTGGAACAGCAGCCGAATTAGACCCATTCCGCGCCGGTCTTTCTGCAATCGTCGCTTTTTGAAATCGGAGTGTGAGGCCTCGCTGTATCGGATGTCCGGGTCGAAGACGACGCGCTTTCCGTTTCGGCGAATCTTCAGCGCGAGTTCGGTGTCGTCCGCGAGCGAGTTCGGGTCGAGGGGAACGATAGCGTCGTTTTCGAACGCGGAGAACGGCCCGTGGAAGATGAGCGTCGAATCGAGATGTGATTCGAGCGTTTGGACGTGTGCCTGCACGCCGCGATAGCCTTCTTCGACTTCGCTTCCACCGAGAACCTCTGCGTTCTGTCCGGTAACCGCCGCAATTCCGGGGTCAGCGAGATTCGCCGCGGCAACGCGAAGCGCGTCGTTTGCGACGAACGAGTCGCAGTCGGTTTTCACGACCATCTCGTGTTTTGCGGCGGCGTAGGCGTCGTTGAGCGCCGGGGCGAGGCCACGGCGCTCTTCCTCTTCGATGAGGGTCAGTTCGGGATGTTTGTAGTCGCCGAGATACTCCCGAATCAGGTCGGGCGTCTCGTCGTCGCTCGAATCGACGACGACGAGTTCGACTTTCTCCATGGGGTAGTCCAGTTCGAGGAGGTCGTCCAGTTTTTTCTCGATGATGTCCGATTCGTTGTACGTCGGGAGGACGATGCTCACGCTCGGCTCTGCCTCCCGCTTTTTTGCGGGCGAGCCATCGGGACGAATGAGTCCGTATAGGCCGAGAAATGCGAGATAAGGGATTGCAGCGACCGCGACGACGACCGCGGCAGCCTTCGCAAGCCGGTTCATATTCGGTGGTTGGGCGGTTTGTTTTAAACATCTATGGATTGTCCCGGTCGGAAATCCGAGAGGAAAAGGTTGGGCTTTTAGCCCCCGGTGTCTATCTCCCCGACAATGCCCGACTCCGAGGACGTGTGCGTACTCATCCCAACGCTGAACGAAGCCGAAACTATCGGTGACGTTATCCAGGGGTTTCAGGAGCAGGGCTTTTCGAACGTTCTCGTGGTAGACGGCAATTCGGACGACGAGACGCAGGAAATCGCACGAAATCGCGATGCTCGCGTCATCGCACAGTCCGGAGTCGGAAAGGGCCAAGCGGTTCGTGAAGGCATCGAGAACGTCGAAACCGAATACGTCCTGATGCTAGACGGCGACGGCACGTACAAACCGGAAGACGCAGACGTAATGCTCGAACCGCTGGACGACGGCTACGAACACGTCATCGGGAACCGATTCGCCGACATGGAAAACGGGTCGATGACCAAACTGAACCGGTTCGGCAACCGAATCATCAATCAGGCGTTTTCGGTCATCCACGGCCGGGATTTCGGCGACATTCTCAGCGGCTATCGGGCGTTTTCCCGAAAGTCCGCGGAGCGCGCCTATCTCACGTCCGACGGATTCGGCGTCGAAACCGAACTGGCGGTCGAATGCGTGAAACACAGCGTTCCGACGACGGTCGTACCGATTACCTACGAAGAGCGCCCCGACGAGTCGGAGACGAATCTCCACCCGATTTGGGATGGCGGGGACATCATCATGACGCTCTACCAGTTGGCCAAAACCAACAACCCGCTCTTTTATTTCGGAAGCGTCGGATTTTTCTCCATCCTCGTCGGCCTGCTCGTCGGCGGCTACGTTGGATTCGAATGGTTCCTCGCCACACCTCGACGGAGCCACGAAGTCCTCGCCGTCGTCTCCGGAGTCGCCATCATCTTCGGCGTACAACTGCTTATGTTCGGCGTCCTCTCGGATATGATCGTCACGCTTCATCGAGAACAGATGCGGCGGATGGACGAACGGCGATAAAATCTCCGTTCTCGTTTTTCTGTTTCTTGCTTTTGCTTTCAATCTCTTGTTTTCTCTTCCCGTTTTTCGCGGGAGTTAGGCAATATCCCGGCTGGTGTCGATAGCGACCGATTCGGTGAGTTCGAGTTTGATGGTTTCCGGAAGCGCGCGCCCGCCACGGAACTTCGGCACCGCCAACCGGTTTTCCACTCGGTCGCCCGAAATCTCAGTGTGCAGTTGGAACACCACATCGACGGCGTGTTCCGTGATATCGCGTTGGTCGGGGACGCTCCGGCCGTCGAGACAGTGGAGTACGGCGAGGCTGTCGGTGCCGCGAACGTGACTCTGCAAGTCGTGGAGGAAGTTCCGGTATCTGGTCGGGTCTTCGCGTTCGAGCAGGTCAACCGGGTCTACGACGAGCGTCGAGTCGCTCGGCAATCGCTGAAACAGTCGCCGGGCGTGGTCTAAGGGAGCATCGCCGGGTATGTAGCGAACTTCGGGCGTTCGCCTGTCGGATGCGCGCCGAAACTCCGCGCTCACGGATTCCTCGGTGCGGTCGGTCGTGAGATAGAGCGTGGGGCGACTCGACGTGAACTCCGACAGGAGGAGTTCGGCTTGGCTCGCGGGGGGCGCACAGAGAGCGACGGTGCTCCCCGGTGGCAGTCCTCCCTCAAGTTTCCGGTCGAGCACCGGAACGCCGGTCGAAAGTCGCTCTCCCATAAATACGACAACTCCGACAGCGTTCATAAGTGTTTGGACAGGATAGCCGACGCGAGGGCATCGTATGCCCGAGCGACTGATTCGTCGGGAAGAACGGGCGGGCCAACGTCGGGAATCGTCGCCAAAATCGGACTGTCGAGCAATCGCTCGATGCCGGGCGGCGGGCGCTCCGTTTTGGTCACGACGCAACCCACGATGGGCGTGTTCAGCGTGCGCGCCATCGCCGCGGTTTTCGCCGTGTCGCGGAGACAGGCGGGGTCTGGCGTCGTCACCAGCAGAACGTGGTTCACAGCGCGGAGTGGCGTGACGGCGTCCGGCCCTGCCCCGGCGGGACAGTCCACGAGAACGTGGTCTGCACCATTTTCGAGTCGGGAGAGTGCGGCGGGGAAATGAACCTCTCGGGTTCCGGATTGCGGAGCAGGAACCACTCTAACCCCGGAAAGTCCGGACGGTTCGGGCGGTGGGTGCGTAACGTCCTCGATACTGCCGCCGTTTGCGACCGCCGCGAGTCCCGGTTCGCCGTCCACTTCGGCGAGCAGGTGGAGGTTCGGCATGTCGAGGTCGGCGTCAACCGCGAGCACCGACCGACGAGTTCTACCGAATGCACCGGCAAGACCGAGCGTGGTCGTCGTTTTTCCACAGCCTCCCTTTCCCCCTGCAATGGCGAGCATACCGCGATTGGTTCCGCCATCCGATTTAAAATTCGGGGCGACCCGTGGCTTTCAAGACTGGTGGTGACGCCTGTTCAAACGATGCGGGACGACCACCTCATTGATACGAAACAACTCGCGCGCGAGGACATCGAAGCCGTCCTCGACCGCGCCGCCGAAATCGACGCCGACCCCTCGGCGTTCGCCGACCGACACGCGGGGAAACTGCTCGGTCTGCTGTTTTACGAACCGAGCACTCGCACGAAGATGAGCTTCGAAACCGCCATCAAACGCCTCGGTGGGGACATCGTCGATATGGGTTCCGTCGAATCGTCCAGCGTGAAGAAAGGCGAAACCCTCGCCGACACGACGCGGGTCATCGAGGGCTACGCCGACGCGCTCGTACTTCGCCACCCGAGTCAAGGCGCGGCGAAGATGGTGAGCGACTTCGTTGACGTTCCCCTGCTCAACGCGGGCGACGGCGCGGGCCACCATCCGACACAGACCTTGCTCGACCTCTACACGATTCGGGAGAACGCCGGACTGGACGACATCACCATCGGCATCATGGGCGATTTGAAGTACGGGCGGACGGTTCACTCGCTGGCGCACGCGCTGACGAACTTCGACGTCCGTCAGCACTTCATCAGCCCCGGCAGTCTGCAACTCCCACGGAGCGTCCGGTACGACCTCCACGAGTCGGGTGCGAGCGTCCGCGAGCACACCGACATCGAGGACGTGCTCCCGAACTTGGACGTACTCTACGTGACGCGCATTCAGCGCGAACGCTTCCCCGACGAGAACGAATATCGGGAGATTGCTGGCGAATACCGTATCGACATGGAGACACTCGAAAATGCGACGGACGATTTGACCATCATGCACCCGCTTCCCCGCGTCGATGAAATCGCGCCCGAGGTGGACGACACGGAGTACGCGACCTACTTCGAACAGGCGCACAACGGCGTCCCGGTGCGGATGGCGATTCTGGATTCCATGCTGGAGGAACAATGAGCGACCACGAACTTCGCGTCAGTAAGATTCGAAACGGCACCGTAATCGACCACATCCGCGCCGGACAGGCGCTCAACGTCCTCGCCATCCTCGGCATCGACGGAACCGACGGCGAGGCAGTGAGCGTCGGAATGAACGTTCCCAGCGACCGGATGGGACAGAAAGACATCGTGAAAGTCGAGGGCAAAGAGTTGAGCCAAAACGAGGTGGACGTGCTGTCGCTCATCGCCCCCGACGCGAGCATCAACATCATCCGCGAGTACGAGGTTGCAGAAAAACATCGATTAGTGCGTCCCGAGGAAGTTGTCGGTATTCTCTCCTGTCCGAACAGCAACTGTATCACGACGAAAGACGAACCCGTCGAGTCGAAATTCGAGGTGCTTGCGGACGGCGTCCGATGCGAATACTGCGACACGATCATCCGAACCGACCTCGCCGCACATATCAGCGTCAAGTGAGAAACGGCGGCTTAACCCCCAAACTGGCCAAAACGGTCGATTTGGTTTATGCCGTCTCTCGGATTTGTGGCAGTATGAGAGTCCCAGTCGACCACCGGATCACTGTCGTGTCTGTGCTCGTTTTATCGGTTCTCCTCGCACTCTCGGGAGTAACACCGCTCGCTGGCGGCGTCGGTTCGACGCCGAACGCGAAACCGGCCGTCGGCGACAGTTACGAAGCGAATGGCCAAGTCAATCAGTTCGGGCAGTTCGGCCAACTCGGCCAGTACAAAGTCTCCATCGACAACGCGACGATTCGAACGTGGGCACTGCGAAACGCCACGGTGCGAAACGCCACGGTGGATACCGTTCGCGTTCGGAGACTGCAAACGGATGATGAAGTCCGCCGGAACGTTACACTGCGCAACGTCGATGTCGCCGAACTCGAAATCGAAGAAGGGGAACTGAACAACGTGACCGCACAGCGAATCGTCGTCAGAAATCGCTCGATTCTCGATATTCCGGGCGGCGACATCTTCGACCCGGGCGTGAGAGACCGTGTTATCGAGCGAACCGTCCTCGCTAACGTAGTCGTCGAAGGTGCGAACCTCGACGCGCTGACTGTGGAGAACATGACCGTCCGAAACGTGGAGGTGCCAGAACGTTCCGATGAGTCACCGGTTTCGTCTGCCGCGACAGACCCCTCGTCAGCACCGCGACCCGACGTCGTTATTCAAAACGGAACCGCGGAATCGGCGGTCGTTCGAAACGCGACTGCTGGGGAGTGGTCGGCGGAGGAAGTCGATAGGGGAAGCGAAGGACAGGAAACCGCGACGAGTTCGCCCGGAAACGGCTCCGACAACGGGAATGGATCCAACACTGGAGGCGGCTCCGACAACGGTAACGACTCCAACACTGGAAACAACTCGGACAACTAAAACAGATTTTTCGTGTCTATTTCTACTGTTTCGGTTTGCGACCCATCCGAAAACGCATCGCCAGCCAGTCGAAATCGCGGAATCCAAACGTCTTCGCGGTCTCGGATTTCGAGTCCCGGAACGCCCCCGAAAATCAACCTAAATTTTTCCGATGCGGTTTCGTCTCCGTCCGACTCCGAAATCGTGAGTTCGACGGCCTCGAAATGCGCGTCGTCCCACGACCCGAGAGATTCCTCCACCGCGCTTCCGTCCGGATGCAGTTCGACCCGAAACCCCCACGGGGTCATGACGAACGTTCGTCTCCCGTCGCGGTCGCGCACCGACCACCCCGTGTTCTCCGCTCGGTCACAAATCGCGTCGAACTCGCACGTACAGAGTCCGAGATGGTCGAAATGCGGCTTTTGTCCGGGTGCGACCGTGACGTTCGCGTAGCCTCGCTCTGCGTCCTGAAGACGTAGGCGAAAGTCCTCCGGAATCGGTTCGTCTGCATCCAGCGCGTGAGATTCGCCATCGATGTGGCCGAATCGGTGGTTCAGCGGCAAACCGACTTCCGAAAGTCGTCGCTCTGCGCGGCCGACGTCCGGCGTGTTGAAGTGGAGATGAAAGAGTCTCGTCGGGGTGTGCATACCCCGATAGTTGTTTACGGCCGAAAAAACGGTTCGGTTACGGCTTTACTCTTCGACGTCTTCCGCTTCGTCCTCGCCTTCCGCTTCGAGTTCCTCGACGATTTCGTCCTCGTCGATGTCAGCGTCTTCGAGAGCCTCTTCGAGGTCCGCCTCGCCGGCACCGCCCATCATGCCGCCCATACCGCCCATCATGCCACCGGCGGAGCCGTCGATGGTTTCCTGCACGATGACGCGGTCTAAGTCGAGTCGGTCGATGACGTCCTGTGCGATTTGCTGTTTCTGGAACATCCACTGCTGGTTCATCGAGAGCTGTGGCGTCGCCTCGATGTACAGCGTCTCCTTTTCGACCGTCTCGGTTTCGCCGTCTTCGTCCTCTTCCTCGACTTCGTCCGTCTCAATCCACATGTCGAGGTCGGCGTCGATGTACATCGAGAACAGGCCTTTTGCCTTCTCGTCTTGGTCGTCGACTTCTTCGAGCACTTCGTACTCGTATTCGATGTCTTCGCCCGCGAGCGGGTGGTTGAAGTCCACACGTGCGCGGCCGCCGATGATTGTCTCGACGTAGCCCTGCTGGCCGTCAACGTTGACGCGCGCGCCGGGATAACGGTCGTCTTCCTGAATCTTGTCGGCACTGATGGTTCGAACCTCTTCGTTGTCGTACTCGCCGAATGCGAGTTCGACTGTTACCTCACCCTCTGCGCCCGCTTCTTTGCCGTAGATGTCCTCTTCGACACCCTCGAAGATGTGGCCTGCACCGAGAACGATGGTGCGCGGGCCGAACTCTCGGCCTTCGGCTTCGACGCCTTCTTCTTCCGCAACCTCTTCGCTGGTCGTGTCAACGAGGTCGCCTTCTTCGACGGTTCGTGCGGTGTAATCGAGACTGATGAAGTCGCCTTCTTGCAGTCCGTCCTGCTGTTCGGTTTCTTCTTCGGTCGCTTCTGCCTCTTGTTCGTCACTCATACACGAAACGACACCCGTTCGCCCCTTAAGAATCACGTTTCGCCCGCGAGAGAGTGCATCGTTGAAGAGGGACGTTTACATCCCTCCTTCGTGTAGTTTTCGGCGATGAATGCGTCAGAGGCCGCCGCGTTCCTCGCCGGGTCGCCGGAGCGACACCGGTTGCTCGCCCATCTCCGCGAGCAGTCGGGTTCCCCACGGGACATGGCCGACGCGACGGACGTTTCCCGCCGAAGTGTTCAGCGAAATCTCTCTGAGTTCGCAGACCGTGGATGGGTGAAAAAACGTGACGGCGTCTACGAACTCACCACCAGCGGCGAACTCGTCGCTCGAACCCATCGGAAATACATCGAAACGCTCGATACGATTTCTACATACGACCCCTTCTATCGACATCTTCCGGATGCAGACCACGCCCCGAATCCTGCGTGGTTGGCCGACGCGACACTCGTTACGGCATCCCCCGACCAACCACAGGCCCCAGTGAGCCACTACGTAAAGCGACTGCGCGCGCGAGAAACGGAGACGGTTCGCATGCTCGCCCCCGTCCTGAGTAGACTGTATCACGACGCGCACGCAGAACTCGTTCTGTCTGGCGTCGAAACGGAACTCGTCATGCCGCCGGAGCGAATCGAAACCGCACGGTCAAGCAATCCGCTCGAATTTCGGCTCGTCAGTCGCGCCATCGACATCTACGAACACGACGGCCCGGTTGACTTCGGCCTCACACTCGGCGATAATTGGGCGTTCGCGGGCGCATACGACACAGAGGGGCAACTTCGAGCACTGCTTGAGTGCGACGACCCGAAGTTTCTGGATTGGGCTAAAACCCTCTATCAGCAGTATCGCAATCGCTCGTCCCCCATTCGGTGACGGCGGGGAGTTCCGAAGGTGATAAACCACGCCGAACCATTCGCCGGTGTATGGACGTGGCGTTGGGTGGGACGTTTGACCCGGTACACGATGGTCACCGGGCGTTGTTCGAGCGAGCGTTCGAACTCGGCGACGTGACAGTTGGATTGACGAGCGACGACCTCGCGCCGAAAACGCGCAACGAAGACCGGAACGTTCGGTCGTTTGCGAAGCGAAAAGCCGACCTCGAAGCCGAACTCAGACCGTTCGCCGAAGAGAAAGACCGCGAGTTCGACGTTCGAAAACTCACTGAACCGACCGGTATCGCCACTGAGGAAAAGTTCGACGTACTCATCGTTTCCCCCGAAACGAAACACGGCGGCGAGCGAATCAACGAAATCCGGGAAGAGCGGGGATTCGACTCGCTCGAAATCGTGGTCGTCCCGCACGTCGAGGCCGAAGACGGCGACATCATTTCCAGCACGCGAATCGTCAGGGGCGAAATCGACGAGCACGGCAATCTCACCCCGGCCCAGAGCGGACGCGACTGAGTTTTCGGTTTTTCTTTTCGACTGTCTACCACGACGGCGGTTGCAGTCCCGCTGTTTCCAGAATCGTCTTCCAGCGTTGCTGAATCGTCAGCCGGGCGACACCGACCGCATCCGCCACCGCCTGCTGTGAACGCTGGTCCCCCTCGATGAGCGACCCGGCGTAGAGGCTGGCTGCGGCGACCGCGCGCTTCGACCGGTCTTCGGGGTTGTCCACGTCGGAAATCGTGGTGAGAAAGAGGTCGGCCGCGCGCGAGCGCGCCCCGGTTTCGAGTTCCAGACGGTCGGCGGCCTGTTGGAGTTCGGCAAGCCACGCTTCGTTTTCGACTTGGTCACGTGCCCGATACACGACACGAGGTAGCGCGGCATGGAATATAAACGCTCGTCCGACGAGAGCGACAGGTTCTTATCGCAGAGTTCGGAAGTTGATGTTGCGTGCGGGTAGCCAAGCTAGGCCAACGGCGCAGCGCTTAGGACGCTGTCTCGTAGGAGTCCGCCGGTTCGAATCCGGTCCCGCACATTTTGTCACGAACAAATCGTGAGTGACAAAATTGTGCCGAGCAGATTCGAAGTAGACGAGACGCACGCCCGGGAAGCGAAGCGACCCGGAACGTCTTGGCGTGGTTCGAATCCGGTCCCGCACATTCTCCTCGAACTTCGTTCGTGAGAGGAGAATGTGTTCAGCGGATTCGAATCCTGCAAGTCACAACGAATCACATGACTACCGAAAATGAAAAATCACCACTCGCCGCTCAACACAACTTCAGTGGTCGCTGAATCCGTCGATAACGCCGCCACAATCAGGGCACGACACCATTTCTGTGCCGGTACTTTTGTGTCCAGTTGGGTTCCCGTTGCGAGTCGTCTTCGAATTACTGCCGCCGAGTAGTTCAGAACTACAGTATGGGCACTCTTGCATGATACTCACTCACGTTCGATACGTGGTAACACTCGCCAACACACGATGTACCTTGATATACTTTGTGTCGGTGGAAACGTTCAGAAGTGAATTGCAGTAACCAGTTCGGAACGACGTGGAAATCAACGAAAATCGGAGAGAGTCGTCGTCAGGCGAGTGCGTCGCGGGCGTTTTCGACCGCGGCGTCTTTCTTCGCGGGATAGGCCTCGACTTTCGCGCGGAGGGTAATTCCCTCGCCGAGTTCGACCGTGTCGCGGTACGCTGACTGCTTGTCGAGCGAGACAAAGAACGAACAGTTGTCGTCCACGCGCTGGTTTAGTTCGTCCCGGATTTGGTCGATGTCGGCGAGTTCGCGGAGTTTGCCGAGGACGTGGCGCATCTCGTCGGCGTTCTCTACGCGCGCGGAGAGGACGATGATTCGGTCGCCGTGGTGTCCTTCGCTTTTCATTCGGTCGATTTCGACCTCTTCGGGGAGGTACGTTTCGAGGGCGGTTTCGACGCGCTGGTCGTCCTCAGTTGCGTAGCAGAACGTCCGCAGGTCGATGTAGTGGAAGGGAACGCTGGCCATAATGGATGTACGAGTGGAAGAAAGAAAAGTTACGCTTCGTCTTCGACGGCTTCGAGCGAGTCCTCGGGGATGCCCGTTTCCTGTCCGTCTTCGAAGCTAATCGTGTACGTGGCGTCGCCGAACATGCTCTCCATGACCTGCGTTATTTTGCCCTCTTCGCCGTCGTAGTCGCTGTGCTGGTCGTGCAGGATGACGTGGTCGTCTTCCTCGAAGCTCATACCGCCGAATAGCCCGCCCGATGGTAAAAAGCGACCGATTCCGGAGTGTCGGTGACCGAAGGCTTATTCTGCCTGCCGGAATACCGTGGCACATGATTACACTCGCTCCATCTCCTCGCTCGTCTCGTCGGTCGCGCTCCACACCACCACGGTCACGGCCCCACGCGACCAACGATGACGCTCGATGACCTGTGGTTTCTCGCCACCGAGGCGGAACAGCGCGCCGAGCAGGCCTACCACGGACTGACGGACGACCACACGCAGTTTTTGGAGTTTTCACGCACCTACGACGTTTCCCGCCGACGGTTCCGGACGCTCGCCCAAAGAGTGTCAGAAAGCGGCGCACCTTACGGCGCGCACACCGCCGTCTATCGACCGTCAGGCGAACTGCTCCTCGTCTGGCACGAAGGCGTGGATATGTGGGTACTCCCCGGCGGCGGCGTTCGTGACGGGGAATCTTTCCGCGAGACGGCGGAGCGAGAACTCGACGAGGAGGCGGGAATTGGGGCGAAATACGAGGGGTTAGGCATTGCGACCCGAACTGCAATTCGGTGCGGCGACTATTCGACGTGGGGCGTCCTCCCGGTGTTCGAAGCGAAAGCCGAGACGACTTCCCTGACGGTCGATGACCCCGATGGGGAGATTACTGACGCGCAGTGGTTCGCCGAACTGCCCGAAAACACCCGCGACCGCGAGCAGTTGTGCGCGTGGCGAGACGAGCGGTTTTAAAATTCGATTTTGAATTCAGTTTCCGTGCGAGACCCCCTCGCGCGAGTCGGCGTCCATCCGCCGAATCGCGCCGCGAGCGTTGCTGGATTCGTAGCCGAAAAACACGTCGTTCGCGTAGGCGTCCGCGACTTCCGTGGCGTGAATCAGGTTGTCGATGTCGATATCAACCGCGTAGAGTTCGATGCTGAACGGGATGTCGAGCGCGTCTTCGAACCCGGTTGCGATGACCTCCAACCAGTAGGTCGTGGAGTAGGCCATGTCGTACAGCGGGACGACGAACTCGTCTACGTATTCCGACAGGGCGTCCAAATCCAGTCCGGCGCGCTCGTAGAGGTGGCCGGGATAGGGGTCGGGATAGAGTGTGAGATAGGTTTTGCCAGGGATTCGGTCGGTTGCGTCCGCGACGAACTCCGTGATGACGTTGGCTCGCCATTCTTGCCAGTCGTCGTAGTCGCTTTCTTCGAATTCGGATTCACACTGGTCGCAGTGACAGTACTCTGCGCGCGGGAATCCGATGTCGTCTAGTCGAACGTCGGGGTTCGCCTCTGCGGCATCGGAAATCATCTCTAACAATCCTTCGCGGTAGGATTCGCGCGTCGGACAGATGTAGCCCCAATCGAAGTAGGGTCGCTCCCGGGTCGCCAGTTCGCCTTCGTCGCTCACCGGAACCAGCGAAGGGTCGTTTTCGGCGGCGTTGCTGTCGCCGAAACAGGAAATCATGTTCACGCCGGACTCGACTGGTTCGGTTGCGCGTCCCGTTACGTCTTTCATCTCGTAGAAACCCCATTCGAACTCGGGCCAGTCGAGTTCCTCCGGATTTCGAGTCACCACGCCGTACATGATTCGATAGTTGTGTTCGTCCGGGTAATCGGTTTCGGATGCGAAAAATCGCATTTCAGATACACAAAAAATCGGCTACGAACGCGGGTCGGAAAATACGACCGTCGTCCTTTTTAACCATTTTCGAGTGCGCCCGGCATCTTTACCATGCTGTGGGTGGTGTTATCCATCCATGCTTCAAACGCTCTTTCGCGTCGTGAAATCCGGGATTCGACTGTTGACCTCCACTGCCCCCTCCCCCTCGGGAGGCAATTCCTTGGACAAACTGAACGTCATTTCCCTCCTCGCGCAAGCCGGAAACGCATTCCGGAAGGGAGAACCGATGAAAGGCGCGATTTTAATCGGTGCGGCGACCATCGCGCCGAAAAACCGAAAACTGTCGTACCTCGTGCAGGGCGTGGTCACGGCGGACAACATTCGGAAACGGTTCAAATAACGACCGACCGCTAGCCGCTTGTCCGGTTCGCGGCGAGCGAGAACCGGACGGCGATGGGAAAAGTAAAGGATTGACTAGCCGCATTTTCGGGTATGGACTTCAGTCTCTCCGCAGAGCAGAAACAGATTCGGGACATGGTCGCGGAGTTCGTAGACGAGGAAATTAAGCCTCGCGCCGCAGAAATCGACGAAACCGACGAGTTCCCCGCAGACCTCGTGAGCGAGATGGCCGACCTCGGCCTGATGGGAATGCCCTTCCCCGAGGAGTACGGCGGGGCCGGACTCGACTACCACTCTTACGCAATCGGCCTCGAAGAAATCTCGCGCGGTTCTGGCGGCCTCGGCACTATCGTCGCGGCCCACACCAGTCTCGCGGGTAACATGCTCTATGAGTTCGGCAACGAAGAGCAGAAACAGGAGTACCTCACCCCGCTCAACGAAGGCACCGACATCGGTGCCTTCGCGCTCTCGGAACCCGGTGCGGGAAGCGACGTTCCCGCGATGGACACCACCGCCGAAAAGGACGGCGACGAGTACGTCATCAACGGCGGCAAACTCTGGATTTCGAACGGTTCGGTTGCTGAAACCGTTACGGTTTTCGCCAAAACCGACGAGGCCGCGGGCAACAAAGGCATCTCCTCGTTCGTCGTCCGACCCGAGGAAGATGACGGATTCTTCGTCGAGGGCACGGAACACAAACTCGGCGACAAGGGCTGTCCGACCGCAGAACTCCGATTCGACGACATGCGGATTCCCGAAGACCGCTTGCTCGGCGAAGAGGGTCGCGGATTCGTTCACGCGCTGAAGACGCTGAACGGCGGGCGCATTACTATCGCCGCGCGCAGTATCGGACTGGCCCGCGCCGCGAGGGACGACGCGCTGGAGTACGCTCAACAGCGAGAGCAGTTCGACCAACCCATCAGCGACTTCCAGACCATCCAGCACAAACTCGCGGACATGGACACGAAAGTCAGCGCCGCGAAACTGCTCATGCATCAGGCCGCAGACCGCAAGATTCGCGGCGAAGATTACATCAAGCAGGCTGCGCAGGCCAAACTGTTCGCCAGCGAAATCAGCCGCGAGGTCGCAAACGAAGGCATCCAGATTCACGGCGGCTACGGCTACACGACGGATTTCGATGCGGAACGCTACTACCGCGACGCCAAACTGAACGAAATCTACGAAGGAACGAGCGAGGTTCTGCGGAACACCATCGCCGCACAAATGTTGGACTGAACAGTTAGTCGTCTTTTGACAGAGTAGTCTGTTCTCGGCAGACTGTTCGCATTTTTATACGAGTCCGCGAGCGCATGGACAGCCCGCCGAATCCCGAGTGAACCCTCACATTGTAGCCGAAATTCACATTCGGTTACAAACCTTACATCACGCGACCATGGGGGGATACGTAGTCGCAATCGATGGGTCACGGGAAAGCATGGACGCACTTCGATACGCAACCGACCTCGCTCGGGGCACGGGGGCAAACATCACGGCGATTCACATCGTCGTGCCGAATCAGCAGTTCACGGCGGGCGACACCGCGCCGACGAGTTTTGCGGAGGCAGAACGCGACATCCTGCTGTCGAACATCGAAGATGCCGAAACGCACGGACAGGAACTGTTGGACGAAGCGTCGGCAGTCGCGGAACAGGAAGGGTTGGAAATAGAAACCGGACTGCTGTACGGCGAACCGGTCGAACGAATCACGGAGTACGCCGACGAGAACGAGTTCGAGGCCATCTTCCTCGGCCACCGCGGAACGTCGGAACGCTACGAAGGCCTGTTCGGAAGTACTGCAAAAAACGTCGCGGGACGGGCGACCGTTCCGGTGACGATCGTGCGGTAACCATTGTTGTCAACAACTAGTGGTAGGCGGCGATATTGACGGGAGGCGGTATTCTATTAGCCCTCCGTGACGACGACTTGCACATGAACGTCGAACTCTCTCAGTCGTCACTCTCGGGGACGGCGCGGGCACCGTCGTCGAAGAGTTACACCCACAGAGCGATTCTCGCCGCAGGCTATTCCGGCGGCGCACTGGTGTACGACCCACTCGTGAGTGCCGACACGAAAGCCACGATGCGGGCCGTGGAGGCTTTCGGCGGCGACGTAACCGACACCGGAGAGGCCCTCGAAATCGACGGCTTCGACGGGGAACCGCAAGTTCCGGCGGACGTTATCGGCTGCGCGAACAGCGGAACAACGATGCGACTGGTGTCAGGAACGACCGCACTAGTGGACGGTATCACGGTTCTAACCGGCGATTCCTCGCTTCGCTCGCGTCCCCAAGGGCCGATGCTGTCGGCCATCGAACAACTCGATGGCCGGGCCGAGAGCAGTCGCGGAAACGGCAAAGCTCCGCTCGTCGTGAAGGGGCCGGTTTCGGGCGGCACGGTGTCGATTCCGGGCGACGTTTCGTCGCAGTACATCTCCGCCCTGTTGATGGCGGGCGCGCTGACGGAGGACGGCATCGACATCGAACTGGAAACCGAACTCAAATCGGCACCCTACGTTGATATCACGCTGGAACTGCTGGCCGATTTCGGCGTCGAAGCCGAAAAAGACGGTCGAACGTTCCGCGTTCCGGGTGGCCAGTTCTACGAACCGACCGACGGCGAGTACCACGTTCCCGGCGATTTCTCGTCAATCTCCTACCTGCTGGCGGCAGGCGCAGTCGCGGCGAAGGAGGGTGAGGAACTTCGAATCAAAGGTGCGTACCCCAGCGCGCAGGGCGACACGTTCATCGTCGAGGTGTTAGACAGGATGGGCGCAGACGTGAACTGGAATCGGAACGACGGCGTGCTCACGGTGAAACGCTCCTCCTTGTCGGGCGTCGAAGTTGACGTCGGTGATACTCCGGACTTGCTTCCCACCACCGCGGTCCTCGGCGCGATTGCCGACGGCGAGACGACAATCGTCAACTGCGAACACGTCCGGTACAAGGAAACCGACCGCGTGGCCGTGATGGCGAGCGAACTCGACGCCCTCGGCGCAGTCGTCGAGGAAGAAGCAGACGAACTCACGATTTGTGGCGGGGAGTCCGATTTGTCGGGAACGGACGTGGCGGGCCACGGTGACCACCGAATCGTCATGTCGCTCGCGGTCGCGGGACTCGTCGCCGACGGAACCACGACGATTGCGGAGGCGGAACACGTGGATGTTTCCTTCCCGAACTTCTTCGAGGTGCTGTACGACCTCGGTGCAAAGATAGAACGATAGCGTTGGTCGGAACCGAAAGACGAGCGACAGGATTTTACGGAACTCCGACAATTTTCCGGCATGCTTCGGAGCGCAGTCGAACGGAAACTACTTGCAGAACACCGAGAGAGCGACTACGTCTTCCCTGCGTACGACGACTACTGCTTTGCGAACGTCTCTCGAACTGCGCTTTCGGTGCTCGATTCGTCGTTCGACGCCGGACTTCCGGACGACGTGTTCGACGGTGTCGCGTGCGATGCGGAGAACGTCGTCGTCCTGCTCGTGGACGGGTTTGGCTACGAACAGTGGAAACGCGACTACGATGCTCATCCGCTTCTTTCGACATTCACCGAGCGCGGAAGAGTCACGCCGCTGACGTCCGTCTTCCCATCCGAAACTGCCGCGGCGATGACGACGAATCACACTGGCCGCCATCCGGTCGAACACGGACTTCTCGGCTGGTATCAATACTATCAGGAGTTCGAGGGAGTGGTACAGACGCTTCCCTTCAGCACGCGAGCAGACGAACGTGCCGAAAACGTGTTTGATGACGCCGACCCGGAACTGCTCTTTGCGGGAGACTCGTTGTACTCGCGCGCCGAACAAGCAGGAATCGACACGTATCTCGTGCAACCCGCACACACCTTTGACGGTGGGTATTCGGAAATGACGCTGGGGAGCGCGACACCGGTTCCCTACGACAACGTCCCGGAGATGGCGATGAAGATCCGACACACGCTCGAATCGACCGACGAACCGACGTTCGTGTTCGCGTACGTTCCGACAATCGACGCCGTCTCACACGCCGCCGGAACCGACTCGGAAGCGTACCAGACGCAGTTGGCGATGGTCACCGAAAGCGTGCGCCGGGAAGTGGTCGAAAAACTCGACCCCGACATTGCCGACGAGACGCTCCTCGTCGCCACGGCAGACCACGGCCACATCGACACGACCGACAACGTCGATATCAGCGAGTTCGACCCTATTTGGGACAACCTCCGGCGGAACAGCGACGGCGGCCCGATTCCACCGGTCGGCAGTGCGCGAAACGTCCAGTTACATCTTAAGGAAGGCATGGTCGAATCAGTTCGAGACGCAGTCGAGAGCGCATTCGACGTGCGGACGTTTACTCGTGAGGAAGCGACTTCGCGGAATCTGTTCGGCCACAGGTCGCCGAGCAAACGGTTCGAGAAACAGTGTCCCGACCTCGTGGCCGTCCACCGCGAGAAGGGTATGTGGTGGGACGAGTCTGAACTCGACCTTATCGGGATGCACGGGGGACTCTCACGCGAGGAGATGTTGATTCCGTTCGCCGTGGGGAACGTTGCTACTTTACAGTCGTCCCATAGCCTTCGTCCGGATTTTGGCACGTCGCGGTGATGCCGATGCCGTCCATTCCGACATCGACTAAAATCGTGTTCGTCTCACAGCCCCACATATCCCACTCCGCGACGCGCCACATGCCGTTGTCAACCTCGACTCGTACCTCGTATTCGCCTGCTTTCAGCACGTTTTTGCGGGTTCCAACCCACCCGGGCCAAAGGGAAAACTCCGACTCGTAGGCTTCGTCGGAGTCCAGTCCGTGAACCGAGACGAAGACAGCGCGTCTGCTCTTGAAGTAGTTGCGAACGCGGATGCTAACCGGGTTCGCGGGCGGGCCATCGGAGGGGAGGACTCCGACACAGCCCGGGAGGCCTGCAAGACCAAGCAGGGCGGCGAAACGACGCCGTTCCATCGGATTGCCTTTCACTGCCGGGGTATAAATTTTCTTTTGCGATGCGCGGCGAAACGTACCGCCTCCTGCAACATCTAAATGGCCTGCACGCAGAACAGGGTGTATGAACGGAAATCGGTTCGGACGCCTGTTTCAGGTCACGACCTACGGCGAAAGCCACGGCGAGGCGATGGGCGTCACCATCAGCGGTTGTCCGGCGGGACTCGAACTCACAGAAGACGACGTACAGCGCGATTTAGACCGACGGAAACCCGGCCAGTCCATGATAACGACCAGTCGGGGCGAACCGGACGAAGTCACCATCAACAGCGGCGTTCAGGATGGCTACACGACCGGAACCCCAATCGGAATGGTCATTCAGAACAAAGACGCCCGGTCGGGCAAGTACGAACCGTTCATCACGGCCCCGCGACCGAGCCACGGTGATTTCACCTACTCCGCGAAGTTCGGAACTCGGAACTGGGGCGGCGGCGGTCGGTCGTCCGCGCGCGAAACGGTGAATTGGGTCGCTGGCGGCGCAATCGCCAAGAAAATCCTCGCGGAACACGGCGTCGAACTGAAAGCACACGTCAACCAAATCGGCGATATTCAGGCGGACGACGTGACGTTCGAGGACATCAAACAACACAGCGAGGAAAACGAGGTTCGATGTGCCGACCCGAAAGTGGCCGAGGAGATGCGCAAACTGATTGACCAGTATCAGACGGAAGGCGACTCCATCGGCGGGTCGATTTACTTCGAGGCGCGCGGCGTCCCGCGCGGACTCGGTGCGCCGCGCTTCGATGCCGTCGAAGCGCGACTCGGACAGGCGATGATGGCTGTTCCGGCCAGCACCGCCTTCGAGTTCGGACTCGGCAGGGAGGCCCGCGAGTGGGCCGGACACGACAGAAACGACGAGTGGGAGTTCGCATCCGAGTCGCGCGGCGACTCGGATGCGAGCGGGAAGGATGGCGAACCGCAGCAGGTTCCGAAACCGAGTTCGAACCGCCACGGCGGACTCCAAGGCGGAATCACGACCGGGGAGCCGATTTACGGCGAAGTGACCCTTCACGCGCCGACTTCGATTCCGAAGACCCAGACCACGGTGGATTGGGAGGCGGGCGAGGAAAAAGAAGTCCAAGTCGTCGGGCGACACGACCCGGTTCTGCCGCCTCGCGGCGTGCCGGTTGTGGAGGCGATGCTGGCGCTGACACTCGTCGATTTCATGCTTCTCGGTGGACGAATCAATCCCGACAGAATGGATAATAATCCGGGAGAGTACGACACGGACTACCACCCAACCCAGCCTGAAACGTAATTTTATTGCTCTTCGCCCCATCCTCTAGGATAGTACTCCGACCATGCACTCTGACGGGGGGATGGACGCGAGTGAGCCAATGGTCGTAGCGAGCGAACCCCGCGGATACCACGTGTATCACGATTCGCGGGACACGTATTCGCTCAGCGAAACCGTTATCGAAGCGGTTGCGACCATTCGAAACCGCGACCCGACCGACGACCCGATTCCGTTGGCGAGCATCATCGACCCGGACGCGCTCGATTCGCTGTTCGCGAACACACACCGCGGGTCGGAACGAAACGCGGGGCACGTCGTGTTTTTGCTCGACGGACTGGAAGTGTTCGTCCACGCCAACGACCACATTTTCATCCGCGAGCGGCCGTCCGACAACTAAAATTGGCTCTCAAAGAACGACGTCACGGATGAAATGTGTGTTCTCTACAACTATTCTAATATATTAGGTCGAAATTTAATACGACACAGAACGCTAGCTAGTATCGTGGGGGTCGCATACCAGTGCTTAGGTTTGAACCACTCACGGACGCCGACCTCGCCGTCATCGACTCCATCGAGCGACGACGGTACGTCCTCGGCGTTTCGTCCGTGGTGAATCCTGAACCGGCGGACGAAACCCTGTTTCACTTCCCGGTTGACCGGGCGGTGAGGATTTCGACCGACGAACTCCGCCTCGACCAGCGCGTCGATACCTTCGTTCGCGGGGCGCGAGGAGAACCGCTGTTCGAGGTGAGTTCCGACACCAACGAACAGTTGCCTGCGGGAACCTACACCGTCGAGCTGAACGCCCCCGTCAAACTCTACCTTCGAGTCGATGGGGAACTCTCGGTTCGGGCGACCATGGATAGCGTTGTGTTCGGGTTCGATCCCGCGGAGGTACGCATCGGTGCGCGCTCGTATCACAAGCATCCGGCGGTCACGGTGACGACGACGGACGACCCGGAAGACGTGTTTTCCGCCCTCTCGTCGCTGTCGTCCGCCCTAAAAACGACGACCTGCGAACGCTCGTATCCGACTCTCCGTGGTCATCCTCCGAGCGTCGAACTGGGCGACGAACTGCACGTTCCCGACGAACTGGAACGACCGGACACGGGAGTTCGCCTCGAACTGCCGCCGACGCTTCGTTCGGCATACGTTTCGGCACCGCTCGCGTACTATCTCGGTGCAGAGATGGTTCCCGGCGACGACCCGAAACTGGTCGCGGACGGGTTCGAATATCTGCTGTCGGAGGCGAATTTCGAAACCGAAATCGAGCGCGTGTTGAAACAGGTGTTTTTCCTCGACTGTCTCACGCGGACGGAGGGCTACTACCGGGTGGATCTCTATGAACGCGAGCAGGCCGAACGCACCGCAGACCTCACGCTCGATTTCACCGATCTGTACGACCGACCCATCGCCGAGCAGTTGCCGGAGTATCTCTCGGTTTCGTTCGACCGACTCGCCCCGTGGATACCGCGCTGGCCGCTAACTGCGCACGTCGCGCCGACACCGGAGCGAATCGAAGCTCTTCCGTTCGTGGTGAACGACCTCGGAATCGTCAAAACGCCGCGGGCGACACCGGCATCCGTGGACAACATGCTGTCATCCGCGTTGGATTCGTTTCTTCGAACGACGCGGAGTGAGAGTACGACACGGGATGAGGGTACGACGCGAGGATGGCGAAAAAACGATTCGCGATTCGTCTGCGTGCACGCGGACGAATCGCTCGAGCAGGCGTGGTTCGCCGATGACATTCCGCTTCGTGCGACGAAAGCGATGCCGCAGGCGTTTCGGAACAAACTCGACCGGAAACCGAACGCCGATACCATCGACATCGCCGTCGTCTGTAACGACTCGGCGATGGCGGCGGACGAGGGCGTTGAAACCGCCTACGGTCGTCGGCCTGAGGTAGCCTTCGACGTGACGTTTCACGACGACTGTTCGACGGACGAACTTCGTTCCGTCCTCGAATTCGACGTGGATTTCCTCCACTACGTCGGACACATCGACGACGAAGGATTTCGGTGTCGGGACGGTGCACTCGACGCGACGACGCTGACGACTGTGGGAGTGGCGACCTTCCTCCTCAACGCGTGCCAATCGTACGAACAGGGTGTGGCGCTCATCGACGCGGGCGCGGTCGGCGGCGTCGTCACGTTTCACGAGGTGGTGAACGACGGTGCCGCAAAAATCGGGTACGCGATGGCGAGACTGCTGAACCTCGGATTTCCGCTTCGCTCGGCGCTCGCGCTCGCTCGCGCCGAGAGCATCGTGGGAAGTCACTACCTCGTCGTCGGCGACGGAAGCGCGGACGTCGTTCAGGTCGAAGACGGCGTTCCGACCCTCTGTGACATCGTGACGCGCGACGACGGCGAGTACGACGTGACGCCGCGAACCTACCCCTCGCGGGAGGGGAAAGTCGGGACGATGGCGTTTCCGCTGGTGGAATCGAACGACCAGCATTTTCTCGTGCCGGGGGCGACCCGGACGTTTCGATTGACTGCGGACGAGTTACGGCAGTATCTCGTTTGGCATCAGTCTCCCGTGCGAAAAGACGGCGATTTAGTGTGGGACGAACGCTCACTGTAGCGATAGTGCTCGGCTACACAGGGTACGGTTCGTAAACTGGACTACGGCCCGTACACCGCCAGCGTGCCGACGCCCGCCGCGGCGGTGCCTACTTGTGCAAGCAGGCACGCCGCCATGAACAGCACGCCTATCATTCGTGGGTTCTCGCTAAGGTACGATTTGAACGTTTGGTCGGTCATCGGTATGAGATGAATACCAACCTCGACTCACTTCGGTATGAGCCGCGTAGAACGCGATAAACGAACCCTACGCGAACGATAGGTGAGAGTTACGTCGGATACGCACGGCTTTCGGTTTCGGTACGACGTCCATAATATCCCCCATAGATGCGACGCAAATTTTTTACGCCAGCCAAACGCATAGTTTATTCTAATGAGTAGGGTGAACACGGGCTTCGATGAAAACGACCCGAAACCGACGCCTGTTGCGAACGAAACCGGCTATCACGTCTATCACGACGCGACGACCGATTGGGAACTCAGTGAAACTCTGCTCAGTGCAATCGCCGTAATACGGAATATAGACCCAACTAAAACACCGATTCCGTTGACGAACACAGTCGACTCGGACGCGCTCGACGCTCTATTTGCCGACACGCATGACGGCCGAAAGCGAAGACAGGGACACATCGTGTTCGCCATTTCGGGACTCGAAGTGTTCGCGCACGCCAATGGACACGTCTTCATCCGCGAACAACCCGAACTCGCCGGAGTCGGCGACGTACTCTAACCACCGTCTGACGATGACGACTTGCAACGCGAAATCCTCCACTATGACCTCACACAACCGAATCACGAGCGAGCGACAATGACCGAACCAACATTCGATTTCGACGTGGAACGTAGCATCCTCGTCTCCGTTCCGACCCTCTCCGATGCTGTCTGTGACGACGGACACCACCTTTTCGACGCCGAAACGGAGTCCGTCGTCGCAGTGCTGTACGACCGCTCGGCGGACACGTTTCTCCGAACGTGGCGCGACAGCATCGGAACGGTGCCGAAGTACGCCCGAATTGTCGATGTTGAACAGACAATTCGGTCTACGGCGACCGACTCGACGAGCGGTGCGAGCGGAACCCGCGGTACCGTCGTCCAAACCGTTCAACGACCCGACGACCTCGGTGGAGTCGAAACCGCCATCGAATCGGCGCTGGCGTCAGCAACCGGTAAAACGACGCTCGTGTTCGATTCGCTCACATCGTCGCTCGAACACGTCTCGCTCGCCGAAATGGTGCCGTTTTTCCGACAGCTCACCGAACTGCTCGCGGATTTCGATGCGACCGGCTACTTTTACCTCGACCGTCGTGCTCACGACCCTCCACCCGTCAGAACACTTCGCGCACTGGCAGACGCGACGGCCGAACTCACCGACGACGGAACCGAGTGGTCGGTTCGTCGGCGGAACCTACCCATGCCGGACGACCCGTCACTCGACGTAGTGTTCGACGTGCTTCGCTCGAAGCGGCGACGCGAGGCACTGCGGTATCTGCTTTCGAAGCGTGGCCCAGTGGACATAAAAGAACTTGCCACCGCGGTTGCCGACTTCGAGGGAGACGACCGCGCGACGAGGAATCGACATCGCAGATACTACACGACGTTGTATCAACTCCATCTGCCGAAATTGGACGATGCGGGCCTCATCGACCACGATGCCGCGAATCATCGAGTCTCGGTTCGTGAGGCGGCAGATTGGGTCGCACCGTTTCTCGCCCTCGCCGAGGAGTAGTCCCTTTTAGCGTCGCGCTACAACGACGGGTATGGACGCGAATCAGGAAACGCGCTCGAACCCATTCAGCATGGACGAGGCCTGTACGAACTGCGATTTGTGCGAAACCCGCACGAACGTCGTTCACGGGTACGGGGACGTGGGTGCCGAGTTCCTCTTTGTCGGCGAGATGCCGAACGCAGGGGCGGACGAAACGGGAATTCCGTTTACCGGAGACTCTGCGGGAGAGCGATTGCAGGATATCCTCGGCAGACTGGGACTGAGCGAATCCCCCCCGGATGCAGACGACCCCGAAATCGAGAACGCGTTTCTGACGTATCTGACGCGATGTTATCATCCCGAGCGTGGCCCAAACGACAGCGAAATCATGACCTGCGAGCCGTATCTGAACGCCGAAATCCGGATGATAAATCCGGAAATCCTCGTCCCCGTCGGGGAGCGCGCGCTCGAAGCAATCGCCACAGAATACACGACGACGCGCGCGAGCGACCTCGACATTGCGGCCGACCACGCGACGACGATTCGCGGCCGCGGATTCGAACTCGTGCCGATGGTGCATCCGGGAAAACAGACCGACGAACAGACCGAAGCGTTCGTAAAAGCGTTCGCCGAGTTGATGGGTACCGATTATCGCCAGACGAAAGGCCGACAGGGTCGATAAGACGGAGGGAAATTACCAGTACGGATTCTGTCGCCACTGCTTCGATTTCGCGCCGAGAACGGAGAGTGCGACGATAAATACGATACAGAGCGCGAGGGTGGCGACGGCCGCAACGTCCGAAAGGAGGGTCGTCATTAGCAGTGCGAATGCGCCGAGCACGAGCACTGCGAGGACGGCAACGCCGAGCAAGGCAAGGGGTTTCGTTCGTTTCATAGGAAAACTAAGCGCAGTCGGGGCATAAAATGGTGGCTTTCAAGGCCGTCCCGCGCCGACTACCGAGTATGACCACCATCGCCGTGCTGGCCGACCCGCCGCGCGAGGGATTCGTGCTGCCGGAACTCGCACACTCATCGCCGCTCTCCGAATCCGAAGTAGCGGAACTGTACGCCGAAATGCTGAAAGATACGTTCGTCGCCGCCGCGAAAAGCGGCGGCGACCTGCTGGTCAACTACCGTCCCGACGACGCGATTCCGGACGAGTTCGCGGGCGAGACGAGTTCGGAGGACGAACTCCGAAAGCTGGCGGAAAAAGCGCTGGAAGACGTGACACTCGGCGAAGACGACGAGGTTCGCTTCGAGGTGCAGGTCGGCGAGACGTTCGCGGGTCGCGCCGGAAACACCGCGACCCACCTGCTGGAGCAAGAAAGCGTGGATTCCGTCGCAATCGTGGACGGAACCACCCCGATGCTGACGCGCAAAGACCTCGACAGCGCGGCGATGAAACTCCGCCGAAGCGAAGTCGTCCTCGGCCCCGCCGAGGACGGACGAGCGTACTTCGTCGGCCTGAAAGATACCATCGACTTCACGGAGGCCTACGCGACACCGGAACTGGAAACCCTGACCGAGAAAGGCGTTGACGCGGGCCACGAAGTCGATTTCATGCCGACGATGACGAACGTGCGAACGGGCGAGGATTTGCGCTCGCTGGTTCCCCTGCTGAACGCGCGAATCGCCGCCGGTCGAATCGTTCCGGTCAACACAGCGACGTATCTCAACGAACTCGGTCTGCGCGTCGAAGAAGTGGACGGCAGCCGTGAAATCGTTCGGTAGTCGAATCGCGAAAATACGTTACTGCGGTCGTCAGTCCGCGGTCGTGGCGGATTTTTTCTTTTCGGACGGCGTTCCGATTCCCAGTCCCGTCGCGGCCATCGCAAACAGGACGAGGGGTGAGAGGTAGCCGAAGAAGTAGTACGGCGCGTACTGAAGCGTCGGGACGCCCAACGCCGTGGCCATGTACACTGCTCCGGCGTGCCACGGAATGAGTGCGCCGGTCGGCGTTCCGGCGGCCTCGACCGCCCGCGAGAGATCTTTGCTTTCCAGCCCGTACTCCTCGTAGAGGTTTCGGAGCGTCATTCCGGGGACGACGATGCTCATGTACTGCTGGGCCGTGAGAACGTTGGTGAGCGTGGCCGACGCGCCGGTTCCAGCGACCAGTCCGCCGACGCTGCTGACCTTCTTCGAGAGGTGATGGGCAAGCACCGCCAGCGTGCCAGTCGTCTCTAGCAGGCCACCGAGGGTGAGTGCCGCGACCACGACGCTAATCGTCCACGCGGAGCCTTCGATGCCGCCGCTCGCCAAGAGGTTGTTCACCATGTCCATTCCCGTCTCCGGACTGGTGCCGCCGAGAAGCACCTGCCAGCTCTCGGTGAACGACTGCCCTTGCACCAGAATGGTCACTATCGCGCCAGCGAAGACGCCTGCGAGAAGCGACGGAAGCGCGGGGTAGCCGCGCAGTGCGAGTCCGAAGGTGACGACCAGCGGAAGGAAGACGAGCAGTGAAAGCGAGTAGGTGCCCGTCAGTGCGGTCTGAATCTCGCCGACGCTTCCGGTCGAACCGCCGCTAACTGACTGCACGCCGAGGACGGCGTAGCCGAGGACACCGATTCCGAACGCGAGGATTGTTCCGGTTCGCATTCCTCGGATGTGCTCGTAGAGGTTGGTGTTGGTCACCGCCGCGGCGAGGTTCGTGGTGTCCGAAAGCGGTGACTGTTTGTCACCGGCGTAGGCTCCCGAGAGGATGGCACCCGCCGTCATCGGGGCGGGGACGCCCAGTCCGGAACCGATGCCGATGAACGCCACGCCGAGCGTTCCCACCGTGGTCCACGAGGAACCGATGGAGAACGCGACGAGGCCCGACAGCACCGCCGTCACCGGCAGGAAGATGGTCGGTGAGAGGAGTTGGAGGCCGTAGTACATCAGTCCCGGAATGGTGCCGGAGCTAATCCACGTCGAAATGAGCGCGTAAATCGTGAACAGGATGAGAACGGCCTGCAAGCCCATCAGGAGGCTGTCCGCCACGCCGCCGTACAGGTCGTCCCACGACATTCCCAGTCCGTAGTAGCCGACCAGCCCGGTGAACGCGATGGCCCACAGCAGAGGAATGTGTGGATCCATCTTCAGCCAAGCCGAGCCGACACCTAAGAATACGACCGTTGCGAGAACCGGCAGGAGCGCCAGTCTCAGCGACGGTCGCCGGTTCTCCGGTAGCTCCGCGTATGTGAGGGGTTCGAAATCCAGTGACGCCATCGTACCTGTTCCGATGCACCAAGGGAATTAAACGGTTATGGTTCGATGCCTGTGGGTAATCGTTAGGCGAATGATCTATTCGTCCCGATACGTCGGCGGAACCAGACCGACAGTTCTTAAACCCGGTATCCAGTACTGTGGGGTGTGGTGGGATGGCAGAGCGGCCTATTGCGCCTGCCTTGAAAGCAGGTGGCGTCATGCCTCTTGGGTTCAAATCCCAATCCCACCGCTTTTCACACGACTATTCGGCGAGCATCGTGTATTCTCATCTCGTAATATCAAAACTAGTTGATTACGGTGTAATGTAGGAATATTTTTGCCCGCTTATTGGAACTATATTTTATGGAATTTCTCACCCGACGCCAATTTTTAGCAACTAGTTCGGTTTCAATGGGAACGCTCACCGGTTGTTCGTATCTAGATGGCACCAGCCAAGTGACGCTTGGAGGGATTTCGCTCGTCAATACAATCTCCAAAGTGAGGGAATTTCACGTTACGGTCAAGTGCAACGGCGAAAGAATCCACCAGTCTTCTCACGAAGTAGAACCACCGCTTGACGGCAAAAACAATACCATGAAAACGATTGCCCCCGATGTGCCAGAGAATCAATATCCTATCGTTGTTAGTGGACGCATCGGCAATCAACAGCGCACAGTTGATCTGAATAGGGACCAATTTGATGGTCAATGTATGATACCGACATTTATTTTCGAAAAGTATGAAGGAAGTCTTGGAACGACTGTTTTTGCTACGGAGACTTTAGATGATCCTCCAGCGGTTATCAAGTGCGATAAGAAATAACTCCGTTGCGGCATGGGACTGACGAATGCGATTCCTATCGAGAGCAAACGACTGAAGAGACGACGTACCCCCTGAATAGCAACTGCTCGTGATTGGAGACCTTAAGCCATGCAAGCCAAACTCCCGTCCCGTCCTGCCCTCACACCAACCTTTTTCGCGCCGACAGACCTCCCACGAACACATGGGCGCACTCTCCGACCTCCGCGTGCTGGACTTAACACAGGTTCTCGCGGGGCCGTACTGTACGATGTTATTGGCGGATATGGGCGCGGACGTGGTGAAAATCGAACGACCGGGCGGCGATTTGATGCGCTCCAAACAACCCTTTACCGAGGAGGACGACCCCTACGGCGGCTATTTCCAGAGCGTCAACCGCGGCAAGCGGAGCGTCGAACTCGATTTCGGGGACGAAAGCGACAGAGCAGATTTCCTCCGATTGGTCGAGAAAGCCGACGTGGTGGTCGAAAACTACCGCGCCGGGACGATGGAGCGATTCGATTTGGAGTACGAACGACTTCGGGAGCGAAACCCGGAACTCATCTACGCCTCGATTCGCGGGTTCGGCGACCCGCGAACCGGCGAAACCGACCGACAGGGGCGGCCCGCGTTCGACCTCATCGCGCAAGCATTGGGCGGCGTAATGGAGATTACAGGCCACCCTGACGGCCCGCCGACGAAAGTCGGGCCGGGAATCGGCGACTTGTTCGCCGCCGTGCTTCACGGAATGGGGATTCTCGGCGCGCTTCACCACCGAGAACGAACCGGTGAAGGGCAGTACGTCGATACTGCGATGTACGACAGCATGGTGAGCATGTGCGAGCGAACGGTCTACCAGCATTCCTACACCAGCGATGTTCCGGGTCGTGAAGGAAACGCACACCCGACGCTGTTTCCGTACGATGCGTTCGAAGCATGGGACGGATATCTCGTCGTCGCGGCCTTCAGCGACGGCCACTGGCAATCACTCTGTGAGGCCATGAACCGCCCCGAACTAGTCGAGGAGTATCCGACAGGAGACGACCGACTTGAAGACCGCGAGCGACTCCGCGCGGAAATCGAATCGTGGATGGCGGATAAAACCATGAAGACGGTTCTCGACAAACTCGACGGACTCGTTCCCTGCGCACCGGTACAAGACGTTTCGGACGTATTCGCAGATCCGCATATTCACGACCGAGATATGCTGGTTTCCGTCGAACAACCCGGAAGCGACGAAACCGTGACGATTGCGGGGACGCCGATTAAGATGACCGAGACACCGCCGGAACCCGGGACTCGTGCGCCGCTACTGGACGAACATCACGAGTCGGTGCTTCGAGAGTGGAATCGGTGAGCGAGCGCGAGCGCAGAATCCGGACTCGAAATCTCGTTCCAGCCGTCCCACGCAGAATTATCTTCGTCATCATTCGCGTCGTCCCACCAGTTGTTTTCGTCTTCGCCAGTATCCCGACCATCGTTGTCGTCTCTCCAATCGTCTTCGTTGTCGTTCCAATCGCTGGTTCTATCGTTCTGTGCGTTTCCGTTCCCACCCACGCGAACGACCTCGATACCCGAAAGCATCGGGTCTTCGATTTCGTGGAGGAAGCGCACGTCAATCGCGCCGTCGTCCGGTTCTACGGCGAACGATTTCATCGTCCCTCTGTCGTGGCCGAGTTCTTCGTACATGTCGTAATCGTCGAGAACCCGCTCCCCTTCGATTTCGACGTCGAATTTTCGCGGCCCTTTCTCGTCGTAATCGTTCCAACCGGAGTTACCGAAGTACGACTCCACGAAGTAGAGACGGACGACGTATCTGCCATCCTCGACCGGGAACCGATACTGCATTTCCGTGTTGTCGCTGAAGTCGTTCGGATTGTCTGCGTCGTATCGCCTGCTCTGGAAGACCGCTTCGGGCGCTCCGCTGGGGACGGACGGCGTCGTTGCGATTCGGTCGCTCGTCGTGTTCGTGTGACTGCCGCTTTCGCGTGCGTTTCCGAACCGTGATGGGCGCTGTTCGGAGTCCTGTTCCCAGTCGGGACCGCCATCAGACATCGCAATTCGCTGGCCACCGACGTTGACGCGGTAACGCACGGTTTCCTCGGCTGGCTCTGCTGTAGTCGTCTGTGTCGTTGGCGGTGTCGTGGTTTGCGTCGTTTGCGGTTGCTGGGTCGTGGACTGTGCTGATTCAGTCGTTGACTGCTCTCCGGTGGTTTCGGTCGGCTGTGTATTGGTTTGTGTTTCCGTCGGTGCGGATGTCGTCCCGTCGTCCATTCCGCCCGTTGACGACCCGAGGATTCCGGGAATCCCCGCAACGATAATCATCCCAGCGACGAAAAAGACCAGTCCACCACCGATGAGTGCACCGTGAATAAATCCACCCGATGACGCGCCTGACATGTTTCTCAAATCCCCCTCGCGTGCGGCACCATGACCCGTTCTCGCCGTTCTACGGAGTTAATTATACACCTACTAAAGTGCAATTCTCTCGAACTATTCCGACCGAAATAGACGGTCCGATTTAAACGTACATGATTTGGCAAGCAGAAAAGGGAATTGGGTTCTCTTTCATTTCCTTCGGGTGAGTACGATTGCCGAAATTGCACTCCCGGCGAGCGAATTTGCGCTCCGCGAAGCGTTCTCCCGAATCCCCGGAGCCAGATTCGAAATCGTGGGAGTCGTCGCACACGATGCCGAACACGTTATGCCGCAGATGCAGGCGACTGCGTCGGATATTGCAGTTCTTCAGTCGGCGTTGGAAACCGACCCCTCTGTTACCGATGTTACCCTTCTTACGACTCGTGGCAACCGCGGACTGTTCTGGATGAACTGGTGTGAAACCGGTCGAAAAATTGTTCATCTGCTGGCGGAAAGTGATACGACAGTTCTCGCCGCGCATGCGGCGAACAGCGAGTGGCGGTTTCGAATCCAATCTGGTGACCGAGACGCGCTTTCTTCCGTCTACGAATCGTGCCGCGATGCCGGATACCCCGTCGAAATCCAAAACGTTCACGAGCAGACGACGCTGACCGAAAATTCGCGGGGACTCACGACACAGCAGTACGAAACGCTCCAAACCGCAATCGACCGCGGTTACTACGACATTCCACGGAACGCAACCACGGAAGACCTCGCGGACGAATTGGGGTGTCCCATCAGGCCATCTCGGAGCGACTTCGCCGTGACCATCGCAGTCTCGTAAAAAGTGGGCAGTCGTCGTCGAACGACAGTCGTGTATAGATACCCGCGAGCTGACGACGGAAGGGAATCCTTTTCGTCCCCCCGGACTGACGTGCGAACATGGACTGGCCCCACGACCCAGACGGCGAGGAAGGGAGCGAGGGCGGACGGAAGTACGGACTCGCAATCCTCGCAAAGAAACTGGACGAAGACGAGGATTTCCCGCTTTCCAGCGAGGAATTCGCCGAGGAACACGCAGACGAACCGATTCGCATCAACTACAAGAGCGTCGTGAGCGTCGCCGACATCTTCGAGCACGTCGAACCGGCAGAGTACGAGACGATTGTGAATTTCCACCGCGGCGTCGGTGCCGCAATGCGTTCCGGTGGCTTCTGGGACTACCACCCGGTCGGCGAAAACCCGGAAAAGAAACGAGCCTGAGAACCGCGAATCAGCGGACTAACCCTACCTACTCTCGATTTTCCGCCGAGTGCCACCGTTCTCCGCTACCGTCGGATGTCGCGGCAGTCTGCGGCACGCGTCGGCTATCCCTGTCTGCGTGGTCGTCAGAAAGGTTCAGTTCCTCGTCTACGTTCCACGTCGGATGGCTTCTGGCTTCTGCCTGTACTTTCTCCTCAAGCAGGTTGACGGCGACGCGATTCGCACCTTCCGGAATGATGAGGTCGGCGTGCTTTTTCGTCGGTTCGACGAACTGCTCGTGCATCGGTTTCACCGTCGAGAGATATTGGTTCATGACGCCTTCGAGGTCGCGCTCGCGGTCTACCACGTCGCGCTCGATTCGCCGGAGGATGCGAACGTCGGCGTCGGTTTCGACGTACACTTGCAAATCCAGCATCTCGTTGATTTCCGAATCGTAGAGGGCGAGAATCCCTTCGAGAATCACCACGTCGGTCGGTTCGACCGTGACGCGTTCTTCTTTCCGGTTGTGAATCGTGAAATCGTACTGGGGCATCTCGATGGTCTGACCGGAGAGGAGTTCATCGAGATGGTCGCGGAGCAGTTCCCACTCGAACGCCGAGGGGTGGTCGTAGTTGACTTCCGCGCGCTCCTCGAAATTGAGGTGTGAGAGGTCTTCGTAGTAGTTGTCCATCGGAATGCGAGTGACGGAGTCGCTCACGTCCTCGGTTACCTCGCGGGCAACGGTGGTTTTTCCCGCACCGGTTCCCCCGGCGATGCCGATAACGAACGACGGAATGGTCATTGTGGGGAACAGGTGGAACGGATGTTTGAATCTCTCGAAATTCACCGGGCGATTCATATGGTTAGAAAATATAGAGGACAGCCAGCACGAAGCCAATTAGTAGGTAGAGCCAGCAGAAAGCCATCAAAATCCGGATGGACCACGAATCTGTTTGAACCAACTTGACGGTGATTGCCACAAAGAACAGGAAAAGTGTGAATAAAGAAAAAGGAGCTTGATACACCGAAAATGCGATAACCAAAATCAGTAGCACTCCTTTCATATGCTGCTGGTAACGTTCGATAAAATCAAAGCGATTTGAGAGGTGACTCACGCCCCCGTGAAGCAACAGCGTGACCAGTAGAACCAACAATCCGATTTGAAAACTGACGTTCTGTAAAACGTGGGTTAGTATTGGAATAGAACTGTCTACAGGACACGTAAATCCGTATACGGTTTGGAGTGATATAGCACCACCACCGTACAGAATTACCATTTCGAACTGGCGAGACCAGTCAAATATGGTCGGTTCACTGTCGTTCAGTTCTGAACTAGACCTCTGTCCACTAACTCGATTTAAAAATCCAACTTCCGTGAGAAACACACCAGTTGAAAACGATGCTACAATTGAAATCGAATACAGTAGAATAGCACTACCGACGTAGAGCAGCAACGTTCCCAGCGCAGGTATCGGCCCGGCTGTTGGGCAAGCAAGGGATTCTAGTGGCTGCATTTTATGAACTTATTTATTTAATATAAATAAATTCTCGATAATACACTAGGTTGGAATGGATTGCTGACCGTGTTGACCCTGTCCTTGCTTGCAATCCTCTTTTTACTCATATATATAAATGTTAATGTAGTTGTAGATACTACTCGATAAGGTATCACTAACGGTTCTCATTTCTGAGACGCAAATCACGATTAGGACAACTTATAGGCCAGTACGTCAAACCCACAGCCAACAGTGACGAACGCCCAGATTACGTTGGTTCAAATCGACAACTACGGTCCGTGGACCGTGACGCCGGAACCGCGCCGGGAAGTAGACCTCCAGACGCTCCAATCGCGTCTGTACGCCGACCTCTCGCAACTCATCGGCAATCGGCAGGGTTACGTCTTTTTCACCCGGTTCGACAACATGATTGCGGTGACCAACGGCCTGTCGATGGACGACCACGCGCTCGTACAAGAATCGGTCGGAAACCGCTACCCGGTGACGGTCAGCCTCGGTGTCGCCACCGGAACCAGCCCAGTGCAGGCGCTCGCCGACGCAACCGAACAGTTGCAGGACGCGGGAAGCGCACAGGACAAGTCACGTCGGGAAATCCTTCGCGGACGGACAATTGACGAGGAGTTCCGAACCGACGACGACATCCAAATCGCGCATTTCGACGTGAACGACATGACCGGCAACTTCACCGACGAAGTGAACGCCTTCGACTCGTTCATTCACATCGAGCAGGGCTATGCGGAACTGATGAGGTACATGCGCGAAGCCCACGATTCCCTCTCTTTCTTCGTCGGCGGCGACAACGTCATCGCGGTTTGCCCGGAATTGGACGAGGCCGAATACGAAGACGCCATTCGACACGTTCGGGACACGGTGGAAGTCGAACTGAAAGTTGGCGTCGGCAACGGTCGCGTTCCGCAGGATGCCGGAATGGCGGCAAAGCACGCGCTCGAAACGTGTCGCGCGGACGGCAGTAACGTGGAGTTCCAGTAACGAACTGGACTCTGGCGGCAGACCGTAGATATTCGCGGGAGACGGGAATAAAGGTGCCGGGGATAGCTTTTAGCATAGTTGTGTCAAACGTTCACATATGGACGCTGAAGTCACAATCCGGGATATGATGACCCGCGAATACGTGGGGGTCAGTGAATCTGACTCCGTTCTCGGCGCAGTACAACTCATGCAGACGGAAGGCGTGGGGAGCGTCGTCGTCCTTCGGGGACGCGAACCGGTGGGAATCATGACCGAATCGGACGTCGTCGGCCTCGTCGCAGACGAAAGAGATGCTACCGAAACCACCGTCGCCGACGCGATGACGAGTCCTGTCGTCTCGATGCGGGCAGACCGCAGTCTCGCCGACGCCGCGGGGGTAATGGCACAACAGGGAATCAGACGGCTCGTCGTCACCCGCGACGACGAGATGGTCGGCCTGCTCACCGAACGGGACGTGATTTCTGCCTCGGCATCGCCGTCGAGCATTACGTCCTCTCCCGAACCGGAGGTGAGCGACGCCGAACTCGTCGGAACGATGGAAACGAACGGCGGCGACACCGAATACGAAGGGCAAAGCATCTGTGAGGTCTGTGGCAAACTCACGCGGGAACTAGCGAACGTCAACGGCCAACTGGTCTGTACCGACTGCCGCGAATACTAGATAGCTCGGCGACATCTTCTGCAAATAGCGTCTATCGAGCCGAATTTTAAAAATCTCGAAAGGTAGTTTTATATTCCATGAGTCGATACCCATCTCTATCCATGAGATATGGTATCGAACGACGTGACGTTTTGAAAGGTGTCGGAACCGCTGGAATCGCCAGTCTTGCGGGCTGTATCGGCGGTGGCGGCGCTGGAGATGGTGATGGCAATGGAGACGGAAATGGCGGCGGAAACGGTGGTGGCCCGGACGTTATCAACGTTATCGGCTACCCGCAAAGCGGTATCCAACTGTTCCGCGACTATTACAAAAACACCGACGGAAGCCACGACATTATCGTTCCCGACGGACTGCTCGACGCTGACCTCCCGAAGGAGGTCAGCAACGACATGCAGAACGTCACCGGAACCGCTCCGGCCGCCTCCGGGCCGAATCAAGAGGCGTTCACGGAGATGTACCGCGACGAATACGACAGCGCGCCGGGCGTGTTTACCGCACACTCCTACGATGCGGTTGCCATCCTCATCCTCGCCAACGCGGCGGCGGGTGCGAACGATGGTCAAAAGATACGCGACCAGATGCGTCGAGTCGCCAACCCCGGTGGGCAGGAGTTCGGCCCCGAAAACTTCGTGGAAGCGGTCGAAGCCGCGGCACGCGGTGAGGACATCAACTATCAGGGCGCATCCAGTGTGGTCGATTTCAACGAGAAGGGCGACCCGGCCTCCGCGGCTTACAACGTGTGGAAGTTCGCTCCGGATACGGATGCGGGTTCGGAAACCGTCGATACCATCAACTTCGACGGCGACGCTGGTGGCAACATGGCGGACAGTTCGCCCGGCGGCCAAGACCGTGAAATCATGGTCGGTATTCTGCTTCCGGAAACCGGCGACCTCGGTTCCGTCGGGAGCCAGATGATTCAGGCGGCGAACTTGCCGATTCAACAGGTGAACGACGCGGGAATCAGCGTGACAGTTGACTCGCAAGTCGAGGATTCACAAACCACGAAACAGGCCTCGCTTTCCGGTGCGAACGCACTCGTCAGCGCGGGCTACCCGGCCATCTGTGGCCCTGCTTCGTCCGGAAACTTCATCCCGGTGAGCAAACAGGTGTTCACCAAACAGAGCATCGTCGGCTGTTCGCCGTCGAGCACGGCGCTCACGGTGACGAATTTGGAGGACAACGACTTCGTCTTCCGCACAGCCCCGAGCGACCTGCTTCAGGGACAAGTTATGGCACAGGTCGCCGCCGAGCGACTCGGCGGCAGCACCGCCTCGACGCTGTTCGTGAACAACAGCTACGGCCAGCAGTTATCCGAGAAGTTCTCCTCGGCATTCACGGAAGAACAGGACGGCGAAATCCTGAACAAAGTGTCGTTCAACAAGGGCGAAAACTCCTACACCTCCGTCATCAACAAAGCGACGGATTCGAACTAATTCCGTTCTCCCCGCTGGACGCCGCTCTGTAAAAACGGTCATCGATTCTGACACCTGTTGTATCGGTAACGGAGGGATGAATCGACCAAAATCTATAACGATAGTTTAAAATAGACTTTTCCTGCAGAACGACGACAGTTCCCCCGGGTATGAGACACAAAATCGACCGTCGCACCTACCTTCGGGGGATGGGTGGCGTAGGTGTCGCGACGACCGCTGGCCTGATGGGGTCGCTCCAACAGGACGGCGGCCCGGATATGCTCACTATTATCGGCTATCCGCAAAGCGGCATTCAGTTGTTCCGCGACCTGTACGCAACCGGACAGAACCTCGACGTTCTCGTTCCGGACGGCCTACAGTCATCGACGCTTCCGCAGGAAGTCGGCAACGACATGCAGAACGTCACCGGAACCGCACCCGCCGCCGCCGGACCGAACCAAGATGCGTTCAATCAACTGTTCCAAGACCAGTACAACCAACCACCGGGCGTGTTCACCTCGCAGTCCTACGATTCGGTCGCAATCCTGATTCTGGCGAACGCCGCAGCAGGCGAGAACACCGGGTCGGCCATCCGCGAACAGATGCGCCGAATCGCTAACCCCGGCGGGCAGGAGTACGGCCCACAGAACTTTGTGGAGGGAGTTCAAGCCGCCGCGAACGGAGACGACATCAACTACCAAGGAGCATCGAGTACGACCAACTTCGATCAGAACGGCGACCCCGCCGCGGCATCTTACGACGTGTGGCAGTTCGCGCCGCAGACCGAGGACGGCATCAGAACCGTGAACACGCGGCGATTCGAGAGCAACGCGGGCGGGCCGAGCGCGAACAACGCACCCGGCGGAACCGGACGAACCATCAGAGTCGGTATCCTGCTTCCGGAAACCGGCGACCTCGGCTCCGTCGGGACGCCCATGATTCAAGCGTCCAGAATCCCGATTCAGCAGGTGAATCAGGCCGACGTAGACCTGCAAGTCGAAACGCAGGTCGAAGACACGCAAACATCCAGACAACCGGCACTCTCGGGTGCGAACGCGCTCGTCAACGCGGGCTATCCGGCCATCTCCGGCCCGGCATCGTCGGGGAACAACATCCCGGTTTCGAGCGAGGTGTACATCCCGAACGAAATCGTCGGCTGTTCACCGTCCAGTACCGCGATTACCGTCTCGCGCTTGCAGGACAACGACTACGTCTTCCGAACCGCACCGAGCGACCTGCTTCAGGGGCAAGTGATGGCACAAGTCGCGGCCGAACGACTCGGCGCACAATCCGCTTCCACCCTGTTCGTGAACAACGACTACGGCCAACAGTTGTCCGAACAGTTCTCGCAGTCGTTCCAGCAAGACCACGACGGACAGGTCAACAACCAAGTCGCGTTCAACATCGGCGAATCGTCGTACACGTCGGTCATCAATCAGGCGTTGGGCGGGTAACGGAAATCGGATTCACCACGCCGTTTTTCGTCGCGATTCTCGCGATTCGAAAGGTGGCGTTCACATCGGAGTTCGAGCGAATCGGCTAATAAAAAGGCAGAAGCGACAGCGTGTTGTACTGTCAGTAAATGGCTCCCGGAGATTCGGACTTCAGCGGCGCTGTCTTGGGAATACTCATGATTACGATTGGTCTTGCGCCAACGGTACTCTTTTCTTTTGGACTGACCGGGAGAGTGTCATTTATGTGTGACTTCGGAGTAGTACTTGAACAGTCATTCTTGAGCATGCCAATCGTACAGTTCGTCGTGAGCGTCACCGGTTTGTTTCTGGCAGGAATGGGCGTTTTCACGATGAAATACGGACGTTCGGAGATAGTTACGCCCGGATTGTACTGAGTTGAACGACCGGGCAAAGCACCGTTTCAGTGAAAGAAAATCGGGGTTAGCCGCCGAGGAACTCCTGTCTGACCTCATCGTCGGCCAGCAGGGCGTCTCCAGTGTCCATGAACCGGTTGCCACCCTGTACGAGGACGTAGCCGCGGTCGCAGCGCCGTAGAGCCTCCTTCGCATTCTGCTCGACCATCAGAATCGCGGTGCCGGAGTCGTTGATTTCGTCAACCTTGTCGAACATCTCGGCCACGAGGTCGGGAGCCAATCCCGCGCTCGGTTCGTCAAGCATCAGCAAGTCGGGGTCGAGCATCAGCGCCCGCCCCATGGCGAGCATCTGCTGTTGGCCGCCGGACATCGTTCCGGCCTTCTGTTCCCTGCGCTCGTGGAGAATCGGAAAGCGTTCGAACACCTCGGAAAGCGCGTCGTCCGGCACTTCGTCTAGAATGTACGCGCCCATCTCCAAGTTCTCCTGCACGGAGAGCGACCCGAAGATGTTGTCGTTCTGCGGGACGTAGCCAAGTCCCTGGTGGATGATTTGCTCCGGCGTCTTCCGCTGAATTTCGGTTCCTTCGAAGGTGACCGTTCCGCCCATGTAGGTCGTCAGTCCGAAGACGGATTTCATCACGGTCGATTTCCCGGCCCCGTTCGGCCCGACGATGGTGACGTACTCGCCATCTTCGACGCGCATATCCACGTCGTCGAGGATTTGCAAGTCTTCGCCGTACCCCGCGTCGAGGCTGTCGATTTCGAGGAGTGCCATCAGACTTCGTCCCCCAGATAGGCGTCGATGACCTGCTCGTTCGAGCGGATTTCCGCCGGTTCGCCCTCGGCGAGCACCTTGCCTTGGTGCATCACGATGACGTGTTCGCAGTTGTTCATGATAACGTCCATGTCGTGTTCCACGAGCAGGAACGTGTAGCCACGTTCGCGCAGTTCGTGGACGTGTTTCAGCAGTTTCTTTTCAAGCGACGGGTTGACGCCCGCCAGCGGTTCGTCCAGTAGAACCATCTGCGGGTCGGTCATGAGCGCCCGCGCCATCTCCAGCAGTTTTCGCTGGCCGCCGGAGAGGTTGCCCGCATATTCACCCGCGAGATGCTCGATTTCGAAGAAATCGAGCATTTCCCACGCGCGAGAAAGGACTTCTTCTTCCTGTTGTTCGACGCTGCCTCGAAGTCCGGGCGTCACCGACCGCCAGAGTTTCTCGCCCTCCTGCGCTTTCGGCGCGAGCATCATGTTTTCGAGCACTGTCATCTCCGCGAGTTCGCGGGCGATTTGGAACGTCCGCACCAGTCCGCGATTGGCGATTTGGTACGGGCGCTGTCCGGTGATGTCCTCGTCGTCGAAGTACACCGCGCCGCCGTCCGGTTGATAGACGCCGGTGATGAGGTTGAACGTGGTCGATTTTCCGGCCCCGTTCGGCCCGATGAGTCCGGTGAACGACCCCTGTTCGACGGAGAACGTCGCGCCGTCAACCGCAGTAATTCCGCCGAACGTCTTGCGGAGATTTTCGACTCGAAGCGGCGTTTCGCTCAAATCCACCGTTTCACGCCCGATGTCGAGCGTTTCTCTCTGTTCGGATTCGCTTGCAGTCATTGTCCGTCACCTCCTTGTTCGCCACCGTCAGTCGCGGGTTTCGGTTCAGGCGTGCCACCGCCACTGCGCGGACGCGAGAGCGGAATGCTCGCGGCCTCCTCCTTGCGGTGGCCGAGCACGCCCTCAGGGCGGCGTTGCATTATCAAAATGAGCACGACGCCCATGATGACCAACTGCAACGCGTTGATGTTGTTGATGGTGTACGCGACGAACGGCGTGATGTTGCCCGCGAATACCGGGCCGATTGCGTCGGCGAACGTGTTCGGCGACGCCGAAACGTCGTACACCTGCCGAATGATGTTCTTCAGGTACAGCGGCCCTTGGAACAGCAGACCGGCGAACACCGCCGCACCGAGAACGCTACCGGTGTTCGACCCCGCACCGCCGATGATGAGGGCCAACCAGACGAAAAACGTCACCTGCGGTCTGAACGATGTCGGCGTGATGGCACCCTGCCGGAGTTGCCAGAGGATGCCAGCCAGTCCCATCAGTGCACACCCGAGCATGAACGACTTGATTTTGAACCGGTCGGTGTCCTTGCCGAGGGCGTTCGCAACCTCCTCGTCCTCCCGGATGGCCTTGAGAACACGACCGAACGGCGATTCGCCGGTTCGCTTGAGCAACCAGTAGAATCCGGCGACGAATCCCATCAGGATGATTGCGTAAGTTAGCGAATCGAGTACCGGCCCGACACTGCCGCCCACGAGCGGATTCAGCGCGTTCTCCACCGCCGCGTAGGGGGCGCTGTCGAACAGCGGTTGCAGTGGGTCGTCGTAGTTCAACAGCAGACCGCGACCGCCGCCGGTTCCGAGGTTTCTGCCGAATATCACGACGTTCTGGAACTGGTTCGACATCACGGTGAACCGAACGATTTCGGACATCGCGATGGTCACGATGGCGAGATAGTCGGCCCGTAACCGTAACGCCGGAAGCGCGATGAGCAAGCCCAGAAGCGCCGCCGCGAGCATTCCGGCGATGATGCCGACCCAGAGAGGCAGGCCAAGTCCGGACACGGTCGCGGCCCCTGCAGTCGCGCTTGCCGGTGGTTTCGAGACGATGGCCATCGTATACAATCCGACAGCCATGAATCCCGCGATGCCGATGTTGAACAGCCCGGTGTATCCCCATTGTAGGTTCAACGCGAGCGCCAACATTCCGTACACCGCAATGAGGAACGTGAGGCGCGCGAGGGAGTTCAACTGGCCGCGGAACGAGTAGCCGAGCGCCGACCCGGCGAGGAGGTACAGCGCGTACAGGCCGAGAAGCGCGCCGATGATGAGCATCGTGTCGCTGACTTCGAAATCGCGGAAACTCGCGCTCATGCGGTCGTCCTCCCTGCGAACAGTCCCTGCGGCTTAAACAGCAGGATGAGAATCATCATGCCGAACGCGGCGGCCCGGCCGAACTCACCCGGAATCCAGATGATGGCCAAGTCCCATGTCAGTCCGATGACCAACCCGCCGAGAATCGCGCCGTAAATCGACCCGATGCCGCCGAGGATGACCGCGGCGAAAATCGGGAGCAACAGGAGCCAACCGAACTGGAAGTCGATGGTTCCCGTCCAGAGAACCATCAGGTAGCCAGCGACCCCGGTCAGGCCGCCGCCGATTATCCACGTCCAGCGAATGACGCGCTCGGTCGGAATCCCGGTGATTCGCGCGAGGTCTTCGTTGTCGGCCATGGCGCGCATCGCCTTGCCGAGTTTCGTTCGCTGAAGCAGGACGTGAACGCCGACCATCAGCCCCACCGTCGAAACGAGCAAGGTGAGGTCGTGTGCAGTGACGGGAACGGTTCCGTCCCAGAGCAGAAGCCGCCACGAAGGTATCTCCTGTGACGCCGTCGTGCCGCGGTTCTGCGTCGAGAAGACGAACACGATGAGGTATCGAAGCATGAACGCCACGCCGACGCTGGTGATGAGCAGGGCGATACCGCCCGCATCGCGCATCGGTCTGTATACCACGCGGTCGATGAACAGTGCAAGTGCAATCGTTCCCAGCCCGGCGAGAACGAGTCCCAAAATGACCGCGATTGGCGTCGTCGCAATGGTTATGTTGAGGTCGCTCGCGTACACCGTTCCGCCCGCTCCGACCAACAGCAAGCCCGGAAGGCTGGATTGGCTGAACCCGGATACGAGATACGTTACCGCCCAACCGGTGAACGCGCCGCTCGTGATGTAATCGCCGTGAGAGAAGTTGGCGAAGTTCAGAATACTGTACGTCATCGATAGCCCGATTCCGGCAAGGCCAATAATGAGTCCGCGCATGAGTCCGCTCCAGACGAGCGAACCGACGTCGGACACGAGTAGGTCGCCGGATAGCAGGCGGCTTACGAAATCCACGACGAGAAGCGCCGCAAAGAGGCCGACAACCACGAGCAGTGGTCGCTCGACAACGAGGCGTCGTCCACGTGAATAGGTTTCATTTACGCCGTCCATTGGTAACTCTCCACACGATAATCGGTTCCGGTCAAACTATTAAACCTTTCCGACAGAGTCACCGGGCGAATTTCGGTAACGGCGGCATACTTCCGATTGTTCGACAATTATGTCCGATTCTTTTGTTTTTCCACTGTTTACTCGAAAGTGTGTTTATTTTCAGTACCAGCTACCGACACACATATGCCGAGCGGTGTTGGAGGCACAGGTATGCCTATTCAGACCCTGGACGACCTCGCCGTCCAAGGGACGACCCTCGGCGTGCGCATCGACATCAACAGTCCGTTGACCGAGTCCGGTGACCTCGCCGACGACGCGCGACTCCGGGCGCACGTCGATACCCTCTCGGAACTGTTGGAACGCGGCGGTAAGGTGGCGATTCTCGCGCACCAAGGGCGGCCCGGGAGCGACGATTTCGCAAGCCTCTCCCCGCACGCGGAGCGACTGGACGAACTACTATCCTACCCCGTCTCCCACTGCGACGCGACATTCTCGGGCGATGCGCGAACAGCGGTCACAAACCTCCGCGAGAGCGAAGCGGTCGTCCTCGAAAACACCCGTTTTTACAGCGAGGAGTACATGGAGTTCCCGGCCGAAGAGGCCGCCGAAACCCATCTGGTTGACCGTCTGGTTCCCGAACTCGACGCCTACGTCAACGACGCATTCGCGGCGGCCCATCGCTCTCAGCCCTCGCTCGTCGGCTTTCCGACGCGGCTTCCGGGCTACGTCGGCAGAGTCATGGAGAACGAACTCGACGTCCTCGGCGACATCGACGCGACACCTCGCCCGCGGGTGTACGTCGTCGGTGGTGCGAAAGTATCCGACTCCATCGCCGTCGCAAAGAACGTGCTGGAGCGCGACCTCGCAGACCATGTCCTGACGGCGGGCGTCGTCGGCAACGTCTTCCTGTTCGCCGACGGTGCTGACCTCGGTGACGCCAGCGCGGACTTTATCCACGACCAAGGCTACTGGGACTACATCGACGACGCCGCAGACCTCCTCGAAGCCTACAGCGATAAGATTCACCTGCCGAAAGACGCGGCAGTCTCCCGCGACGGCGAACGTGCGGAAATCACGCGCGGCGACTTCCCGCCGAAAGAAGACGAGGGTGCGATGGACATCGGCAACGCCACCATCACCGCCTATTCGAAAATTCTCCGGGATGCCGGAACCGTCATCCTCAACGGGCCAGCAGGCGTCTTCGAGGACGACACCTTCGCCGACGGAACCAGAGAACTGTACACCGAAGCCGTGAACGCCGAGTACAGCATCGTCGGCGGCGGCGACACCGCGGCCGCGATTCGGAAGTTCGGCCTGTCCGGATTCGACCACGTCAGCACGGGCGGCGGCGCGTGCCTTCGGATGTTGACCGGCGACCCGCTCCCCGCGGTGGAAGCACTCTCACGATAGCTAGCACAGCAGAAATGGTCACGATAGAGGCGGCGACGAGCGGGGACATGGACACCGTCACCGACCTCTGGGTCGAACTCGCGTGCGACCAACGTGCGCACGGTTCACATTTTCTTCCGGACGAGAACCGCGACACTATCCGCGACAGCGTCGCTCGGCACGTCATCGAAAACACCCTGCTCGTTGCCCGTGAGACTGACATCGTCGGATTCGTGATGTTCGACCTGCAATCGGGGATGTACGAACAGGCGACGACTCGCGGCATCATCCAGAACGTCTACGTCGAACCCGAACACCGCGATTCGGGAATCGGTTCGGAACTGTTGGACGCCGCCGAAACGGCACTCGTCGAGCGCGGGGCCGAGCGGTTGGCCTTGGAAGTGATGGCGAAGAACAAAAACGCCCGAAGACTGTACCAAAGTCGGGGGTACGAACCGCATCGAATCGAGCTGGAAAAATCGGTCGAAAACGATAACCACTCAAAGGAGTAGCCACAATCACCATCTGCGCCAAGGGAGCTTGGGTGGTTCAAGCACTCGATTTGTAATCGAGAATACGTGGGTTCAAATCCCACCCTTGGCTTCAAACTCTTTGTTCAGGATCCATTTCGTTGAGTGTTATCTCAAAATCGGACGAAATATCACATAATCGACGTAACCTTGAATACAGTCCATGAATCGGAGTCTGAACGCGAAGCCATCCACCACACGGCCACTGCTTGCGCTCATCCTGACAACCCTCCTTCCGTTGATGGGCCTCGCGTTTTTGAACTGGCATTTCGGAACCCTTCAACTGCTGTACTGGCTAGAAATCTGGACAGTTCTCTTCTGGTCTGCGGTGGAAATCCTGTTCGCAGAACGAACGCACGACCCCACAAAAGCGTTGGCACTCGAAGACGAAGTGCTTCAGTTCGAGGGATTCAGGCGGAAAATCGGGGAACTCGAAATCGCGGGGGGCTACCCACCAGTGTATCCGCGGAACGCTTCGACAGCAGTTCGCCTCCTCCTCGGCGGCGCAGTACCGCTGGTGATTCTCTCACTCGCGCTCGACCCACTCGGATGGCTCAGTTTCGGCGCTCTCACGAAACTTTCGACGGTGACGATGCTGTTCGTCGCTGGCTGTTGTTTCGTCAGTCGTGGAATCGTGGTTCGGGAGGCCTCCCTCGGACGGCGACAGTTCGAAAGGGTTTCCGACCTCGGTCTGTACCAGCAGGCGGGACAGTATTTCCTCTTCGTCGGCGGCTTGGTGCTGTTGATGGCCGCCGACAGGGCCTCCCCACCGACGATATTCGTGCTATTCGTGCTGGTGAAACTCGGCTACGAACTGCTTCGCCACCGTCCCGGTCGAATCCCGAAACACTGGAACCGAGTGACGCGGTATTTTCGAGACGAACCGAACTGGATAGAACCCACTTGTATCGAATCGCCGGAGGGGAAACCGAGTATCGAAATCTCCGCAAATCGTGAAACCGTTGCCCGAGCGGGTGTCGCTCGCGCATTCCTGTCCGATTTGATGAAATACTGGTACTACGGCCTGCTCGGGCCGCTGTGGGTCGTCAGTTTCGCGGGGATTCTTGCGGTCGGAAGCGACCTGTGGTGGATGGCCGGGGTGATGGCGATTACGACAGTTGTTCTCACTGTCGCGTTCGTTCCGGTGAAAACCGCAGAGTACGTCGCCGAATACGGTCACATGACCTATCGTGTGTACGACGACGAAATCGTGGGGTACGACGAGTGGTTGACCGAAGTGCAGTGGCGACTCGAATTTCGGGATGTTACCGAGATTTCGATTCAGCAGGGGCGTATCGACCGCCGACTCGGAACGCGGACGATAGAACTCGAAACAAAAGACGGTCGGCGGATTCGACTCGCCAACCTTCCCGAGGGACACGCCATTCACGAGGATGTGAAACATCGCATTCGATAATCTCTTCGTTCACCGTGACTCGCCGTCGGCGTCATCGTCCGCTCGTTCTTCCAAATTTCTTCTAAACCTTCGCTGAGCAGGATTGCGAGAACCTCTAAACAAGCTACTCAACCACCTGCTCGTTCCTCAAACTAACTCAAGTAGACAGTACCGAACGATTTACCATATCGGAAAATCTTATTATAAAATATTTGAATATAAACATGAATCGGAGAGCTTTGATAGGCAGCATCATCGTCATTACAACTGCTGGATGTCTTACTGAGACAGAAGGAGATCGTTCACCAACAACGACCGATTCTGGCGACTCGGACGAATCCACGCCGACCGACTCCGACAACGCTGTCGAAAACCGCGTCAAAGCATGCGAGCGCCAGTACATCGAACGCGAGATTGTCGATGACGACGAGACGATAGGCGACTCGCTGGAGCCACAAGTTATCGAAACCGAAGCGCGCTCCGAGGGTGAATACGTGAAACTGGAGACGGCGTTCGGCGTGACAAAATCGTCGGGCGACGAACCCGACGAACACCGCGACTATCTCGTCAAAGCGGCGTACCTCGTGACCGACGACGAAACGTACCGAACCAAAGGAACGGACGCCGAGGGCAACCCACGCGACGGAACGACTCTCGATTGCTGAAACTCGCGGTCGTTCCTCCGTTCTGCGTATCTCAACGACGACACTGTCGGTTCGTGTAATCGAACGCGTCAGCATCATCTTCGATGTGAGGACAGGTTTAAAATAAAATCACTTCAGACATACTTTCATATCTCTCAACTGTTCGACCCGAATTCTGATGACGTCTGCCAAACCATTTATTGTTGATTCACAGGACGCAACCGGGATATGTTCTCACTACAGAAACGACTAATTCAGACGACACAACCATCGGGAGACAGAATTAATCTGCTCTTAACGTCGCGTCCCGCTTTGTGAACTGTTGTTGGCCGACCGACCGCCCACAACTATCGGCCGGTTTTATACCGATACGGTGCCTGTCCGTTTTTTATGAGCCGCACCCAGAGCGTCCCCCTCTGGATGGCCTCCCCCGAGGAGTTCCGGAGTACGCTGAAAATGGTGTTGAGTACGGCGTACAAAAACGACCGCCGGTTCGACCGCTCGTGGACGTTCAGCTATCCAGACGACGACCTGTCCGACCTGATGGTCGAAATTACGCATTTGGAAAAGGGTGGGACAGAAGTACTAATGAACCCACCACAGCCGACGAAACCGCCGGAGCAGGCCGTCGTCAAGGATTTCCGCGACGTGCTCGGCGACCTCCTGTTGAAGGGCCACCACCGAGGTATCGAGTTCGACCGCTCGTGGACGCTGCGCTATCCCGAAGCAAACCACCCCGACCTGATGGTCGAGGTGACGCACGTAAGAAGCGATTAGACCACCCCCGAAAATTTTGACCCTCGACGGTGTATCGATAGGCATGGAATGTACTGTCGTTCGAGGGGACATCCGGGTGTCCGGAACGGCCATCTCGTTTAGATAGTCATTTTCGACAGTTCCTACTGTCGGCTTAGACATCGTCTAACTCCGTGTCCTCTTCCGTATCGCCCGACCCGATGCCGAGCGTGGCGGCGGTTTCGATGGCATCCAAGTCGTCGATTTCACAGAGGTCGGCGACGGATTCCTGGGGAACGACGACGCGCAGAGACTCGAACGCGAGTTCGGCATCGACTTCGCCGCCGAGTGCTTCGACGCGCGATTCGACCCCTTCGGGGTCTGCATCGCCCAATCGAAGCACGAGCGTCACCGATTCGTCTCTCGGGTCGTCGCGCATTCTCCGAACGGGGTGTGAGAGGTACGTCATTCGAGCGTCGAAAGGATTTCCGTGGCGTGACCGTCGGGCGAGACATCGTCGAAGACGTGTTCGATTTTTCCGTCGGAACCGACGACGAACGTGTTTCGGAAAACGCCGTCGAAGGTGTTGCCGAACATGTTTTTCTCACCGTAGGAGTCGTAGGCGCTTGCGACTGCTCCGGATTCGTCGCTGAGCAGGTGAAATGGGAGGTCGTGTTTCTCGCGGAATTTGTCAAGGTCGGAAATCGGGTCGTCGCTGATTCCGAGGACAGGGATGCCACGTTTTTCGAACTCCCCCCACGAATCGCGGAAGCCACACGCCTCCGTGGTGCAACCGGCGGTGTCGGCGCGCGGATAGAAGTAGACGACGACTCTGCCGTCGAAGTCGTCGAGTGAAACCGTTTCACCCGCATGATTCGGGAGTTCGAACGATGGTGCCTGTTGGCCGGGGTTGAGCATGACAGTCGCTTCGAAGCGAGCGACGAACTGCGTTACGGAGTCAGTCGCCAGCGACGACGAACGTGCGCCCGCCTTTCCGTTCGAGGTGAACCGCACCTTCCTCGGTTGACGCTTGGACATACGCTGCAACTTCGTTGGCCGAGAGTCCAGAAACGTCTGCTGAGTTCCACGGTCGCCGCTCCGGTTGTATGGTTCGCGTTTCGAGGTTCATGTCTGTTTCTTGTCCGGTCAACTATTGAAGGCGAGCCTAGCGGAGTGAAAGTGAAAGTAGTTCGGAAAATGGGACAACGAGCAGTCAGACTAGTTCGATAACGTAACCGTTTCGCCGTCCTGTTCCACCAGTTCGCGCTCTCGCAGGGTTCGAACGATGGTGTACAGTGACATCTTCGGCAGTCCCAGTCCGTTTTGCAGTTCGTCCAACGTCGCGCTCCGTGCTGTCGTGAGGTACAGATAGACGAGTTTCGCCCGGGGAGACGCCAGCTCGTCGGGTATCGGTGCAGTCTGTGAGGCTCTAACGCTCATGTGATGTGGGACAAAACATTCGACAATAATAAAACTTCGTGACGACAATTGTCGAAATACGGGAGTACATCGATTTTCCGACCCGTATTCTCACGGAGGGAAACTGCCGGTGATTTTATGTAACGACCCGTGGTAGCGGACTCGCATGGGGCCAGCGCGGGACGAATCCGAGACGGAAACGGGAAAAGTCCTTTCGGCGGACGAACTCGACATCGAGAACAGTGAAAACGTCGTCGAGCTAGACGAGGGACGCTACGTTATCGGTGCCGAAGGGCAACCGTCGGTACCCAACGCGCCCGATAGCTCGGCGATTACGTCCGCGTCTGCATCCGATTCGGCATCCCCGCCATCGACGCAATTCTCCGATTCTGGCGCGCCGACTGCATCTGCATCGGAACCGACACCGAATCCGCCACAGCAACAATCCGGTGATGTTGCTGAAACCGATGTGCAACCGCCACAAGAACCGCAAGAGCAGCAACCGGCACAAGAGTCCACAATCGATTCCAGCGACGTTCGCAGGTGGTTGGAAAAAGACTTGGGCGACGTGGACTCTCGCTACGGATTTCATATCTCCAGCAAATCCGAAGGGGCAATCAGTCACCAGCAGATGTTTTCCGACGACGTGGGAACCGTCTTCGACGGCCTGCTCATGTGGTACGCCCAGCAGGTCGATAGGAGTACGGCGGTCGAAGACGTTCTCGGCATCCTCCTGATGGAGTCGAACGTCAGGGTGCGCTATTCGCCGCGCTGTTTCCGCGGCGTCCTCGAAGCGCACGACCTCTCGCCGGACGACAGCATCGCCGACCTGTTCGAGGCGATTCGGGACGCGAACGGCGTCGTGTTCCCGCCGGAAGCCGACCGGTAAATTATCCGTCGTGATAGCAGGGGGAGGGTTTTATGTTCCGGACTTCGATGTATAGACTAGCTGACTATGAGCGCAACGGAACAGGAACCTGTGGACGAGGGCGAACCGGTTGCGGAGACGCAGGTCGTCGAATTTCGACTCGGCGACGACATCTGCGCGATAAATATCGACCAAGTGGACAGCATCGTGGAGGTAAAACGGGTCACGCGGATTCCGCGCACGTCCGACTCCATCGAGGGCGTGATGGATTTGCGCGGCGAGACGACGGCCATCATCGACCCGAAACAGTTCCTTTCGGTCGATTCCGACGAGCGCGGGGAAGGCGTACTCGTCTTAGATCGTCCGGACGACAAGCAGAAAATCGGCATCCGCGTGGACGAAGTTCTCGACGTGACGGCGCACGCCGAAAAGCACATCGACACGGGCGACGAGTTGGAAAATCTCAGCACGCGGGGAATTCGCGACCAAATCGCTCACGGAATTATCCGGAAACCGACCGATGAGGGTCTCGACTTGGTCATTTGGGTCGATATTGACAAGATGATTGACAGCCTCAACTGAGTTCGTCAACCAAACATCAACTGTGATAATCACAGGGGAGCATTTATTTTACCGCCTTTCAAAGCCTCTCGCAGGTGAAAAATGAATGGCGAATGACGTACTAATTGTCGACGACTCAGAATTTATGCGGAACCTGCTACGCGAGATTCTGGAGGAGAACTTCGAAATAGCTGACGAGGCCGAAAACGGCGTCGAGGCGATCGAACTGTACAAGGAGAAACAGCCGGACTTCGTGATGATGGACATCGTGATGCCGATTCGAGACGGTATCGAAGCGACATCCGAAATCAAAGGTTTCGATTCGGGGGCGAAAGTCATCATGTGTACGAGTATCGGACAGGAAGAGAAAATGAAGAAGGCGGTCAAGGCCGGTGCGGATGGTTACATCACGAAACCGTTCCAGAAACCCAGCGTGATGGAAGCCATCAACGACGTTATCTCAGCATGACGCGGGCGGTCGTCGTAGACGACTCCCACTTCATGCGCACCGTCATCTCCGACATTCTCGAATCGGGGGGTATCGAGGTGGTCGCACAAGCAACCGACGGCAGAGAAGCCGTGTCCGCCGTCGCCGAACACGAACCCGACGTGGTGACGATGGACGTGGAAATGCCCGAAATGAACGGCATCGAAGCCGTTGCCGCCATCATGGACGAAACGCCGACGCCGGTTCTCATGCTTTCGGCGCACACCGAGAAAGGCGCGGAAGCGACCTTTGAAGCACTCGACCGGGGCGCAATCGACGTGCTGGCGAAACCCGGCGGTGAGGTTTCGACCGGGATTTCGGCCCACAAGGACGACCTCGTGGACAAAGTTCGCTCCGTCGCGCGCGCCGACGTTTCGGCGGGCACACCGAGCGATTCGGCGACCACGCCAATCGAGCGCGACGAAACATACGTCGAAAACGCGACGGTCGTCATCGGCGCTTCGACCGGCGGGCCGCGGGTCGTAGAGAGCGTTCTCTCGGGACTTCCTCGCTCGGCGAACCTGCGCGTGCTCATCGTACAACACATGCCCGACAGTTTTACTGACAGATTCGCGAAACGGTTGGACGGGAGAACTGAATACGACGTTCGGGAGGCCCGAGACGGCGACAGAATCGGCGGCGGGGAAGCCCTCGTCGCGCGCGGCGATTACCACATGGCAGTATCGAACTACGCCAAAGGCCGACTTCGCGTCCGACTGACACAGGACGAGCAACGCCACGGCGTGCGCCCCGCCATCGACGTGACGATGGAGACGGCCGCAAAGACGATTTCAGACCCGCTTACCGGCGTCGTCCTCACCGGAATGGGTGCGGACGGTGCAGTCGGCATCGAAGCCATCAAAGGCGCAGGTGGGCAGACCATCGCGCAGGACGAAGCGACCTGTTCGGTGTTCGGTATTCCGGCGAGAGCCATCGAAACGGGATGTGTCGATGAGGTGCTTCCCGCAGACGGTGTCTCCGGTGGAATACTTTCGACAGTACGCAAACCAACGTGATAGGATATGGACGAATACATACAGGATTTCATTCGTGAAAGCGAAGAGAACATCACAGAACTGAACAACTCACTGCTCGAACTCGAAGACGACCCGAACGACGAGGAGGCGATGGACTCCATCTTCCGAACCGCCCACACGCTGAAAGGCAACTTCGCGGCGATGGGGTTTCAGGACGCGAGCAACCTCGCGCACGCCATCGAAGACCTGCTGGACGAGATTCGACAGGGCCGAATGGAGGTCACCTCGGAAATTATGGATCACGTCTTCGCGGGCGTAGACCAAATCGAGGTCATCCTCGGCGAAATCGAAGAACACGGCGAGTCGAAAACCGACCCGAGCGCGACGATTCAGGAGATTCGCGCGATACTGGAAGGCGGCGGCGTCGAATCGGCGAGCGAAGCCGCAGGCGACACCGAAGTCGATGGAGACACCGAAACGAGCCACGATGCCACAACCGCACTCGCGGAACTCGACAATCCGGCCGCACTCGCTGACGTAGACGACGTGCGCCACGCCCGCGTGGAGATGGGCGATTCGCAGATGAAAGGCGTGGACGCGATGTTCGTCCTCGGCAGCGTTACCGACGAGTTCGACTTGCTCGGGGCGGTTCCACCCCTCGAAGCCATCGACGAGGGCGAGTACGACGACGGATTCGATCTGTTCCTCACGGGAGCCTCCGCGGACGAAATTTCGGAACTGCTGAACGGCAGTTCGAAGGTCGAATCGGCCAGCGTGAGCGACGTGAGCGACGTGAGCGACGTGAGCGACGAAGTTTCGGATGCGGCAGAAGCAGATACGGAAAGCGAACCCGAATCCGGTTCGGAACCGGACACGGCGGACGACGCCGAATTTTCGTTCGAATCCGAAGTGGATTCCGCATCGGTCGAATCAGCAACCGCCACCGACGAACCGCCGACGGACGCACCAGCGTCGTCGTCGGCAGTGGACGAAATCCACTCGGTTCGGGTAGACGTTGATCAACTCGACGATTTACACGGATTGGTCGAGCAGTTAGTGACCAGTCGCATCAAACTTCGGCGGTCGGTCGAACAGGGCGAACTCGGAAGCGCGACCGACAATCTGGACGAACTCGACAAGATTACGTCCAGTTTGCAGGACACGGTGATGGACATGCGGCTTGTCCCGCTGAAGAAAATCGTCAATAAGTTCCCGCGACTGGTTCGTGACCTCTCGCGGACACAGGAGAAAGAAATCGACTTCGTGATGGAGGGCGAGGACATCGAACTCGACCGCACCATCCTGAACGAAATCAGCGACCCGCTGATGCACCTGCTCCGGAACGCGGTCGACCATGGTATCGAATCGCCCGACGTGCGCGAGGCGAACGACAAATCGCCCGAGGGAACGATTCACCTCCGCGGCATGCGCGAACGCGACCGTGTGACCATCGAAGTCGCCGACGACGGTGGCGGCATCGACGCCGACGCCGTCCGAACCAAGGCGGTCAGCAAGGGAATCATGACCCGACAGGAGGCGGACGCACTGGACGACGAGGATGCGTACCAACTCATCTTCCACGCCGGATTCTCGACCACGGAAGAAATCACCGACGTGAGCGGTCGCGGCGTCGGCATGGACGTGGTGCAGAACACCATCAAGCGACTCGACGGCGACATCAGCGTCGAGAGCGAACTCGGCGAAGGAACGACCATCAGCCTCTCGCTTCCGGTCACAGTCGCAATCGTCAAGGTGCTGTTCGTGGAGTCCGGCGAAGAAGAGTACGGCATCCCCATCAAGAACGTGGACGAGATTCGTCGGATGGGTGCCGTCCAGCACGTCGAAGGCGAGGAAGTCATCACGCACGACGAGACGGTGTACCCGCTCATTCGACTCGGACAGGCGCTCGACGTGCCCGGTGAGACGAAAAACGGCGACGGAATGCTCGTTCGGGTCAAGGAATCCGAGCGACAGGTCGCCATCCACTGCGATGCCGTAAGTAGACAGGAGGAAGTCGTCGTCAAACCGTTCGAAGGCATTCTCTCCGGTATTCCGGGGCTGTCCGGCGCGGCGGTGCTTGGAGAAGGTGACGTCGTGACCATCCTCGACGTGGAGAGTCTCTAATGAGCCTGAAAATCGACATTCGGAAGTTGAGCCTGTTCAACAGGATGGCGAAACAGGGGGCGAACACGGTCGCAAATCACCTGAATCAGATGACGGGGATGGAAACCGAGATGGAGATAACGAAAACGAACTTCATCGACATCCGCGACATCCGCTCGCACATGGGCCACGAGAAACAGGTCGGCATCCACATCGAACTGGTCGAACAGCCCTACGGCTACATTCTGTTTTTGTTCTCCGCGGCGAGCGCGAAGCAACTCGCACACGGGATGATGGGTGGGATGGGCGAACCCGCAAAAAAGGGGTTCAGCGACATGGAGAAATCTGCAGTCCAGGAAATCGGCAACATCATGACGAGCGGGTTTATCGACGGGTGGGCAAACGTGCTTCAGACCACTATCGACTTCTCGACGCCGACGTTCACCTACGGCCCATCGAGTCGAATCGTGGAATCGCTGGTCGGCCACCGCGACGACGACGTCGCAATGGTGCTCGATTCGCGCGTCTGTGTGCCGGACTCGAACGTCGAGGTGAAGGTGTACACCTTCCCCGAACTCGAAGAACTCGTCACGATGATGCGGAGGATAGAGGTGTAAGATGCAGGTAGATATTCAGGAACTCGGTGCCGTCAACCGGATGGCACACGAGGGAGCGGAGCGCGCCGCTTCGCATCTGTCCGCGATGACGGACATCGAGACGTTCGTGGACGTGACGCGGACGCACGTACAAACGACTCCCGAACGGGACGATTCGACTGCTTCTGCACGAGCAGACTCGACTGCACAGCAGTCGGGTCTGGCGACGCCGGACGAGAATCGGCGCGTCGGCGTCATCATCGAACTCGACGGCGGTCTGCGCGGGAGAACTGCGTTCACGTTCTCCAGAGAGAGCGTGGAACGGGTTCGGGAAATCCTCGCTCCGGGGGCAGACGACATGGACGAAAGTCTCGTCCGCGAACTCGGCAACGTGATGGCCGGTGGCTTCGTCGACGGCTGGGCCGACTACCTCGGCACGACCATCGACATCTCGCCGCCGACCTACGTCGATGGAACGCCGGAACTCGATGCGGACGGCCCGACGTTCGTCTTCGCCAGCGAAGTCGGTGCGGTCGATGAATCCGTTTCGTTCAGCGTTCAGTTGTCGCCAGAACCGGACTGCATGACCGATATCCTGTCCGGTGACGGCGAGACGGTTTCCGTCGAGAATCTGTCGAACTTCGACGAGATGACCCGCATCGGCGCGATTTCGGTCGCGGAGAACCTGTCGATGATGACGGGTATCGACACGACAGTGGACATTACGAACGTGAACTTCGTCCCCGTCGAAGAGGTTTCGGAGGGGATGGGCGAAACGATGTGCGTCGGGGTGGTGTTCGAACTCGAAAGCGCGCCCGGTGGGTTCGTGTTGATACTGTTCGACGAGTCGTCGGCCCACGACGTCGCTCGGGCGATGGTTCCGAGCGACAACGGCGAGGAGTTCGACGAAATGGAAAAAAACGCCATTCGGGAGATGGGGAACATCATGGCGAGTAGCTTCATCGACGGGTGGGCGAACGCTCTCGAATCGACCATCGACATTTCCACGCCGAAGTTCGCCCACGACATGGGTGGTGCAATCGTTGACCCGCTCGTGGCTCATCTCGGCCAGTCACAGCAGTTCGCGTTCGTCTCGGATGCAACTATCCGCGCCGACGACGAGACGTTCGACTGCACGCTGTACGCACTTCCTGACGAATCTGATCTCCGCGATGCGCTCTCCTCACTCGATACGGACGTGAGTGCCGAGCGAGTGACGAAGGCAGGCAGATTATGAAAGTGTATCGGAGCGAGTCCTCACGTCAGGACGCCCCGATAAAAGTCGGCGTGGCGGATTACGCCGTGACGAGCGCAAATACACAACTGACGACGACTGGACTCGGTTCGTGTCTCGGCATCGCACTGTCGGATGCTACTGCCGGGGTGACGGGACTCGCACACGTCATGCTCCCGTCAGCACCCGAATCCCGCGACGGCGACGAAGCGAAATTCGTAGACACGGCTATCGACGGGATGCTTTCGCAGATGACCGATGCCGGCGGTAACGTCGAAACCATCGAAGCGAAAATCGCGGGGGGAAGCAACATGCTCGAACTCTCGGGAATCGGTCGGGAAATCGGAACCCGAAACGTCGAAGCCAGCAAGGAACTGTTGGCAGAACACGGCATTCCAATTGTGGGGGAAGACACTGGCGGAAGCCACGGCCGATCACTCGAACTCCACACCGACACGGCAGTGCTCGTCGTGAAAAGTGCCCACCGGGGAGTGAACCAGATTTGAACGCATTCGAAGAGTTACTCTCGTATGTAGAGACGGAACTCGGATTTGCAACGAGTCATTACGACGAGTCGTATTTAGACCGGCGCGTCTCCTCTCGGATGCGTCGAACCGACATCGAGGGACATCGACAGTACCTCCGCCGACTGAAGACGGACGAATCAGAACGGGAAGCCCTCCTCGATGCGCTGTCGGTCAACGTGACGAGTTTCTTCCGAAACCCGAAAGTGTGGGAGGAAATTGGGACTGTTCTCGAATCGGTTTCGGAGAACCGACGCAAAATCAAGCTCTGGAGTGCGGCCTGTTCCGACGGCCGCGAACCGTATTCGATGGCACTGCTCGTCGTCTCAAATCCGGAGATTCAGCACAGAAACGTCGAGATTACTGCGACTGACATCGACCGGGAAGTGCTTTCCCACGCACGACAGGGCGTCTATCACAGCACTCGAACGACCGACATCGCGGAACAACTCGCCACACTTTCGGGATACGAAGAATTCGTTCGACAGGACGATTCTCGATACGAGGTTTCAGAGCGCGTCAAAGGATTGGTTCGGTTCGAACACCACGATCTGATAAACGGCCGGTCGAAATCGAATTTCGACCTCGTCTCCTGTCGCAACCTGTTCATCTACATCAACGCCGAACACAAACTGCCGATGCTCCGGACGATTACCGATTCGCTTCGGGACGGTGGCTATCTCGTCATCGGCAAGACTGAGACGCTTCCGGAACTGTTGAAAGACGAGTACGAACCGGTCGATAAGCGGTTGCGTATCTACCGGAAGCGATGACGCAAACTCGTTTTTTCGTCTCGAACGGAACCGGCGGTTCGTTTCGGCCGTAGCAATTTATCCACAGCCTTCTGAAACAAACTGGTCAACTGGCCCGTTCAGTTGCCCAAATATGTCTAGAATAAGTACAACCATATTTGAGCGGTGTCTGAATAGATATTCCGGCATTTTCGATAGATAGAGCGTCTAAAATGGGGACTAAGGAGTAATAATAAAATAATATCAATTGTGATAACTCAGGCAGAAGATTAATGAGGTGAACGTTCGGTGTTGTCCATAATGAAACTTATAACTCTCGCCCCCGACCTCGTTCCCATTATTGCGAGTGGGTCGTTGGCCATGGGTGCCATGGGAATCATGGACTTCATGGAGGACGACGAAAACTCCGACGAGGGCGCGGACGGCGATGACCTGTTCGACGACGACCTCGGTGGTGACGACCTCGGCGGAGACGACTTCGGCGGAATGGACGGCGGGATGGACGACTGGGGCGGTGGCGGCGACGATGGATTCGGTGACATGGGTGGCGGCGGCGCGGCCACGCAGGAACTCGAAAACCGTCTCGACGACCTCGAAAACGAAGTCGGCGACATCGCTTCGACCGTCAGCACGGTTCGGAGTGAAAACGAGCAGATCAGCGAGAAGGTGGACGACGTCGAAGAAAACGTCCGCAAACTGCTCGAAATCTACGAGATGGTCACGCGCGGCGTCAACCCCTTCGTGGACGACGTGCCGAACGGTGGCATGGGCGGTGACGCCTTCGGCGGCGGAGACGGTGCCGGTAGCTTCGGCCTGTTCGACGAAGAGGAAGAAGAAGAGGCGGACAGCGAAGACCTCGACGACGACGTGGCCGACGCGGACGCGGAGAGCTTCTTCGACGAATCCTTCGACGACATCGAGGACGAAGACGAACTGGACGAGTTCGAAGACGACGAGAAGGGAGATATGGACGGGGAGACGGACGAATCCGACGACGGAGGACAAGCAGGAGGTTCGACGTTCCAAGAACTCAAAGAGGAGTACGAATCCGGCGAAGCGGACTGGGCCGACGAAGCCGCGGCCGACGAGGGAGAACCGGAGCCCGAACTGGAGATGGATATGGAACCGGAAATCGAACCGGAATCGGAGATGGAACCAGAACCCGAACCGGAGATGGACGACGGCGATTTCGAGTTCCAAGAACCCGAACAGACCACGGAGTCCCAGGCCGCAGAGACGACGATGCAGATGCGAAACGGGATGGAAAAGCCGTACCTCGCGGTTCTCCCGTCGGGCTACATCGTGGACTTGGTCGTTCTGGAATGGCTTGAATTCCTCGTGGAGGAGTTCGGCCCGGAAGACACCATCCGCACCATCGCCTACTACGAGGACATCGAGTGGATAAGCGAACCGGTCAAAGAGGACTTGCTTTCGTTCGTCGGCGGTATTGCCGACGTGTCGGACGTCGATTCGGAGGCGACACCGGCGACCCTCGGCGTGCACGACCACGTCCGAAGCCTCTCGTTCATGAGCCAACTCTCGGGCGACGCAATCGAGCAGAAAGTCGTTGACCACTGTGCACAGATACGGGGAGAGGGCAATGGGCTTCAGCGTTAGTGGTGCCACCGCCATCATCTTCTTGGCGATGTTCCTGAGCTTCGGCATCGTCTACTCGGCCGCGTACAACGGATACGAACGCGTCAACGATGCTCAAAGCGATCGCGCCGAGGGAGTGCTCGACCAGCGAAACACGGCTCTGAATATCACAACACTGAACTATTCGGGCGAAAATCTGAACGTAACCGTGACTAACACCGGTTCGACGACCCTCGACGTGAACGACACCGACGTTCTCGTCGATGGGTCTTACGTAGCTACCGCCGACATCGTGTCCCACGACGTGAACGGTGATTCGGCAACCGAGCTATGGCTCCCCGGCGAGGCCCTCCATTTCGAAATATCCGTGTCCTCGTCTCCAGCGCGAGTAAAGGTCGTTTCCGGCCCCGGACTCGCGGACACGGAGGCGGTGTAAGTGGCGAGCGTCTCCACTTCGCACCTCATTCTGTTCATCGCTAGTCTCATCATCGCCGCGAGCGTCGCCGGGACGTTTACCACCGGCATCCAACGACTGTCTGGTGCGCTCGGCGACAGGAGTTACGACGTGAGTACCGACGTTCGAACTGACATCGAAATCATCAGTGACCCCGGAAGCGACGCAGTTTATAACGGCAGTGAGAACGAAAATATTACCGTACTGGTGAAAAATACCGGGTCACAGAATTTAAAGGGGACGGGTGACCAGATTGAAGTACTACTAGACGGAAGGTATCAAACCAACGTCTCCCTCGAAGTCGTAGACGGAGCGGACTGGGAAGTTGGAAACGTAGTCAGAGTTACAATCGGAAACGACACCCCGTTATCGCCGGGCGACCACCGCGTGAAGCTAATCGTCAACGGCGATGAAGAAGTGCTGGAGTTCAGACCATGAGTTCGAATAATCTATACTCGCTCGGCTTGGAAGAACACGACCGCCTGAACAACGAACTCGGCGGTGGAATCCCCCGTGGCTCGATTATCCTCGTCGAAGGCGATTACGGCGCTGGAAAGAGTGCGATGAGCCAACGGTTCAGCTACGGCCTGTGTGAGACTGACCACAGTGTAACACTGCTCTCGACGGAACTGACGGTTCGCGGGTTCATCGACCAGATGCACTCGCTTTCGTACAACGTCGAAGAGCATCTCCTGAACGAGCGACTGTTGTTCCTCCACGCGGACGTGGACTCCGGAAGCCGTCAAATCAGGGCCCCGGCGGACAGGGACGACGGGTCGCGCAAGGAACTGCTGAACCGCTTGATGAAGGCAGAAGAAATGTGGAACGCGGATGTCATCGTCATCGACACGTTCGACGCGATTCTCCGCAACGACCCGACGTTCGAGGCGCTGGTCAGACAGAACGAGGAGCGCCAAGCCGCACTCGAAATCATCTCGTTCTTCCGTGACCTCGTCTCGCAGGGCAAAGTCGTCATGCTAACGGTTGACCCGTCCACGGTTGACCAAGAGGCGATTGGCCCGTTCCGGGCCATCGCCGACGTGTTCATGGAGCTCCAGATGGTCGAAGTCGGCAACGACGTTCGCCGCAACATTTCGGTAAAACGGTTCGCCGGAATGGGTGAACAGGTCGGAGACACTATCGGATACTCGGTTCGCGCCGACGCCGGTATCGTCATCGAAAGTCGTAGCGTCGCTTGAACTGAACCAATGACCGAACACGGAACCACCCAAATAGATGATAACCTCCGCGAGGTGGCGATGCGCCGTCCCCACCTGCGGGATTATTTGAAGCGATTCAAGCAGTTTACGGGTGAGTTCCCGAAACTCGTCGAGGAGCCATCGAGCGAGTGGGAAGCCGACAAGCCGAACGTCATCTATCCGGCGGGCGGTCCGATTTACTGTCACATTTACGGCGATGTCGGACGCGATACGAAATACTACGCCATCGAACCAGACCTCACGGACACGGAACAGAACATGTTCTGGGACGTTCGTGGGAAGATTTTGGAAAAAAGCGTCTCGAAGCCAGCGCCACAGAACGAATCAGAGTACGACGACAGAATCGAGGAACTGCTCCAAGATACCGTTCGTATCGGCGACGGAACCGGCGGGTTACGAACTCGAATTGCCGACTTTTCGCCGAAAACCCTGCAAAAACGCGTCCAGAACGTTTCGCCACAAGAAATCGCACGCAGAGTCGGCAGTATCTCCTACGGCGACGTGAAGGCGGGTATTCAATCGCTCAGGGAAAACGACGTGGTGGAAGAGCTGATGAGCTACTCGGGCATCGGCAAGTACGAAATTACGGAGCAAACCTACGAGAACATCCGCTACCGTCTGAACCGTGACATCGTCGGGTTCGGCCCGCTCGAACCAATTATGCGCGACCCGGCGAACGAGGACATTCACGTTATCGGCCCTCACGAAACCTACGTAGACCACGGCACCTACGGGATGCTCGGAACGACCGTCGATTTCGGCACGGGCGAGCATTTCGACAATTGGCTCCGCAACATGGGTGAGCGAATCGGCGACCCCGTCTCCGACTCCGACCCCATCGTGGACTCTACCCTGCCGGACGGGTCGCGTATCAACATCATCTACAGCGACGACGTGAGCCTGAAGGGGCCGAGTCTCACCATCCGTCAGGGCGAAGGGACGCCGCTCTCGGTCGCCCAGATTACGAAGTGGGGAACCCTTTCGCCGAAACTTGCCGCCTATCTCTGGCTCTGTCTGGAGAACGAACAGACGGTGTTCGTGGTCGGCGAGACGGCATCCGGGAAGACGACGACGCTGAACTGTATTCTCTCGTTCATCCCCCGCGACAGCAAGATTTACACGGCGGAGGACACCGCCGAAGTGCTACCGCCCCACAACACGTGGCAGCAGTTGTTGACTCGTGAAGGCAAGGGAGAAACCAGTTCCGACGTGGACATGTTCGACCTCGTCGCGGCGGCACTGCGTTCGCGCCCCGATTACATCATCGTGGGGGAGGTTCGTGGTGAAGAGGGTCGGATGGCGTTTCAGGCCGCCCAGACCGGCCACCCGGTGATGCTCACGTTCCACGCGAGCGACATCGTCTCGATGATTCAGCGTTTCACTGGCGACCCCATCAGCGTCCCCGAGACGTTCATGGACAACGCCGACGTGGCGCTGTTCCAGAACCGGGTCAAGCAGGGCGATAAGGTTCTGCGCCGGGTGACGAGCGTGCAGGAAATCGAAGGCTACTCGAAGGACATGGGCGGGGTCGTCACCCGGCAGGCGTTCTACTGGGACCCCGTCGAGGACGAAATCGTCTTCCAAGGAATGAACAACTCCTACGTGTTAGAAGAGCAGATTGCGACGCTCCTCGGCTACAAAAACACCCGCGACATCTACGACGACCTCGACTTCCGCGCACAGATAATGGAACGAATGATAGAGGAGAACGTTCTCGGCTATCACGAAGTGAACGAAGTCATCGAATCCTACCAGCGCGACGGCGTCGATGGGCTTCCATTCGACATCCATCGGTCGATTTGACATGGCTGACGCAGAAGCAACCGCGAAACCGGATGCGAAACAACTCCTTAGCTCCGCCGCCTCCTCGACCATCGAGGCGTACCAGCAGATGGAGATGGAGATGTTTCGGTACATCGGGCTGGTCGTGGTGCCGTCTGCGCTCATCTTCGTCGGTTCCATCGTCACAGTTCTCACCGTCGAGTTACCGTTCATGGTTGCAGTGCCGATTCCACTGCTCGGAATTTTGGGACTCGGAACGGCAGTTGTCTATCCAAAACTGCTTAGAGACCGCCGCAGGAAGGAGATAGAGGATAGGCTTCACCTGTTCATCACGCACATGACCATCCTCTCGACGGCAAACATGGACCGTGTGGAGGTTTTTCGCATCCTGTCGCACGAACAGGAGTACAAAGAACTCGCGCGGGAGATGCGTCGGGTCGTGGAACTCGTGGACACGTGGAATCAGAGTTTGGACGACGCGCTCCGAATCCGGGCGCGAAAAGTGCCGAGCAAGCCTCTTTCTGACTTCTTCGATCGACTCGCCTACACGATTAGCGCGGGCCAAGAGATTCAGGAGTTCCTCCTTTCGGAACAGGACGTAGTCATCCAGAAGTACGTCACCATCTACGAGGGGTCGTTACAGAACCTCGAAGTGATGAAAGACCTCTACCTGTCGATGGTGCTTTCGGTCACCTTCGCTCTCGTGTTCGCAACCGTCCTGCCGATTCTGACGGGGACGAATCCGACGATGACCGTCGGTGCTGTCGTGGTCATGTTCGCGTTCGTACAGGCTGGCTTCCTGTTCATGATTCAGACCACTGCCCCCTACGACCCGGTGTGGTACCATCCCGACGCTCGCGGACGAACCGCCTCCGAGCGAAAGATTCGCATCAGCGTCGTCCTCGGTATTCTGTTGACCGCCGTGTCGATTTTCGTCTGTCTGAACATCCTCCTCGGAAATACGTCCATTCAGCCCGATGCGATTCCCCTGCCGATTTACGCCGCACTGCCGACGACGCCGCTCCTCCTCCCGGGGTTCATCGTCCGCAGGGAAGAGAACAAGGTAAAAGAGCGCGACGGCGAGTTTCCAAACTTCGTTCGGGCGCTTGGAGCGAGCGAGAGCGCAAAGCAGAGCACGACCTCGCGGGTGCTCGAAACGCTCCGGAAGAAGGACTTCGGGGCGCTCACGCCGGACATAAACGACCTCTACAAGCGGCTGAACATGCGCATCGAATCCGAGATGGCGTGGCGGTTGTTCACCTCCGATGCGCGTTCGTACCTCATTCAGAAGTTCAGCGAGATGTATCTCATCGGTCGGCAGATGGGTGGCGAACCACAACGCCTCGGTGAACTCATCAGCGGCAACATGAACGAGGTCATGCAACTGCGCGAACAGCGAGAACAGTCCACCGTGACGCTCATCGGCGTTCTATACGGAATTACCGCCGCCTCGACGTTCGCGTTCTTCATCGGCCTCGAAATCGTCGCCATCCTTTCGAGCATGTCCATCGGGCTGAACACGCCGCAGTTCAACTTCGGGACGATAATTCACACCGAGGTGTACGACAACATCATGATTGAGTACCTGCTCGTCATCATCATCCTGCTCAATTCGGTGCTGTCGTCGCTCATGATTCGAATCGTCGATGGCGGCCACAAAGTGAACGCCTACCTGCATTTCGTCCTTCTGACGTGGATTAGTGCAGTTATCGCGTGGGTGACGCGAAACGTCGTCGGAACGTTCTTGAACGTATGAGGTACGTATTTATGAATCGAGCACACAGGAAAGGAAAACGGGTTCCAAGGAAACGACATGTCTGAAACAGTTATCGCCGATTTCGTCGCACGGTTCAGCCTCGACACGCGTGAAACAGCAGAGCCAATCAAGGGCCGAATCATCTTGAGCCAGAAACGGCTCGTGCTGGCAACCAGCGAGTCGAAGACGACAGTTCCGATCACCGCCGTCTTCGACGTTTCCGTCGGCCACGTCCCGGGTGATTTGGAGGAGTTCTTTCAGGACACCATCACCGTCGCCTACGAAGGAGACGATAGGCGAAACACCGTCGTCATCGAAGCCCAGAGCGATGACCACGTCGCCCGGTTCAAGGTGCTCCTGTTCAAGGCCATGCTAAGCGGCACGCCCGTCATGGTGAAACACCCCGCCCGCGTCGGCGGGCGCGTTACCGGCAACGAATTTCAATCCGGTAAACTCCGCATTCAACCCGGGAAAGTCGAGTTCCTCGGCGTTTCCCGACCTTTCGTCGTAGATCTCTCGGGCGTCACCTACTTTCAGAAACAAGACCGCGATGTCGGCGGTACGAAACGAACCGTCGTCGCCATCCGCCACACCACCGATGGCCAGACCATGACCTCCGAATTCGCCGTCGCCGACGACCGCAAACTGAACCTTCTCGGGCGCTATCTCCGCCTCGAATACGGTGAAATCTCCCAGCAGGCCGAACGTATCAACGTCACCGAACAGGAGATGGAAGCCCTCGTCGCCATCTACTCCGGCGCGAGCAGCGGGAATCTCGCGGGAACTCTCGGCATCGACGCCGGAAGCGCCGCGATGGTGCTCACCGAAATCGAAAAGAAAGAACTGGTGGAAGAGGGTTCCGGCGGGTTGTCGTTGACCCCACCTGCGAAGATGATTGTCAGCGACCGCATCGAGAAAGTCAACACGTAATCTGGAGACTGCGATACAGACTATCGAATTGGCTTACGCAGAAATAAATTCAACGTAAATGATAAATTCTTTCTGAAAGTAACTTCTATCTTCGAAGTCACACTATGCACGAGGGAGATGAAATAACGCTCGAACCAGACCCTGTTTGGACAGACCGCTATGAAGAAGAGCGAAAACGGATACTAAATGTTTCAGGGAAACAACTTCTCGGTGTCTTCCACGTCGGTAGTACTGCCATTCCTGACCTGCCGGGTAAACCTGCGCTGGACATAATTTCGGTTTTCGCTGATTATGAGTCCATGCGCGCGACAGCAGACGCGCTTACCGAGGAAGATTACAAACTCGAATACGACAGTCAAGACTCTGCATTGGTAATTCAGTGGGGTGACCATGGTGCTGTTTTCATCAAGATGCACATCCAAGACGATGAAAAAGTGCGCAACCAGCTCCTGTTTCGGGAGTATCTCCGTGAAACACCCGAAGCACGCCGGAAATACGAGCGCGTCAAACGGAAAGCCGCGGCGGAGCATCCCCACGACCAAAGAGCGTACACAGAAGCCAAGGCAGACGTGGTACATTCGATTTTGGAACAAGCGCGCACCCGAGGCTACGCTGAACGGCTTCCAAAATATGTCTGACTGACCGATTTACTGTCGATTTTTACACTTCGATGAGATGATTCCACCCAACTATGCTGTTAACAGTTTCCGACTCCAATGAGACCGCTACCGCACCTCGTCCTCCCCAGCCTCCTCCTTCACTTCGTTCAGTCGTCCCTCGCGCGGGCGACCTTCGGTCGCCATCACGCGCCGAGGAAGTTCGGAATAATCCGCACAAGTCGAATGTTCCACATGGCGCGCGCTGGGACAGGGCTGAGGACTTCACGTCCGAAGACCGGTTCTAATAGCGTGCGAGGGATGAGTGAACGAGCAACTGCGAGTGAGCGAATCGGTTGGGGGAGGACGTGGTCGTTGCGGGGCGGTTGCGGTATGATAGGAGTCGGCAGTAGCTAGCGACACCGCTTTCCAAGGAAGTCGTAAGCGATGAGTAGTATACTATAAACGTCGCTAGATATCACACACAAAAACCGCTACTTCTCGCTGATGGATTCGCTAATAAACTACTTCTCGCTGATGGACTCGCTGGCGATGTTTCGCCCGCGAGTCTTCAAACTGACCTCGCGGCGCTTTCGCACCTCGTCCAGCACGTCCAGTTCGATGAGGCGTTCGAAGATTTCCTCGACCCTATCCACGTCCATTCCGAGGAAGTCGGGAATTTCGAACGACGAAACCCCGGTGTAAAGCGCCATCAGAACCTCTTTTTCCGTCTCGGACAGTTCGGCACCGGTTTTGCTCTGTTGTTCGCCCTTCTGAAGAAGTGACCCGAGGAGCGCACAGCGTCGTCCCTTTCCGGAGATGTAAGTCTGCACGCTCGTCGTTCCCTCCGAGTGTTCGACTTCGAGAACCGTGCGGCTCTCGCCTTCGACGGTTCGCTTGGCGGTATCGACCTGTCCGACGTCGTCCAGTTCGACCTGAATGAACACGCCGCTGGCGACGGCAATGCCGACCTCGCCGACATCGACTTTAACGCGGGCGCGCTCCCAGTCTGTGTTTTGCACCACGCCGCCTTTCACGGCAGGGTGTTTGACCAGAATCATCGACTGGTTCAACATCGCGCCGTACAGTTTGGCCTCGAACTCCTCGATCTCCATCTGCGAGGAAATCAAAAAGACGTCGCCCTCGAATTCGAGGCTGATGTAATCGGACACGCTGGCGACCGACTGGTTCACGTCGTAGCGCCCCGTTACCCCGTCGATTTTCGAGAGCGGGATTGTTCGCTTTCCCTCGTTTCCGGCGAGAATGAGTCGCTTGTTCGAGAGAAGAATGCGGCCGCTCGTCCAAGCGGCATCTTTGAGTTTCTGCCCACTCTTCATCGCTTGGAGGAACTTCCCCCGCGTGTCCGTTATCTTGTATTCGCTTTCGCTCATGCGTGAAAGGGATGTGAACTGCTCCGCACCGGTTATTGGTTCGACCCGGCGGTCAAATCACCGACTCGGTCGGCGAGTTCGCTGATTGCCGCGGTCTGTTCCATGCTGGCACCGACGATGTCCGATGTTGCTTCCTCAACCTGTTCGGTCGTATCGCGCACGTCCTCGACGGTTGCCATGACCTGTTCGACGTTCGCCGCCTGTTCGTCGTTTGCCTCTGCAACCTCGGTCACGCCGGTTGCAGCTTCATCGACTGCATCCGCGATTTCTTCGAGCGCGATGAGGGCGTCCTCGATTTCGCTTCCCGCGTATCGGACTTGCTGATTGGACTCCTCGACAGCCACGACCGTTTCGTTGGCCTGCGACTGGATGTCCTCGATTCGGCCCGCAATTTCTTCGGTGTGTTCGCGCGTTTCGTTGGCGAGTTCTTTCACCTCGTCGGCGACGACTTCGAACCCGCTTCCGGCCTCGCCCGCGCGGGCGGCCTCGATGTTGGCGTTCAGCGCGAGGAGGTTCGTCTGGTCTGCGACTTCCGCGATGACTTCGATGACGCCCTCGATTTCCGTCATCTGCGATTCGAGTTCAGTTACGGTGTCCACGAGGTCGTCGCTCATTTCGATGACGTCGTCAGTCGCTTCGCGTGCGCCTTCACTTGAGTCCAAACCGCTGTCGGCGGCCGCTTTCGCCTGTTCCGCCGCGGACGCGACTTGGTCGGAACTCGCAGCGACTTCCTGCATGCTCGCGCTGAAGTTCTCCATCTCGGTTGCGACGATGGAAAGGAGGGCTGTCTGTTCGTCCACACGCTCTTCGATGGTGTGTGCAGACCCGGATGCTCGGTCAACCGAATCGGCGAGTTCGGTAGCCTGTTCATCGACACGCATGGCGAGCATTTGGAACCGTTCGCCCATGTCGTTGACTTGGTCAACCACAGAGACGAGACGGTCATCCACGACATCGTATTCGTCGGTGAAGTCCGCACGCGCGGACAGGTCGCCATTCCGCATCGAGGTGAGCGTCGTCCCGAGTTCCTCGACCAGCCCGGTTACGCTTTCGTGACGCCGGATGTCCTCGGTTCGGTCAGTGACCGTTTCGACGACTGCCATGAGTTCGCCGTCTTCGTAAATCGGTTTCGCGGTGAACGTGATTTCCCGCTCTTCGCCGTCTTGTGCGACCATCGTTCCCTCGTCCTCGTAGAGCGTTAGCTCGGTGCTCGCTCGCTCGATGTCGAACACTTCGTTGGCATTTTCGGGTGCTTCGAGCACTTTCTGCGCGAGGGTTTTTCCTCGTCGCCCATCGGCGTAGAACGCTTCGCTGACGTTGTCGAGCGCGGCTGCTTGTTCCGTATCGACTCCAGTGAGTTCCTCCATCGCCCCGTTCCATGCTCGAACCTGCGAGTCAGCACAAATCATAAACACAGGAACACCGATGCCGTCTAAGAGTTCCTCGTCGTCCACGTCGAACTCCTCGTCATCGGGGTCACTATCGACCGTGTTGGCGTCGTATGCGTCCAATCCTGCCTGCATGCCGGAAACTCCTGCCCAAATCGCATCGACCAGTTCCGACTCGGCTCGTCCGAGTTCGTCGGACACCGCATCGTTACCGTCGCCGAGGCGATGGTCGAGACGCTCGAATGCCGTCTCGATAATCGTCTCGAACGCCATGCCATACGTGGCAGCAAACGTCGAACCCGGAACGTTGGCATCGGCGTGTTCGCGCCCGAGGGTAGGTGCCTCGGCAATCGTCGCTTCGGTGTCCGAAAACAACCCATTCAGGTGTGCGACCTGTGCGTTTTGCAAATCTGTACTCGCGTTCGTTCCTCCGTACACATCCGCGAGAGAATCTATCGAAATATTGGTATTATTTTGAACAGCAACCTCGCCGTTTTGTGTTCCCCCATCGAATGTGATACGTTTTTGAGACTCACCGGATGAACTGGTTTCCCTCGAAACCTTCTTTAGAACCCGGATAAGCGTGTCAGTAACCATCTTGGCGAATCAAGACACTAGCCGAATATAAAACTTTAGTAAAATCTCAAAATAGATAACGTGGCTGACTAGCGGTATGAATTCCAAATGATATTAGGCTCGCCCACCCAGCTTCGACAGCGCCGAGAACGCCCGCTTTCTGACTTCCTCGTCGTCGGTCGTATCGACGAGGCTGTCGAGTCGTTCTCTGGAGCGTTCGCCGCCGACTTTCCCGAGGCCGAATGCGGCCATCGCCTGTGCATCCGTCGTCGCTTCTGGGTCGGAGAGCAGTTCTAGTAAAGCAGTCTCGACAGACTCCCCACCGATAGTCGCCAGACTCGTCACGGCGAACTGTGAAGTCATGCCATCCTCGTCGTCCAGCACGCTGACGAGTGCCTCTATCGCGGCCCAGCGGTTGTGCTCGCCCGTAACCCGTCCGAGCAGCCACGTCGCATTTCGTCGCTGGTGTGCTTGCGAACCCTGTTCGATGATGTCGATGAGCGAACTGACCACGACTCGGTGGTCGCTGGCGCTTAGCTTTTCCACCATCGTCTCACGAAGTTCGTGGCTCTGCTCCGGCGGTGCGTTAGAGAGCAGTTCGATGAGCGAGAACACCGCCGCCTTTCTGACCGCCTCTGACTTGTCGCTCAACAGTCCGATAAGTGCGTCTAACGGTTTCACGCTCCCGAAATTACCGAGCGACCCGGCGGCGATTCGACGAACCGTTTCCGCCGGGTCGTTCAACATTCCGAGGAGGATGGACAGCGCTTCGTCACCCTGCATTCGTCCAAGCGCTTCCGCAGTTTCGCGCCGAACTTCGACCACTTCGTCGGTTCGTCGTTTAGCGAGCGCGGAAACAGCTCGTCGATCTTCGAGCCGACCTAACGCCCGAGCGACCCGGGAACGAACCCGAGGATCAGGGTCGGGTAGTTGTTGAATGAGATCTTGGGCCGATGACCGACTGCCGATGCGTCCGAGAACGTTCGCGGCGGCCATCCTGAGTTCCGGTTGGTCGGACGAAAGCGCATCCGTAAGCGCCTCCGCCCGTGCCCACTCCGCTTGACTGCCACTTATTTCCTCGCCGACAATCGCGCTGATGAGTTGCTCGACCGCTTCGCGCTGGTCTAGCGCGTCGATGGCCGCGGCACGGACGCCCGCATCGGGGTCGTCCTGCGCGGCGGCAGTTAGCGATTCGACAACTTCGTCGTCAGGAACGTCCAAGTCACCGAGGATTTCCGCGGATCGCTGTCGAACCGTGTCCGTGTTGCTGTCCGCGAGCAACGTCGTGAGGCGTTCGGCGTCGGCCTCCTTTTCTAAGGTGAACAGCGAAGTCACGAGTTGGAATTAACGCACTGCATGAAAAACCTACCTCTCTGCAGAGCGTAGGCTATGGGGTGGTTGCACCAATAAAAATTTCGAAACGATTTTTCGGTCGTTAGACCGTCACAGCACTCTCTTGGGAGAGCGACTGTGGAACGTTCGCGCGGTAGAGCGTCACAGCACCGTACTGGGTGGTGAGACGGAGTTCGACCGTCTGACCCTCGCCGAGTCCGTCACTGCCGCTGATGGCTGCTGCGTCCATCGAGATAGTGAAGCGGTCGTCCTGACTGTTGAGGACAGGAACGGAGCCGTCCTGGTCTTTGATGTCGGAGACACTGAAGTCGCTGTTAGTTGCCGTGTCGTTCTCAACTAGCGTGGTTGCTGTGTTCGGGCCGATCCACTCGATAGTGGCAGTAGAGAGGTTGATGTCGTCCGAACCGGAACCGCGCATGACGGTTAGATCGATTTGGTCGACGACTTCATTGCCGCTACTATCATTGACGGTACCGAAGCCGCTGACGACCTGCACGCGGTTCGAGACTTGGGCACTGCTGTCCTGACCCGTCTGTTCGGACTTCGACTGGAGGAACCCTGCCGTGTTGATGAGGACGCCTGCGGCGATTGCGGCGACCAGCACCATTGCGATGAACACGATGAGTGTTCCGATACCGACTTGACCTCGATTGTCGAGGCGTTCTTTGATTGCGTCTTTCATGTTTTCACCTTAGACCGTCACCGCGCTCTCCTGCGAGAGCGATTGTGGGATGCTTGCGCGGTAGAGCGTCACGGCACCGTACTGGGTCGTGAGTTTCAGCTCGACCGTCTCACCCTCGCCGAGGTTGTTTCCACCGATTGCGCCAGCATTCATCGAGATGGTGAAGCGGTCGTCCTGACTGTTGAGGACAGGTGCGGAACCGTCCTGATCTTTGATGTCGGAGACGTTGAAGTGCGTACTGTCTGTGCTGTCAACGTCATTGATGTCTCCCGAAACGAGCGTAGTTGCCTTGTTCGGTCCAATCCACTCGATAGTGGCAGTAGAGAGGTTGATATCATCAGAGCCGGAACCGCGCATGACGGTAAGATTGATGTAATCGACGTCTTCGGCGTCCGTAACGTTACCGAAGCCGCTGACGACCTGCACGCGGTTCGAGACTTGGGCACTGCTGTCCTGACCCGTCTGTTCGGACTTCGACTGGAGGAAACCAGCCGTGTTGATGAGGACACCGGCCGCGATTGCGGCGACCAGCACCATTGCGATGAACACGATGAGTGTTCCGATACCGACCTGACCTCTGTTGTTGAGGCGTTGTTGAATTGCGTCTTTCATGATTTCTCACATCATGTCCGAGGAGATATGTATCACAACTCGGACTCTATCGAGAACGAATCAAAGGACTGTATTAAATCTACGTATCCAATTATCAGGCGTGATATCAGCTCTACAAGGCCTGAGTCGGAGTTTCATGGCAAACTATACTGCAGCGTAGAATGAAATCGTGCCTAAAATATCATTTTCTAATGATTGAGAAGATAATAAACAGGTATCCGATGGATGAAAGGAGGTAGTTGACGGACAGCAGGATACGGATTCCGTCGAACTGGAACAGGAACGCGCTGATGGTCGTTGCGAGGGATGCCGCGACGACACAAGTAAATCCAACGGACAGATGAAACAGCGCAGGACGGGACGTTCGGCGATAGCCACGCACCGCGAATCCGACCATCGAAAGACCGGCGACTGTGATAGTGAAGCTAAACAGACCGTACAGAAGTTCGATTATTTGCATATTATTCTTTTAAATCGCGCCACACATCGACCAGCGAGTTTTCGACTTCGGGACGTTCATCGACACCGACCTCGATACCCTCGCTCGAAAAGCCAATCGAGATACCCTCGATATCCCGACGGTACACTTTGGTTCGACGTCCTTCGTTGGAGAACTCCCGGCCAGTGAGTTCGAGCAGATTCGCCTCGGTCAACTCCTCTATTCGGCGATAACTCGTCGCTATCGGGATGCCGAGTTCCTCGCTCAACTCCTGCGCGGACTTCGGCGTATGCGTCGCGTCGAGTATCTCGGCGTTGTACTTGTTTCCGAGAACTCGGAGCAGTTCCACAGACCCCATCAATTATCGGGTTTGATAACAAGAGCATAAAAAGATACCGTCCCAAATCTCTCAGAACTTATTGCAAAAAAACTCAAATTGTAGACTGCTAACGGAGAACGAACGGACAAATATGTCACGAGAGCACTCGGCGGAACAGTAAAGTGGGTACCCGGGAGAGAGAGAATTATGTCAAAATCCGTTTCAGAGCTACAAGTGCTCGTTTTTAAACTTGAGAACAAGAACTACTGTGTCGATATTGGACATATCGATGAAATCGTTGACAGGGACGAGTTGACGAAACTCCCCGACTCCGCACGACACGTCGAGGGCGTGATGGATCTCCGCGGCACGACGACCACCATCGTCAATCCGAAAACGGTGCTGGGGCTTCCCGACTCTAGTACGGGCGACCGCGTGGTCGTTTTCGAGACGGAAGACGAACGAAGTATCGGCTGGGTCATCGACGAAGTGAATCAGGTCGTGAGCGTGGACGAAGCGGACGTAGACGATTCCGTGGAAAGCAAATCGGTTCACGGCGTCATTCGTCAAGACGACGATTTCGTCATCTGGGTCAAACCATCGGAAATCAACGTCTGAGGCAGGTGGAGTGGTAATCGGGGGGTTGTGGTGGAGAGTACGGCGGTCTTAGGGTGCGCTAAGACCGCCCTTCGGTCTCTTCAGCGACTGTATAACAAAGGTGGAATCCGGGTATTCGTAGATACTGTTCAGCCCTCGACAGCAGTCCTGTCGCGGCGCTCAGGACACGACAGAGGCGAGTCACCTATGAGATTTCCGAACGCTAGACAAACGGTAGGTCGGGGTCGCAACGCACAGCAGAACGAACGCCATCTTTCATTCAGTCAGCAATGAGTATGAACGACAGTTTGGGGGTGTCGCGCTAATGTGTGGAATCATCGGTCGCGTCGGCGAAACGGACGACGCCGTGGAGGAACTTCTCGTCGGCCTCGAAAACTTGGAATATCGAGGGTACGATTCGGCGGGATTGGCGGTGAAAAACGGGCGTGGCCCAGCAGTGTTCAAGCGAGAAGGCCAGATTTCGAACCTCAAAGATTCGCTTGCGACTGAGGTTCCCGCCGGGGGACTCGGCATCGGCCACACCCGCTGGAGCACGCACGGGCCGCCGACCGACGCAAACGCACATCCGCATACGGACTGTTCCGGCCGCGTCGCGGTCGTTCACAACGGTATCATCGAGAATCACGACGAACTTCGGAGAGAACTGCAAAAACGCGGTCACACGTTCCAGAGTGACACCGACACCGAGGTCATTCCGCATCTGGTGGAAGAACACCTCGAGGACGGTGTCCCCCCCAAGCAAGCCTTCAGACGGACGGTTCGTCGGCTTTCGGGGAGCTACGCCGTCGCAATGTTAGTTGACGAGAGCGACGCAATCTACGCGACTCGTTCCGGCTCTCCCCTCGTGTTGGGTGTCCGGGACGGGAAATACTTCCTCGCCAGCGACGTGCCCGCGTTTTTGGATTTCACCGACGAGGTCATGTTCCTCGACGACGGCGACGTGGTCGTCATCGAACCGGGACAGCACGAAATCACGACGCTCGACGGAGAAGCGGTCGAACGCCCGACCCAGATTATCGACTGGGACCCGGAAGACGCCGGAAAAGGCGGCTACGACCACTACATGCTAAAGGAGATTCACGAACAGCCGACTTCGCTCCGGCAGACGCTTCGTGGTCGCGCAGACCCTGCGACCGGCGACATCGCTCTCGAAGACTTCCCGCCGGGAACGTTCGAGGGAATCAGTCGCGTTCAGTTCGTCGCCTGCGGAACGTCCTACCATGCGGGACTCGTCGGCAGCCACTTCATCGGCAGTCGCGGCCTTCCGGCACAAACGTTCCTCGCCAGCGAGTACGCCGTCTCCCCGCCGCCAGTGGACGAGAACACGCTCGTCGTCGGTGTCACCCAGAGCGGAGAAACGGCGGATACGCTTTCCGCACTGCGGCGCGCCGAGGCAGGCGGTGCGCGGACGCTCGCCGTCACGAACGTCGTCGGTTCGACGGCGGCGCGAGAATGTGACGACGCGCTGTTCATCCGGGCCGGGCCGGAAATCGGCGTTGCGGCGACGAAGACGTTCTCCTCGCAGGTCGTTTCGCTTTCCCTCCTCGGGGAGCGACTCGTCCGCGACGTAGTCGGACGGCGAAGCGACGACATACAGGACGTGCTGTCCGCACTGGCAGACCTGCCCGACCACGTCCAGCGGATTCTCGACTACACGAAGGCCCACCGAGTCGCAAAGCGGTACCGCGACTCCGAGTCGTACTTCTTCATCGGTCGCGGGTCGGTGTTTCCGGTCGCATTGGAAGGCGCGCTCAAATTCAAGGAGATTTCCTACGAACACGCCGAAGGCTTCGCGGCAGGGGAGCTGAAACACGGGCCGCTGGCGTTGGTAACGCCCGCAACACCCGTTTTCGCGGTTTTCACGGGGCGTCACGACCGGAAGACGTTGAGCAACGTGAAGGAAGTCGAAGCCCGCGGCGCGCCGGTCGTCGCGGTTGCCAGCGAAACCAACGAGGAAATCGTCCAGTACGCGGACGACGTATTGACCATACCCGACACGCATCCCGACGTTGCAGGGATTCTCGCCAACGTGCAACTGCAGTTGCTCTCGTACCACGCCGCGGCGCAACTCGACCGACCCATCGACAAGCCGCGTAATCTGGCGAAGAGCGTGACCGTCGAATGAACCGGACGGGTAATCGAAGCTTACCCGTCCGAATCTACCTGAACGGTCGGCGCGGTTTAATCGCTCACCGACCCCAGTTTCCTTACGAATGAACGCCGTCGTACTCTCTCTGGACGCCGAACTCGCGTGGGGGTACCACGACCCCTCCGAGATTCCTGACCACGTTGAGAGCGCGCGCACCTCGTGGTCACGACTCCTCGCGCTCTTCGACGAATTTGACGTCCCGGCTACGTGGGCCATCGTCGGCCATCTCTTTCTCGACTCGTGCGACGGAACCCATGCAGGCCACGCAACGCCGACGGACGACTGGTTCGACCACGACCCGGGTGGTGTCGCCGAGTGCCATCCGCGGTGGTTCGCGGACGGCCTCATCGAAGACATCAACGACGCAACCGCAACCCACGAAATCGCCTGTCATTCGTTTTCGCACGTCGAATACGGCGACGTGCGAACCAGCAGAGAAATCGCCGTCGCCGAGACGCGAACCAGCCTCGAAATCGCGGACGACGGCGGCTACGATTTGGAATCGTTCGTTTTCCCGCAGAACAGCGTCGGCCACCGGGACGTGCTCGCGGCCTACGGCTTCACGTGCTACCGTGGCACCAGACCCGAACTCTGGTACGACAAAACCCGGTTTCGGTCGTTGGCCAAGTTCATCGACCGAACTGTGAGCAGGACGGGGCCGCCACTCGTGACTCCGGAAACGGACGACTACGGACTGGTGAACATCCCTGCGTCGATGTTCCTGTTCGGCGACGACAGTCGCGTTCGAACCCTCACGAAGAACGTCTGGGACGATCCACTCATCCGCTCGGCGAAGCGCGGCATCGACCGCGCCGCGGATGCCGACGACGGTGTGTTCCACCTCTGGATGCGCCCCGGAAACTTCACCGAAGAGCGCGATTTCAAGCGCCTGCGCGTCGTCCTCGAACACCTCGCCATGCGCCGGGACGAGGCGCGAGTGAAAGTGCTGACGATGGGACAAATCGCGGGCCACCTCCGGGACGAAGACCCAACGACGACGCGAACCCCCATCGGCCCACGGTGACGATAAGAGCGATTTTTTGGAGTTTGCAGTCGTGGACGAGTTGGACTTTTTCGACATTAGATTTCGAGTGGCATCGCAACTGTAACACTCAGACTGACAGCGACCGCAGAAGTCACGACTCAAAATACGCCCTCACTCGTCACGCTCCTTCCAGTCGCTCGTTTCTCGTTCGCCTGATTCCACGGGAAGAAGCACGTTTTTCCCTGCTGGTTACGAACGTGGAGCGTTCGTCACATCAGAAAAATCTCCGGTTTTCAGGACATCAAAATCGCGGCGCGATTGTGAGACACCAGGAACCGCAAGTGGTTGTTTGGTTTGTCCCCGATCTCGGTAGGACGAGTTTCCGAAAACAGCCGACCAAATTTTGGATTGGCCGGGCGCGCTCGCGCGCCCGGCCTTCGGTGGCCTGGTGGCAACGGGCGAGCGAAGGCGGGAACGAGTGGCTCTACCACGAGTGACCGCGAGAGCGAGGGCGTGACCTAGAGTCGTGACTTCTGCAGTCACGGACTTTGCAGTTGTCGCTCCAGTTCACCAAAGCCATACTCCGAGAACTTTCTTCCGACAATCTCGCAGTCGTTTTCACTCGTCGTGTCCACTCGTCGCAGAAACGGAAGGGGCGGGATTCGAACCAGAACAAGACATTCCGGGCATGCGGCGTTCCGCCGTTCCGTGCTGTGTCTTGTAGGATTCGAATCCCTTTCTCGCTTTTCCTCGTCACGTCCGTTCCTCGCAAAAGCGGAAGGGGCGGGATTCGAACCACGCGAAGCCTGTCAGGCTCCCACCGACAAATCGGTGGTGCTCTACCACTGAGCCACCCTTCCACGATTTACACATTGGGGGGAACTATCTTTGTTATGGGCGGGCTGAAGACAGTTCATCTACGGCTTCGACGCCCACAAACAAACCGGTTGTGGGCGAGGGAAGTTCAGACCGTCAGTTCTCCGACGAGCGATTGAAGCCCCGCGGAGAGCGAAACCGTCGGCTCGTAGTCCAACTTCTCGCGCGCTCTTCGCACGTCTGCCCGACTGTGGTCGATGTCACCCTGTCTGGGTTCGACGTGGACGATGTCGGAATCCGAATCGCTGGCGTCTCGAACCGCCTCCGCGAGTTCCCGAATCGTCACGCTCTCCCCGGTTCCGACGTTGAACGCCTCGCCGGTTCGGTCGGTAACTGCCGCGCGGAGGTTGGCCTGCACCACGTCCGAGATATGGACGAAATCCCGCGTTTGGGTGCCGTCTCCTTCAATCGTAATGTTGTCGTCTCTGCTGGCCTGTTCCATGAACACCCGGACGACCGCGCTGTACTCCGGATTCTGTCGCGGGCCGTAGATGTTGAAATACCGCAGAACGACCGTCTCAAGCCCGTACAGATCGGAAAATCGCCGCGCGTACTGGTCGGCGACGAGTTTGTCGATGCCGTAGGGCGAGGTCGGCGTCTTCCGCGCCGATTCCGAAATCGGCACCGACTCGGGGTGGCCGTACACCGCCGCGCTGGAGGCGAGGACGACCCGGGCGTCCTCCCGCCGGGCGCAATCGAGGACGACCAGCGACCCGTCGCCCGTGACGGCGTGGCTTCGAAGCGGGTGTTCGACCGACTGCTCGACGCTGACCATCGCGGCCTGATGGAAGACGGTATCGACGCCTGCCATCGCGTTTCGCACGGTTCTCGGGTCGCGCACGTCGCCCTCCACGATTTCGGCGTTTTCGGGAACGTTCCCGCGATTGCCGGACGAGAAGTCATCGAGAACGCGAACCTCGTTGTCGGCAGTGAGAGCATCCACGAGGTGACTGCCGACGAATCCTGCGCCGCCAGTGACGAGAATCGTCTGGTCGGTCGGAGACGGAATCGTGGGCGAATCCGAACCGGCGATGTCGAGCGAATTGCCGGTTCGGGCGAAACTGTCGGTTCGCTCTGAGTCGCCGATTTTACCGCTCATTCCATATACCCGAGGCCGCGGAGTCGGTCTTCCACGTCGTCGAAGTCGGCTTCGACTTCCGCCGAATGTCCCGCCTGCCCATATTCGCGCTGTGAAACCGCCCGGCGACCGGGTTTCGACCCACCGTGGAAGATTTCTTTCAGCACGCGTCCGTCGGCGTCCGACGGAACCGCCTCGTCGAGCGCGTGGAGAATCGTCGGGGCAACGTCGGTCACGCTCGCGTCGGTGGCACTCGCACCCTGTTCGACGCTCGGCCCCCACGCGAGGAAAATTCCTTCCGGTCTATGGCTGGCAACTTTGCTTCCGCTATCCCGAAACACGTCCCGTGTCAGCGACACCGCGGTTTCGTACTCCGCTTTCCCTTTGACGACGAGGTCGGGGGAATGGAGGTCGGTCGGAAACAGTTCGTCGCCGTCGTGAACGTCGAGGACGCGGTTTTCGGTTTCCGGGTCGGTCAGTCCCTCGAACAGGGAACGGAGTTCGCTTTTGATTGCGGGGACATCTTCGGGCGCGACGACGCCCGGGTCGAACCGAATCGTATCGTTGACGTAGATGTTGCCTGAACCGTGAGCGAACGCGACGGTGTCCTCGAACTCCACGTCGTAGAGGTTGTGCTCGCCGGGAACCTGCGCCGCAACGGTATCGACGACGGATTTCGGCAGGTGTTCGACCAGCGACTTCTCGCTCACACCGAGCCGGGAGAGAAGTCCCTGAACGCGGTTTTTCGTCAGACCGACGCGAGCGAGCGCGCCGCGAGTTCCGTCGCCACCTTTCCGCTGGAGGTGTCCCTCGCGTTCCAGCAGGGTGTTGAGAAAGACGAATCGGGAAATCGGGCCGAAACCGTGGTCGGAGACGATGAACAGCGCAGAATCGCGCGATTCCGTGTACTCCATCACCTCGCCGAGGATGTCGTCCAGTTCGCGGTAGTGGGAGAGCAGAGCGTCTTCTTCCCAGATGAGATGCTGAAGTCTGTCCGGTGCGGTGTAAACGAAAAAGAAGAGTCGCCACTCCTCGTCCATCAGCCGACGCATCAGCTTCCTGCGGGTGTCGAGCAAGGAAGACAGTTCCTCTCGAAACTCGTCCGGCCGGTCGCGGAACTCGTCCCACGAGAGGCCGATTCGGTAGTCCGGAATCGTCTCTTTCAACTCTTTTCCGAACTCCGTCGGGTGGGAGAACCGCTCGTCCATTTCGGGCGTCATCATCCCCGTGACGAGCGTCCCGTCGATTTCGCTGGCCGGGTAGGTCATCGGCACGTTGCCCACGACGGCGGGCGAGAGGATGTCCCAAAGTTCGGGCCGTCGCACGTCCGCGCTGGTGTTCATCCGGTGGGTGTACTCCCGCTCCAACTGCTGGAAACCGTACAGGCCGTGTTTGTCGGGCCACACCCCCGTCGCAATCGTCGGCCACGCGAGCGGCGTGGCGTCCGGTGTCGTGCTCGAAAGCGGGCCGGAGGCACCCTCCTCGACCACTCGTGCGAAGTTTGGTAGCTTTCCTTCCTCTGTCCATCGGCGAATCAAGTCCCATGGGACGCCGTCCAATCCGAGGACGAACGCTCGTTCCGGGTTCGCTGTTTCCATCGACATAGCTAAAGTCACCGGGGCAGGCCGACCTGCCCATGGCTCTGTCCCTTCGCACCACCGGGGTTCGCTTTGTTATGGGCCGACTGCGGTTTTCGTGGGATTTCCTGTCCGTGGTAGGCGTGGGCTGATGGATTCGTCGTAGTCGAGTTGTGCTCTTTTTCGGAGCCGGGAGGATGGCTGTTAGTGTGGTCGTTACTACTCGATATAGGCACCGTCTACGATACCCTCACTCGGATTGTAGAGCTGGAAGTCTATTTGTCGATAGTTGTTCACCCTCTGCAGAGAGGCATTCGTTTTGATGAAGAGAAGCCTGCAACTCAGGCCTGCGAAAACGGTTTCTCGTGATGGAGTGCCGGTTGCGATTCCCGACTCCACATATCCCTCGCACGGGCACTCGCTCTTGCCACAGATTTCGGCAGGAGGAGTTTCCGAAAAGACCGGCTGACCAAAGTTGGATTGGACGGGCAGGCCAGCGGCCTGCCCGCCTTGCTGTCCTTGGCAGATTACGGGCGAACGAGGAACGAGGGACTGGAAGGAGCGTGACGAGTGAGGGCGTGTGGAGTCGTGACTGCTGCGATTGCAGTCGATTTTACTCTCACGACTACAAAATCAGTTCCAACAAAAATCACTAGACGAAGCCACAACTCACCCTTCCTAGTCCTCTACGCGAACACGCGCAGAACCCGCCGAATATCCAACAGTCCACTCGCAGTCGCCAATCCCGCCCAAACGGCCCCGCCCAACAGCACCACCGCGACCAGCGAGATCAGGCCCGAAACGAACTGGAGCGAGGCGAAGACGACCGCCGACATAGCCGCCGCGATGGCGCAGACGAATCCGACGTGGCGGAGCAATCTGGAAATCGAAAGCGACAGTTCGTGATGCACCACGGCCAAGTTGACCAGCACGTAGACGGAGTGGGTTACGACGGTTGCGAGGGCCGCGCCGACCGCGCCGAGGGAGGGAATAAGCAGGAGGTTGAGACCGAAGTTTGCCGCGGAGGTTCCACCCTTGGCAATCGCGCGCTCTCGCGCCCTGCCGAGGTAATCCAGCGCATCGCTGGTGATGAGGGTTATCGCCTGTAACACGGTGTACACCGCGAACACCTGCACGACGGGAATCGCTTCGGCGTACCCCGACCCAAACACCTGCGTCACCGCGGGGTCGGCCACGAGAATCAACCCGGCGGCGGCAGGGACGTACAGCAGGAGAACGTGCTGAAACGTCGTCTCGTACAGTCGGGCTGCCGACTCGCGTTCGTTTCCGGCCTTCTGCTCGCCGTAGGTCGGCGAGATGGTGAACCCGAGCGAGGACGCCGGGGCCTCGACGAACGCCGAGATGGTTTTGGCGAGATGGTAGTAGCCTGCCGCGGTTGCCCCGGCGATGCCGCCGACCAGAATCGTGTCGATGTACTTGTCCAAAACGTTCGCCCCCTGTGTCGCGGTGAGGGGAATGCTGTACCGCAGTACCCGTCGATTCAGTCCGTCCTCGCGCTGGCCCACTGCGTGCGTCGAGTAGAATCGTCGGTAGAGGACGCCCAGTCCGACGACCGTGGCCAGCGCGTAACTCAGGACGTACCCGACCACTGCGCCGACCGCGCCGCCGACGAAAACCACGCCGAGGATGACGAAGACGACGAGGCTGACGCTCCCTGTCGCCCGCGTTATCGCACTCCACAGCACCCGATTGTAGCCCTGAAACACGACGACGGCGAACGTCGAGAGCGAGTATACCGCGATGTAGGCACCGCCGAACACCAACAGCGGCGCGAGTTTGGGCTGATTGGCGATTCGGGCAATCGTCCCGGCGAACACCGTGAAGGCGACGAACACCAGCGCGATTGCGACGAGTCGGTATCTGAGTGCGGAGCGCAGGACGTGGGGAACCTGTCCGGGGTCGCGTTCGCGGTATTCCGTGACGTATCTGGCCGCCGATTTCGACGTGCCGAGATCCGCGAACAGGCCCGCAACCCCGAACACCGCGAGGGCACTGCCGAGCAGGCCGTACTCAGTCGGCGTCAGCAGAAACCGAGTGAGGATGACCACCAGCACACCGTTCGCGGCGATGTGTACTGTTCGAGCGCCGAGCATCGCCTTGAAGCCTTGCGCGAAGCTTTTCACATCCATTATTTGATGAGTATCTCGTCGTTATTCGATGTGGTAGAGGTCGAAGCCGCCGCCCGACTGTACCCGCGAGACGCCGGGGTGACTGTCGAGCGTTCGAAAGCCGTCTCTTGGGAACCGAAGCCCACCGAAAACGGCGATTTCCCGCTGTTTCGCCGAATCAGTGACCGGCAGATACCGTGGCTCTTCGAACGCGGTCGTGAGCCGATTCGCGGTGAAGTTCTCCTCAGTTGCGTTCAAATCACCCCCGTAAATCGCCTGTCCGCGCCAGCCTCCTTCCCTGCTCGCTTCGTACCCCAAAATTCCGTCCGAGTAGCGTTCCCCGGACGACCGGAGTCCGGTGAACAGCGCGTCCCCGCGGTTGTCGAGTGCAGTTTCGTAGCCCGTCATCTGGGACTCAGAGACGTGCCCGGAGGCTTGGTACATGTACGGCGAGTGGAACACCGTCAGTAGCGAGAGAACGAGTAGCAGGGCGAACAGTCCGGCCGCGAACGCCCCGATCGCACCGTCGCTCGAAATCCTCGTTTCGAGGGCACCGACACCACGGGCGAGCGCGATGCCGCCCAAAATCGTCACTGGAACCATCATGAAACCAAGTATTCGAAAGTGGAACTGCCCCAAACTCGCCACGAAAAATACTCCAAACAGCACTGTCAGCGGAACCATGCCGACGGCGACGTATTTGCTGAAGGCAGTCGCGTTCGTCCCGCGAACCCGGTCGAACAGGCCGCCGAGCATGAAGAGTCCCGCGAAGAGGCTGAACAGCACCCCGACGAGAAACAGCTTCAAGAACAGCAGTTGGATGCTCCCACCGAGTTGCGAGAGGCTCGCCGCGGCGTTCGCGGTGTCGGTCGCCGCCGCCGGATTTTCGAGGAGGCTCGTGATGAGCGCCGACACCGTCCCGCCCGACCGCTCGTGGAGGGGCGTCCACGCCAGAAACGCCAGCGCGAGAATCACGGTCTGTCCGTACAGCGTGCGATGACGGGCGATTGTGTGCCCGTTTCGGAACAGTCGATAGACGAACTGGACGACGACGACGCCGCCGAACAGCAAGATTGCGTTCGCGGCCTGCTGTGGATGGACGAAAACGATGGCAATCGACGCCAGCGCGAGCAGTATTCCCGCCGACGAACCGAACAGCGGTAACCGACTCCCGTCGGTTGCCGTGACGTACTTCGCCAGCAGGTACAGGACGAGCGGCAGGAACATAATCGCCTGCGAGGTCGGGTGCGGCATGGCGAAGACGCTGATTGCGTTGATGGGCAGAAGGAGGAATCCGGCCAGCGCGGCGAACGTCACGGCGCGGTCATCGACCGCGATGACCCGCGCCGTCAGTGGAACGAAGAGCAAGAAGACGAGGACGAACGCCGACACCATCACCAACAGCGCCCGTCGAAGCGGTAGTCCGGTCAGTTCGCTGATGACGACGCCGACGGTGTGCGTGCCGGGATACAGCAGGTCGTAGGGTGCCATCGACCCCGTAACGATGTCCCTCGCCCAGCCGAGATGGGTCAGCGAATCGCCCGCGCCGTAGAAGTGATAACCTCGGATAATCGGGAGCGAGACGATAGACAGAACACACATCCCACCCAGAGCGAGCGCGAGCGAGCGATACCAATCGGGAGAGGACACCGAAACTGCGATTCCGGTCAGGAGAGCGACCGCAATTCCGACCCAAAAGAGCGGGGGAGTTCCCCGGTAAATCGACAGTTCGTAGGCTCGCGCGGGTGATGTGTGTGCCACGAGAACGCCCGCGCTAAGGGCCAAAAAACCGAGAACGAGGGCGATTTTCTCCAGTCTGTGTGTAGCAGTTCGTGCCATTCGCTCGTCTCCCGCGTCGGCGGTTTCACCCTTTGTTATGGACAGCCTGTCGGAACCAACTCGACCGCTGGCCGCGACCGGATTGGACGAGCAGTTCGGTCGCGTAACCCGCCACGTCGATTTTATCCTCGATGAGTCGTTCTCGCCGCCGCTCGAACGTCTCGCGGTCTGCCTCACGAACCAGCGACTTCGCCTTTGCCACGGCGTCTCGGTCGTCCGCCGTCGAGTAGAGCAGTCCGTAGTCGGCCAGTTCGAGGAAGTTCGTCATGTCGTCCGCCCCGGCGAACGACTGCGCTCTGACGGCGGGCGTTCCGAGAACCGCAGCCTCCGTCGCCATCGTCGCCGAATCACCGACGTAGAGGTCGGCGAAGGCAAGTAGGTTGTGAACCAGATGCGGCGGAACCGGCAGTTCGTACTCCGCGAACTCCGCCGGAAGCGGGGATTCGCTCGTCACGTACACCTCGCCGTGGTCGGCGAGAAACGAAACGAGGTCGCATTTCGCGTCGTGCGAAAAGCCGGTCTGGCCCACGTCGTGCAGGGCAGACCACTGCCGAAATCGGACGAGGAAGAACGGTTCTTCCGGATTCACGCCGTGTTCTCGCAGACTGTCCGGATTCGGCGTAAATCGCTTCGGATGGAGATACGCGAGTTCGTGATAGCCGTCGTAGCGAACGTGGTTCGCGCCGAAATCGTCTCGGAACTTTCGGGGCGTGCAGATGACGTGCGCTAGCGGTGTCGTGAGTTTGTGCGACTGCGCGCCTTCGTTGTCTATCCAGACCACACTCCGCGCGCCGACTAACGGGGCGACGTGCGACACCGCAACGCCGCCGATTGCGGTCATCACGTCGGGACGAATCCGCATGGATTCGTGGAGCAGTCGCGCCTCGTAGGTCGCTTGTACGCGAGCCAATCCCGTAAGCGAGTCCGCCTTCCCGGCGAGAACCGTATGCTCAATCCCGTAGTGGTCGAGCAGGTCAAGCGCGATGTCCTTGTCACGGGCGAAGACGTGAACGTCGTGTCCGTCTTCCGACAGCGACGTGATAACGTGGCGATAGAAGTGGACGTGTGCCGGATGCTGAATAGTGATGACAACCTTCATTGTACGACCGTTTCGTAGACGCTGTGGATTCGTTCTCCCATCCGTTCGAGGCTGATGTCGCGGACGTGTTCGCGCCCGTTCGACCGTCGCGGGTCGGAAAGCACGTCGACCAATCCGGCGACGAGTTCGCCGTCCGAAGAACAGACGTGCGAGGGCGATACGTCCAACAATCGGTCGCGCACGTCCCCCACGTCCGTCGTCACGACCGGCACGTTACAAGCCATCGCCTCCTTCACCGAGTTCGGCGAGCCTTCGCTTTTCGAGGGGAGCAACAGCACGTCCGCGGCGTTGTAGTAGTTCGCCATCTCGTCGTGTGACACGCCGAATACGCTCTGGAGTTCGACCTGTCCGTCCACCCGTTCCGCAGTTTCGGCGACGACTCGCTCCGCCCGCGGGAAATCCTTCACTTCACGAGTGGGTGGATACGGAAAGAGAATCTGTTTTTTCTGGTCGCTCCAGCCGACCTTCTCCCGCGCCTCCGCCGTCGGCATCGGCGCGAACCGCGAGAGGTTGATTCCATGGGGGATGACGTGGCAATCGCTGTCGAGTTCCTCGGCCATTCCCTCGGACATCACGATGACCGCATCGCAGTGGCGAGCACAGCGTTTGCTTAGCCACCCGTACTCGCCGAGGAGGTCTGACCCCCACAGCGAGAGGACGACCGGCAATCGCGGTTGGGCCAGCGCCATCGGCGCGGTGAGTCCGTAGTTCGCGTGAATCAGGTCGTATTCGCCGAGCGAGTTGCGCATGACGGTCGGAAAAAACCGCAGATAATCCGTCGGCGACCGTCGGGTCACGGAATCGTCGCGGGCGCGGTGAATACCGGTCGGGGAGAGCGTCTCCCCTTGGACGCCGAACTCGCGGAGCACGCGAACCTGTTCGTTGAAAAAGCGCGCATCCGCGTTCGTCACGAGGTTTAGTACTCGGAGCGAAGATTCCGTGTCGGTACGCGATTGCATAGCTCCCCTCGTCACAGTGGGCGAAACGTCGCCGGAGAACCGTTTTGTTATCCGCCGCTTTATCGACTCGTCCAGCGTGACAGGGCGGTCGTACCCACGTCCCGGAAATTCACGCCTCGGAGATGCGAATTCAGGAAATTCGAATCCCGGAAACCCGTCCCCCGTCATCGTCTGGACACCGCCGCGGTTCGTTCTATCGATTCCGTCGCCGGAACCGCTTTCGTCGCAACGTCTACGATAACGTCGGTCAGGTTCACCTTGTCCGCGAGATACGAATCGCGCCGCTCGCGGAGGCGTTCCTTCGCGAAATCGTCCGCGAGGATGGCGAGCGACCGGGCTAACACGTCCTCGAAATTACGGAAGTTGTCGATGAGTCCCTCGCGTTCGAGTTCGAGGAAGTTGCCCATATCCGACTCGCCGACGAAGGAGTTCGACCGAATTGCGGGCGTTCCGAGCAGTGCGGCCTCCGTCACCATCGTCTGGGTGTCCGCGACCAGCAAGGACGCCTCCGCCAGCGCATCGTGTAGTCGTGCCGGATGGAGGTCGAACGACCGGGAATCGCCGGGTGCCGGATTGCCTCCCTCGTCCGAAACGAACACCGTCGCGTGTTCCGAGAGTGCCGAAACGAGTTTCCGACGCTTTGCGGGCGTGAATCCCGAATGGCCGACGTCGTGGTGCGAGCCGAAGGCGTTGAATCGAACGATTGCGAACTTTTCGTACGGTTCGACACCCAACCGTTCCCGAATGGTCGGGTCGGGTTCGTACACATCGGGGTGCAGATAGGCGAGTTCCTTGAAGCCGCGAAACTCGTAATGTTTCGCCCCGAGGTCTTTCCCGAACGTGTGCGGCGTCAGGAACGTGTTCACGAACGGACGGGCGACGGCGTGGTCGATGGTCGTCGGTTCCGAATCCGCGACGACCACGACCGGCGTTCGCGTCAGTGCACCCGCGTGGGCCGCATACGACCCGACGCCGAAGATGAGTTCGGGGTCGTACTGCCGGGCGCGCCGGAAGATTTCGAAGTAATGCTCCGGGAGTTCGCGGAACAGCGAGAGCTTCGTCGTCCCGCACTGGCCGTAGATTTCGTGGGGCAGGTCGTGATATTCGAGCAGGGCGCGGGTACAGCCGTAATCGCGCCCGAGGACGAGTACGTCGTGTCCACGCTCGCGCAGGGTTTCCACCGCGTGTCGATACAGGTGGACGTGCGCGGGCGTGTTGGTGAAAAACAGGTATCTCATCCCCTGACGAACTGGTAGGCTCGTTTCGCGGCATCCATGGTTCTGCCACTCGATTCGACGAGGTAATAGGGAACAAGGTCGGCCCCGAACTTCGCTTTGTACCGACAGAGCCGTTCCGTGTTCGCCCCCATCAGGTCGTAAGTGGTCACCGATTCGACCGGTGAACCCGACACGATATCCTTGATGATATGCCAGTGGACGAGGCTGTTCACGCTGGTTCCCTCGTAAACCGCTCTCGCGCCGCCCTGCCAGAAGTACGCCGCGTCGTTGGAGTACAGAGCAGTAATGCCGCTCAAATAATTCCCCGACGAATCCCGGGCCACGTAGGTCTGGGCGTGGTCGTCCAGTCCTTCCCACAGGTCGCGGACGTACTCCCACGACAGACCGAGGGTTTCGCCCTGCTCGTCGTATCGCTCGATGGTGTCCGAATACACCTCGCGCGCACCTTCGAGTCCCTCTTTCTCGACGCTCACTTCCAACTCCTTTGCGTCTCGAATTTCCCGTCGGAGGCTCTTGCTGAACGATTTTTTCACCGCGTCAGCCGTCGTCGCTTCGAGGTCGAGATGGTACGTGAAGTACGGTTCCACGTCCAAATCGCCCCAGACGTAGGGGCGCGGGTCACCGTAAGCGGTTCCACAGAGCATTCGGAACAGGGTCAGGCCGGATTCCATCTGTTCGCCCACGCGCTGTGCGACCGGGGAATCGAACCCGACGCGAGCGAGTTGCGCGGTGTAGTCGGTTCGAATCCGGTCGAGCACCGTTTCGGTGAACTCGCGGTTTACTTTCTCTTGCTTCCGTCGTTTCGGACTCGTCGGCATCAGAATCGGCCCGAGTCGCGGTATCGCCAACCCCGGCGGCGGCGAGAGCGCGGCGGTTCCGAGCGGGCCGTTTCTGACGACGACCGGAAGCAGGGCAATCGCTTGCTGTCCTTTGAACCCCCCGTACAGGCGAAGTTCTCCCGCCGTGTGGCGCTCGATAGCGGCGAGCGCGTCGGGGAGGTGGAACACCTCAAACCCGCTTTTGGGGAGATGGTCTTCCCATTCATCGAGGTCTAAACGTTCGACTCTCATTCGTCTCGCCAGTCGATAGCGCCGGTTTTCACTTTGTTATCCTCCACCTGCTTCGAAAAAGGGTGCCCAGAACTCGCGTCAGGCGGTGGCTACGGCCCGTGTAGGCCCGCCGTGCCGGTCGGTTTCGTGGATAGGGGAGAGAGCCTATCACAGAGGTCTCCCGGCGGGCCGACCCACGCACCGCGTTCCAGCGCCCCCTCGATGAGCTTTCGATACAGTCGGCGGTGACCGGGGAACTCGTCCGCAAACATGCGAGGGTGCCAGAGAATCGTCATCACCGCGTCGTTTTCCGCGGCTTCGTCCAGCAGTTGCTCGCAGGTATCCCACGCCGTCTCGAACTTCGTTCCGGGGTCGGCCACCGCGATGTCCATCATCGTCAGCGGGAAGACGAGGAAATCGTCGTCGAAGGGTCGTTTCACCTCGTAGCCGTGCTGAAAACCGTATTCGCTGCTCGACCCGAGCGTCGCATCGTATTTCAGCCCGATTTCGCGGTGGTGATTCCACGTCGATTCGTTCCGGTTGAGATGATGCTGGCGGCCGCCGCGAATCGTGTGTCCTAATGCGGCTTCGAGCGCGGTTTTCTGCTCGCGGAGGGCGTCGGGGTCGTCGTAGGAATCGTAGGAGCCGTGAAGCCCGACTTCCCACCCGCCGTCGTCCAACTCGTGAAGGACGTCCAGAATGTCGGTGTCGAACAGGTCGTACCGGCCCAGATGTTCTATCCAGTAGCGCGGCGTGAGCCACTCGTCTGGCGATTTTTTGAAAATCGGCTCCTCTTGGAGGAAGTAAAACGCCGAGCGAACGCCCAGCGACTCCTCTAACTCCATTATCTCCTCGAACTGCCACCACGGGTTGACACCCGGCAACAGCCCCGTGAGATGGCGAGGGTTTCTATTCGAAAATGCGTAGTAGGGGGCCTGTATCCCCTTGTACGGCCTATCCACGTCGTGCGTTAAACACAGTTCGAACTCATATCCCGGTAGCATTGGCAAGCACCTCCACGATTCGTTCAGCAGCGTTCCCGTCGCCGTAGGGCGCGGGCTTCTCGTCCGGTTTCGTCGCATCGCGCATCGCACGCCGGATCGCTTCTCCGTCGGCACCGACCAGCGTGTTCCATCCGCTTTCGACCGTTTCGACCCACTCCGTCTCTTCGCGGAAGGTGACACAGGGCGTGTCGAGGAAGAACGCCTCTTTTTGCACGCCGCCGGAGTCGGTCGTCACGACGGCCGCCGAATCCAGCAGGGCGACGAACTGGCGGTAGCCGACGGGGTCGGTGAGCGTCAGTTCCCGCTCGGCCAGTTCGTACAGACCGAACGCTTCGAGACAGTCCACAGTTCGCGGATGCGCTGGCAGGACGACCCGTCTCGGGTCGTCCGCCAGCGCGGAGAGGATGGCCTCCAATCGCTCCGGGTCGTCGGTGTTCGTATCCCGGTGAACCGTCGCCAAGACGAACTCCTCCGCTGCGATTCCAACATCGGAGAGGACGCTTTCGTCCGCTCGCTCCCGCGCCCACAGCAGGGCGTCGTATCCCACGTCGCCCGTAAAGTGGACGCCCTCCGTGATTCCCTCGCGTTCGAGGTTGTCGAGCGCATCGGGGGACGGCGCGAGCAGGAGGTCACCACCGTGGTCGGTGAGAACGCGGTTCGTCTCCTCCGGAATGTCGCTTCCGCTCCGCATTCCGGCTTCGACGTGGGCCAGAGGCGGTTCCATCTTCGAGGCCGCGATTGCCGCCGCGAGGGTAGAGTTGGTGTCGCCGTACACGAGAACCACGTCGGGGTTTTCGTCCTCGATTTTCGTCTCCAGTCCGGCGAGCATCTCCGCGGTCTGTTTTCCGTGCGATTTCGAGCCGACGCCGAGGTTGTAGTCCGGGCGCGGAATCGACAGTTCCTCGAAAAACACCTCGGACAGCTCTTCGTCGTAGTGTTGGCCGGTGTGAACGAGAACTTCCTCGTGGTCGTTCCGCTTCCTCCGCAGTTCGCGCGAAACGACGGCGGCCTTCACGAACTGCGGGCGCGCGCCGACGACGGTCAGTACTTTCATTCGTCGTGCACCTCCCCGCCGTCCCGTGGTTTCCACTCGTCTTGTTCTTGCCAGTCGCGCTGTCCCTTCCAGTCGTCCTCCATCTCGCCGTGAACTTCCAACTCGTCGCGTTCTTCCAGTCCCTCGTTCGCGTGCCTGTCAAACGTCATCGCAAGCACGATACAGAGGCCACCGAGGAGTGTAGCCGAAAGGCCGTCGTTCGTTTCGCGCTGCTTTCGAAGCAGGGTGAGCAGGCCTGCGCCCGTCCCCAGCGCACCGAGACCGTACAGGAACGCGAGTGGGTGGAAATCCCTGACGAGGTATTTTGCTTTGAGTCGCCAGAGGAATCCCCACAACAGCAGCGCGGACAGTTTCGGCACGAACGTCGTGTACCGAATCGTGCTTCGTTCGTCGCCGTACACGGCGGGCATGGTCACGTCGGCAACCCGCATGTCGTGGACGTTCAATCTGACCAGCAACGCATTTGCGAAGCCGTAATCGTCGTAGACGGCTTCGATGTCCAACTCGGAGAGCGCCCGTCCCGAAATCGCGGTGTAGCCGTTCTGCGGGTCAACCATCCCCCAGTAGCCGCTTGCGACCTTCGTGAGAAAGGTCAGGAGCCAGTTGCCGAAACTCCGCCACGTCGACATTCCTTCGCGGAATCCCGGCGTCGAAAGCCGGTTTCCTTTCGCGTAGTCGGCGCGGCCATCGACAATCGGTTGGATGACGCGGGCCAGCATGTCGGGTTCCATCTGCCCGTCTCCGGCCATTACCGCGGTCACGTCGATTCCGTCCTCCCGAGCGCGACAGTAGCCGGTTTTGATGGCCGCGCCGACGCCCCGATTTGCCGAATGTCGAATCGGGACGACGCGCTGGTCGAACGGAGAATCGGTGTCGCCACCGTCGGTAATCGGAACTGTCCGCCCGGCGTGAGCGCGGATTTCGTCCCACGTTTCGTCGGTCGAACAGTCGTCTACGGCGTACACCCTATCGACGAACTCGGGCACGGTGTCGATGACGCGTCCGACCAATCCTTCCTCGTTGTACGCCGGAATCACGACGGCGACGGTGTGTCCCTCGTACATTCAGTCACCTCCGATGGTGTAGACTCGATGATTCGACCACGACAGGTCGAGAGCGTCCCGGCCGTCCACGACCACCATCGGGTCGAATCCGGCCCAGTCGATGCCCGCGAACTCGTCGTGGTTGGTGACGAGGATTGCGGCGTCGAACTCGTACTCGCCGAGGGATTCGAGCGCGACGTTCGTCGCGTCGAATCCCGAGATGTCATCCAACATGGGGTCAACGGCGAACACCTCTGCACCGCGTTCCGTGAGGTCTGCGCAAATCGGCTTTGCGGGGGTCGCCCGCGTTTCCTCTACACCCGGACGATACGTCAGTCCGAGGACGAGCACTCGCGAGTCCGACACCGGTTTTCCTTCTTCGGCCAGCAACTCCGCGGTCTTTTCGACCGTGAAGGCGGGCATGGAATCGTTCACCTCGCGGGCGGTTCGCAGAAGCGGGAACTCCGCGTCGAACTGCTCTACGAGGAAGTACGGGTAGTACGGAATGCAGTGCCCCCCGACGCCGGGCCCCGGTTTGTGGATGTCACAGAAGGGCTGGGTGTTCGCCGTTTCGATTGCCCCGTTGACGCTGATTCCGGCGTCGTCGGCGATTTTGGCGAGTTCGTTCGCCAGCGCGATGTTCACGTCGCGGTAGACGCCCTCGAACACTTTCACCGCCTCCGCGGTCGTCGCATTCGGCACGGGAATCACGTCGTTGTCGGTGAGTTCGCCGTAGACGAGTTCCGCAACGCGGGTGCTTTCGTCGTCCACGCCGCCGACGACTTTCGGGTAGGCTCCGCGAATGTCCTCCAAGGCGCGCCCGCTTGCGGTTCGTTCCGGACAAACTGCGACGCCGAACTCCTCGCGCGAAAGCCCGCTCTCGCGCTCCAACAGCGGGAGCAGTTCGTCGCGGGTCGTCCCCGGCGGAACCGTGCATTCGACCACGACGAGGTCACCCGGTTCGAGTCCTTCGGCGATGGCTTCGGCCACCGACTGAAGGATGGCGAGGTCGGGTTCGTTCGAATCCGTAATCGGCGTCGGGACGATGACGACGTGAATCGCGGCCTCGTGTGCCGCTTTCGTCGGCGATTCGACTGCTCGAAGCGCCCCCGACTCGACCGTCTCGGAAACGAGTTCGGGGAGTCCGGGTTCGCGCTTGACGTGGCAGTCGCCGCGATTGATGGCGGCGACGACTTCGGGGTCGATGTCCGCGCCGACGACGTTGCCGCAGGTTTCTGCGTACACCGCCGCGAGGGGCAGGCCCATCTTGCCGAGGCCGTACACCGCGACCGGGACGTTTCCCGAACGGAACGCTTCGCGCTGGTCGTTCGCGTCAACGTCGCTTCCGTAGAGCGTTTTTGCTTCCCGTAGGCTCACCCGAGATGCACCTCCTGTTCGCGTAACCCCGACGCCAAATCGTCGATTTCCCGCGCGACTTCGAGGACGCGAAGGCCGTCCTCGCCGGTCACGACCGGCGTCGAACCCGTGGTTACACTTCGAACGAACGAGCGAAGTTCGTTTTTCAGCGGTTCGCCGTTTTCGACGGTTGGCCGTTCCACGATGCTCTCGTGGCGGTAGCGCAGATCGCCGTTGTCCTCGATGTATTCCGGCATGGAGTGGCGGTGAATCTCCACCGACTGATTGGTGTAATCGACGTTCACTCGGCACTCTTCGGCCGTAATCGAGAGTTTTCGAACCTTTTCCTGCGTCACGCGACTCGCCGTCAATCCGGCGACGACGCCGCCGTCGAACTCGATGTTCGCGCTGGCGTAGCGGTTGTCCTGCGTTCCGATCGCGGTTACCGAGGTGATGTCGTCGTCCACGATGGAGAGCAGCACGTCCAAATCGTGAATCATCAAATCCATCACCGCGCTCACGTCCACGGCCCGGCCCTCCGGCGGCGGGCCGAGTCGCTGTGCGTCGATGGCGATGATGTCGAGCTCGGAGACGATTTCCGAGAGGGTTCGAATCGCCGGATTAAACCGTTCGATGTGGCCGACCTGTATCGTGACACCCGCGTTCTCTGCGCGTGCGATGAGGTCTCGGCCTTCCTCCGGTTCCGCGACGAACGGTTTTTCGACGAGGATGTGAACGCCACCTTCGATGCACCGTTTCGCCGTCTCGTAGTGATAGGGCGTCGGAACGGCGATGGAGGCGATGTCCGCTTCGCGGATTGCTTCCTCCATACCGACCGCCTGCGACCCGTGGTCGCGGGCGGCTTCGGATGCTCGTTTCTCGTCCACGTCGTGAATGCCGACGAGGTTGACCTCCGGCAGTTCGCTGTAGACGCGGGCGTGATGGCGACCCATACTTCCAACGCCGATAACGACCGCGTTGATTGATTCACTCATAACTCGTAATCACGGATGCAATGGTTCGCACGTCGTCGCTCGACAGCCCCGGATGAATCGGCAACGAAAGCACTTCTTCCGCGGCCCGCTCCGAAATCGGGGCGTCGTGTTCGACGTGTCGGTACGCTGGCTGTTCGTGGATGGGCGTCGGATAGTAGACGCCGGTTCCGACGCCCGCCGATTCGAGATACTGCTTCAGACCCTCGCGGTCGTCCGTGCGCACGGTGTACTGATGGTAGACGTGCCGCCGGTCGTCCGGTTCGACGGGGGTCGTCACGGACGACCCCCGGAGTCTGTCGGAGAGGTACGCCGCGTTCGCGCGTCGGGTTTCGTTGTACTCCGGCAGGCGCGACAACTGCACGCGACCGATTGCCGCGGCCATGCTCGTCATGCGGAAGTTGTGGCCGAGACGAACGTGGTCGTAGCCACCTCCCGCGGTTCGGCCGTGGTTGATAAAACTCGCCGCGCGCTCGGCCACGTCTCTGCGGTCGGTCGTCACCATCCCTCCTTCCCCCGTCGTCATGTTCTTCGTCGGATAGAAGGAGAAACAGGCCGCGTCGCCGAACGACCCGACTGGTTGCCCGTCGAACGCCGCGCCGTGCGCTTGGGCGGCGTCCTCGATGAGCGGAATGTCGTGCGTTTCGGCGATGTCTTCGAGATGGCCCATGTTCGCTGGCAAGCCGTAGAGGTGAACCGGAAGAATGGCGTCCGCCTCGTGTTCCCGCACCGCCTCCTCCGTGGCGTAGGGGTCTAGCGTGTACGTCGCCGGGTCGATGTCGGCGAAGACGGGTTCCGCCCCGGCCAGTCGGATCGCGTTCGCGCTGGCAACGAAGGAGAACGGCGAGGTGACGACCGTATCCCCCTCTCCGATTTCCAGCGCGGCGAAGGCGGCGTGGAGGGCGGTCGTCCCGTTGCTCGCGGCGACGCCGAACTCCGCCCCGCAGAAGTCGGCGAACTCCGATTCGAACGTCCTGACTTCGGGGCCGTCCGCCAACTGTCCGCTTTCGAGACAGTCGATTGCCGACTCGATTTCTTCTGCTCCCAGTTCAGGGTCGGCGATAGGAATCAAATGTCGTTTCCTCCCGTAAGCGACTCGGGGAGCGGACGGTGTTCGGCGGGTGCGCCGACCGCGAGGGTTCCGGGCGGAACGTCATCTATCACGACGGCACCCGCTGCGACGAAAGAACCTTTGCCGACCGTAACGCCGGGCAGGAGCGTGGCGTTCGCGCCGATTGAAACGTCGTCCTCGATTGTCGGGCCTTCGAGTTCGAACGAGCGTCGAATCGGGTATCTGTCGTTCGTGAACGTCGCCGACGGCCCGATGAACACGCGTTCTCCGATGGTGGTGTTCGTCGGCACGTAGACGTTCGTCTGCATACTCACGCGAGAGCCGATGGTCGTCTGTCCGTCGATGACCGCGTTCGTTCCGACGACGACTTCGTCGCCGATACTCGTCTCTTCCCGGACGAGCGCACCGTGGCCGGTCGAAAACCCGTCACCAATCGTTACGTCGTCGTAGATGACGGTTCCCGACCGGATGGTCGCATCGTCGCCGATGACGGGGTCGGTCGAGTCCTCGGAGTAGGCGTAGCCGACTGTCGCGTCTGCATGGACGCTTCGGTCTTGACTCTGCGGTTCGGTCACCGATGACCACCCCTGTCGGGACACGGGTCGCAGGGCGTGTCAGTGGTTAGTAGTGAGTTCATAGGTTGGGTCGTGGATAGCCCGTTTCGGCCGTGAGAACGGCGAACAGGCGTTATTCCCTCCATGCCTACCAGTCCTCTTTGTTATACGCTCCTTGGCGGGTGGTAGTTCGAGACTAGCCCCGACAGCGGCAGTTGAATCGCCGTAATCTACGTTTCGGGGCCGAAATGACGGGATATACGCCGACTGTCCGTCTGTATGGCGACGCTACCCCCGAACAGCACCGTGGTAACAAAGTGTAGCAGTGGCGATAGCCGGTATATGCGGTGGTGGCATCTGTGACTGCGGGGTGGTCACGAAGCGAAGGAGGTGTACTGTTTCCGATGAGTGGTCGCCAAACTCTGTCTTCACACGATGGCTAGTTCCGGACTCTCACAGGACCAAGTGTTCGAAGTTCTCAAGAGTCCGCGACGGCGGTACGCGCTCTACTACCTGCGTCGAGAGGGGGGAACTGTCGAACTGTCCGGTCTGACCGAACAAGTCGCGGCGTGGGAAAACGACACGACGACCGCCGAAATCACGAGCGACCAGCGAAAACGAGTGTACATCTCGCTCTACCAGACGCATCTCCCGAAGTTGGACGATGCCAAAATCATCGAGTACGACCGCGAAGACGGGAAGGTAAGCCTCTCGCGTCGCGCACGGGAACTCGACACCTACCTCAGGGACGTCTCCCGACCGGAAATCCCGTGGGACAGATACTATCTGGCGCTGTCAGCCGGAAGCATCCTGCTCGTTCTCGGCGTCTGGTTCGAAATCTACCCGTTCGTCCTCCTTTCGGGAATCGCAACCGCGATACTCATTTTGGTCGTCTACGCGCTCTCCGCCATCGGCCAGTATGTCTACTACCGGCGGCGAACCGTGCAGGGGACGCCGCCGGAACTTCGGCGGGCGGAGGGGCAGTAGCCGCGTTTTCACGGTTGGTTCTGTTTCAGCCGCAGGCTGTACCCAGTCTACCCTTCTCGCTGTAGCTACTCCAGTTTCAAAGCAGGAAAAACGCCGGCGAGGAACCGAGAGTTCCTACACCCTATCTTCGACGTTGCAGACCGAACTCGCTTCCGCGAGGATGAAGGCGTCGTCGCGAAGCATCTCCTCGTCTTTCGGGAGGAACATGAGCCGTCCCTTGTCGTTTTTGCTGGCGCGAATCACGTCCCACTCGTCGATTTCGTAGCCGAGGTCGCCTTCGAGGTCGGGGTCGGCTGGAAGCTGTTTCCACTGTACGCTACTCATTGGTTTTGCTCCACGCTGACCCACGCTTTCGCGCCGCCGTCGATTTCGATGCGCTGTAAGTCGCCGGAGAACCGGTAGGCGTCCGTGCCGTCGATAACTCTGCCTTTCACTCGCTTGCCGGAAATCGTATCGAAGTCGTTGGCGGAACCGAGGTCGTCGTCTTTCGCAACCGAACCGCCGATGTCGAAGGTGTAGGTGCTGGCCCCGTCGCCCTTGCTTCCGTCGATGACGAGGGTTTTCGGCAGGCCGAGTTTGCCGGGCGTGACGCGCTTGCCGTTCAGATAGAGGGTCGCGTTGCCGTCGAGGCTGAACTTCGTGAGGGTTCCGGCGAACTGATAGCTGTCGGTACCGCCAGCGACCGCACCGGAGACGGTGCCGTTCTCGATTGTGTCCTCTTTGCTCTTCGTTCCGCCCCGCTTGGCGGATTTTTTGACCTTGCCCGTAACCTCGAACTCGTAGTTCGCTTCGGTCGAGGCGTCGGAACTCGAAATGCTCAGGACGTTCGGAAGTCCCTGTGCCTTGGCCTGTTTCTGCTGAGTCGCTTGTTTACGGTTGCCCGAACTGCCGCCAGCGCCGCTCGCGGCCTGCTCGGCCGACATCGGGACGCCCTTCGGCGGAGTCAGGTCAGCAGCCTCTCCAATCCGGGTGTTCGTTTCGGTGACGGTGCCGCCGTCGATGGTGGCGATGTCGCCGACGATGTCGCAGTTTCGGAGGTGGGTTTCGCCGTACCACGACCAGATTGCCCGCGTGTTGGTGGAACCGGGGGCGGAACAGCCGACGCCGCAGGGTTGCGCGCCGGTCGTGTCGATAACCGTATTCGTCACGTTACAGGGGCGAGTTTTCGAGTTGAGTCGAACGTTCGAGATGGTGTTGCCCTTGAAGTACGAGGATTCGACGTGGAGGTTACCGCCGTAGCCCTGTGCACCGGGGCCTGAGCCGTACAGGCCGTTGTCGATCATACCTGCGATGTGGACGTTTCGGAAGGTGATGGTGCCTTGGTGGGGGAGGTTTGCATCGACCCAGATGCCGCCGCTTTTCGTTCGCGGGGCCTGTCCGTCGCCCATGTAGACGTTCTCGATGAGGGCGGTGCCTTCCGGGTCGGAGACGCCGGGTGTCATGAGGTAGTGACCGCCGGGATGTTCGCCTTTGAAGCCGACGTTCCGAATCGTCCAGCCGGAACCGATCGTCGTGATGAGCACCGATGCGCCGCTCGCGCTCATGTCGATGAGTTTGTTCTCGAACGTTTCGCCGTCGCCGACCGCGATGGACTTCGTCTCGCCTGCGGGAACGGTAATCGTCTCGTACTCGTTCGTGCCGACCGCTGACCCGGTCGCCGCGAACGTTGCCGCCGTTGCACCTGCAAACTTCAGGTACGAGCGTCGATTCAGGTGGCCCTTTCTCTCGGAACCGCGTGCCGTTTCGTCGCGTGCCATGAATTCAATGCTACCTTACTGATTTAAGTAGATTCCGATTCAGTCTCAATGAGAAATGGATTATTTAAATACTATTGCTGTCGCGTTGACGGCAGAAAAAGGTGGGCTTACGCCCAGAAATATCGCGTTACCGCAGAGTTAGTTGCCTTTCGCGGCCTGCTCCGCGCTCTGGGGAACCTTCTTCGGAATCTTCGTTTTCGGATTGCTTTCGACGCTTTGGGTCTTGACGGAGCCGCTGGTCGGCCCTTCGACCTGCGAATTCTTGACGACGACTTCGCCACCGTGGAAGCCACCGTTGACGGCCTCGTAGTCGGTGACGCTCACGTCGCAGTTTTCGACGGTAATGGGAACGTACCAGCCCCAGATTCCGCGCTTGTTCGGTCCGTTCGGGTGATGGACGGAAGAGTCCGTGTTCTCGATGACGGAATCTTTGACGTAGGAACCCGGCGTGCCGAGTCGAACGTTGGCGATGTCGTTGTTCGCACAGTAACATTCCTCGACTTTGACGGGGCCGCCCGCACCCGCACCCTGTGCCGCACCGGGGCCGCTCGCGTACAGACCGTTGTTCGCGTACTTCTGGATGTTGACGTGGCGGAACGTCAGTTCGCCCTCGTGGGGCGTGTTCGCGTTGACCCAGACTGCACCGGGTTCCGCTTCGTTCGCGCTGTTCGTTTCGACGCCGTCGCCCATGTAGACGTTCTCGATGAGGCCTTTGCCGCCCGAGGAAACGCTCGGAATCATGCTGAACGAACCGAAATTCTTCGCACTGCAACCACCCTTGAAGCCCACGTTTCGAATCGTCCAGTCGCTTCCGCTCGCCTCTATCATCACCGACGCGCCCGATGCGCTCTGGTCGATGAGTTTGTTCTCGAACGTTTCGCCGGAACCGACGGAGATGTTCTTCGTCTCGCCTGCCGAAACGGTAATCGTCTCATACTCGCTTGCCGAAACGCCTGTGCTCGCTACACCGAGTCCGGCAGTGGCGGTTACCGCAGCGCCAGCCGTCTTCAGGAACGAACGTCGATTGAGTTTCTCACTTCTCTTTTGGTCGCGTGCCATTGCAGGTTCAATGCTATCTTACTGATTTAAGTATCCTCTGGTTCAGTCTCAATGCTGCCTTACGAATTTAAACATGGTGGCCGATTTCACAGCAGACACTCGCTACCCGTTCAGGCCGCGGTTTCTCGACCGCCACCGAGCCATACTAAGTAGAAAAACGGGGTTCGAACCTCGAAACCCGTGGAAACGTGCTATTGAATCACACGTAACCGCAGACTCGGATGTTTGGGCGAATATCGCCGGTATGACCAGTCTGCACCGGGAGAAACCGGCGCATAACAAAGGACGCAGAAGGGTTTTTCGCAGACAGCATGGACTGTCAACTACAGACGCTCCTCGTCGGTATCGACGCCGGGTGTCGCTCCGTTCTCGACCCACTGTTCGAGGACGACGCGCTTCCGCACCTCCGGTCGATTTTCGCCGAGGGGTCGTCAGGGCCACTGGAATCGCAGATTCCGCCGTGGACACCCAGTGCGTGGCCCTCGCTGTACACCGGGGTCAACCCCGGTAAGCACGGCGTTTTCGGCTTCCTCGACTTCGACGGCTACGACTGGGATGTCGTGAACGCGAGCCGAGTCCGCGAACACACGCTCTGGGAACTCCTCGACTTCCACGACCGTTCGAGCGTCGTCGTCAACGCTCCGGTGACACATCCACCGCGGGCAATCGACGGGGCGGTTCTCCCGGGCTACACCGCGCCGGAAAATCCTCGCTGTCACCCCGAAGGACTGCTGAACGATGTGCGAAACGAAATCGGCGGCTATCGGGTGTATGCCCCGCGAAACCTTCCGAAAGACAAGTCGGTCGAGTGGTACCGGCGTCTCACGCGCATGCGTGGTGACGCATTTCGATACCTCGCAAATCGCTTCGACCCGGAGTTTGGCTTCGTTCAGTTTCAGAGCACCGACTCCGTCTTTCACGAGTGTCCGGGCGAGGAGGACATCGTTCGGGCCGTCTACGAAGCGGTTGACGAACAAATCGGAGAAATTCTCGACGACTGCGACCCGGATACGGTCATCGTCGCCAGCGACCACGGAATCGGCGAATACACCGGCTACGAGTTCCGCGTCAACGATTTCTTGTGCGATGAAGGCTACGTGAAAACGGTTCGCGGCGGCGAAGGAATGCCGTCGTGGTCTACCATTGCAGGCAACCAGTTACAGCAGGGAGAAGAAAGTTCACCGCGAAAACAGGGCGCAGTCGAGCGGGGACTCACACTCGCCGCGAAAGTCGGCATTACGAGCCAACGAATCGGAAGCATCCTCGCTCGCGCGGGACTGGACGAGTTCGTCGCAAAACGAGTCCCGGAGAATTTCATCCGGGCCGCGACCGAACAGGTCGATTTCTCGAACTCCGCTGCCTTCATGCGCGACAGAATCGAATGCGGGGTTCGAATCAACCTCGAAGGGCGCGATCCCGACGGCGTCGTCCCCCCGGAAAAGTACGACGAGGTTCGTTCCGAACTCGTCGGGAAACTGGACAGCGTCAGAACGCCGGACGGCAAACCGGTCTTCGAGACGGTTGCGCCCCGCGAGGCGTTTTTCACCGGGCCGTACAGCGACGAGGCGGTTGACGTGGTTTGTGTTCCTGCCGACTTCGACCAGTTCCTTTCGGCACAACTGCGCGGCCAGCAGTTCGGCCCGCCGCGCGAACCGTGGAACCACAAACTGAACGGAATTTTTGCGGCCACGGGAGCAAATATCGACGCCGACGCGACCCTCTCGGACGCCCATCTGTTCGACGTGGCTCCGACGATTCTGGCGAGCCTCGGCGTTCCCGCGAGCGACCGGATGGACGGGCGCGTCCTTCCCATTGTGGAAGCAGTCGGCGAGCAGAGCTACCCCGCCTACGACGCGGGTGAGACGGTTGAAACCGACGACGAGCGCGTGGAAGCGCGACTCGCAGACCTCGGATATCTCGAATGAGTGTAACCATCGAAAAAAACGGCATCAGAGTAGAGCGCGCAGACGACGTAGACCGCTGGGACGATTACGTGGAGCGGTCGCCACATGGTGACGTGTTCCACCGACTTGACGCCCTGCGGGCGCAGGCGGAACACACGGGAGCTACGCTTCACCCACTAGTCGGCTACAAAGGACAGGAACCGGTCGGTCTGTTTCCCGCCTTCACGATTTCGAAGGGGGGCGTCACGACTGCTTTCTCACCGCCGCCGAACCTCTGGCTTCCGCATCTCGGCCCGGTGCTGTTGAACATGGAGAAGTTGAAACGACGCAAAGCAGAGCGCAGACACCGCCGATTCATCGACGGCTGTCTCGACTGGTTGGACAGCCAGTACGGGCCGAAGTACGTCCACGTTCGAACCGGCGGGCGATACGAGGACATTCGTCCGTTCGAGTGGAACGAGTTCGAGGTGCTTCCGCGGCACACCTACGAAGTTGACCTCACGCCCGGCGAAGAAGACGTGCTTTCGAGTTTCAGCAGTGACGCCCGGAGCAACACCCGAACCGATGAGAGCAAATTCGACATCCGCATCGGCGGCGTAGACGCCATCCGACGAATCATTCGGCAGGTCAAAGACCGCCACGACGCGCAGGACGAACCCTACCGCCTCTCTGCAAACTTCGTCGCCGACCTCTACCAGAGCCTTCCTGAAGGCGCGGTTCGGCCCTACGTCTGCGAAGTCGATGGCGAGTTCGCGGGCGGGATGGTCGCGCTGGCGGACGACGAACGAATCTATCGTTGGCAGGGCGGCGCGAAACACGACCACGACGTGCCAGTGAACGACCTCGTGGACTGGAAAATTATGCGCGACGCGATGGACGAGGGAATCCCGCGCTACGACCTCGTCGGCGCGAACGAGCGCCGACTCTGCGGTTACAAGGCGAAGTTCAACCCCGAACTCGTGCGCTACTACAGTTTGGAGCGCGGCACCCGGATGATGAACCTGCTGACGGACGTGTACAAGCGATTTAGATGAACTGACAAAATTTTTGTTTATCCGTCACAGCGACCACGTATGGAAAACCCACTCGTGGCGGCAGGCCTCGCACTGATTGCGTGGTCGATTGGAATCTCGTTCGGGCCGGTCGGTGTTTTTATCGCCGGATTTCTTCTCGTCGCGCTCGGACTGTCTTCAGTGCAAATCGATGGACTGTCGTGGAACGGCTGTCCCACCTGTGGGAAGAAAATCGACCGTAACGACAATATTTGTCAGCACTGCGGAACGAGACTACCGGAAGAATAGCCGACAGTTTGTTTTAAAATCCGTTATCAACGACCGATTACCGGCGCGTAACGGACAATTTTCCGCGGGACGCCGGGCATCCCATCGACTAGCCACAGGAAGAAGACGAAGAACAGGAGGCCGAGTTCGAGTGCGAGATAGCTCTGAATCTCGGGGTCGTTCAGGTAGGTGAGGTAGTCGCCGAAGTATTGGCGAAACCGGGCCAAAAAGCCGAGACTCGACTGGTCTTGCGGAACGGAGACGAGGGGCCACAGCAGAAATCCCGGTGCGGGGTCTTTGCCGACCGCAATCGGGTAGATGATGTCGCCAGCGAGGTGTGAGAGGTAGCCAACCGTGAACGCCACGCCGATGTCTGTTCGACGGGCGCGGTGGGCCAAAACCAGCGCGACCGCAGAAAGCGGGAGCGCGGTCAGCAGCGAATGGGCCAGCGAGTGCCCGCTCGGAAGAATCGAAAGCGTCCACGCGAGGGGCTTGTCCACGAGGTCGGGCAGTTGTGTTGCGATTCCGAGAGCGACGACCGCGTCGCTCCGCGGCGGTTTTCCGGTGACGAGCCGCCTCGAAGCCGAGTAGGCCAGATAGCCGAACGCGAGGTGTTCCCACGGCCACATTATTCCGCCTCGGTGGTAGTTTCGGTCTCGTTCACACCGACGGTTATCCAGATGTAGGCGTGTTCGTCCGCGTTTTCGATGGTCGGGTCGGTCGGCGGGTCGCCCGTGTAGAGCAGGTATACCACCCGGAGGTTGTCACCGGCCATCGTCGGCGCGATGTCGTGTTGGGTTCGCCACGATTCGCCCGCCGGAACGCGCTGGTCGAATCGCTCCAGTCCCTCCTCTTCGACGATGCGCGCGCTCCCGTCAGGTCGCTGTTCGACGCGCTGAAGTTCCGCGACGACGGTGTATTCGACTCGCTCTTCTTCGTGGTTCGCTACCGAGACGTACACCGGTTGCGTCTCACCCGGCGTGAACGATTCCGGGTAGTTCTCCGCGACGAACTCGCCGTCGTCGGTTTGCGTGAGCAGGGACAGCTGGGAAAACTGCTCGCCGTCCTGTGGCGCGACGAACGCGTAGCCGACTGCCGACAGTGCGACGACCACGGACAGCGCGAGAACGATGTTGAGGGCGACATCCGCACCGGTTTCGGCGTCGAAGAGGGAACTGTGGAGTCGGGAAGCGCCGCCGCGAATCGAGACGGAAAACCGGTCGTCAGCGTGCGTAGTGAGGCGGCGAATCACTGCGAGAACCGTCACACCGAGCGTGAGCGAAACGAGGCCGAAGAGGACGGTAAACAGCGTGAATGAAAATCCAGCGAGTGAGAGTGCCAGACCGAACAGCGGGAGGAGGCTAAGACTGACGCCGAACGAAAGCGCGAGTCGCTCGCCTACGGTAATTCCGCCGCGTCGAAGCCGATTCGGAAGAGAACGGGCCGAACGACGCGACGGCCCGTTCCCGGGAAACAGGAGCGAAACGACGGCGTAGCCCGGCGCAAATAGCGCGACCGGAAGTCCCAGCGCCGCGGCGAGCGGCGTCCCATGAATTTCGGATTGATAGAGCGGGAACGCGGCCAGCGCAACTGCGGTTCCGAGAAACGCGAGGTCGAGGGGTAATTCAAGTACCGGGCGCGCGAGTTTCGCCCACCACGAATCGTTCGCTCCGTGGCTCATGTCGTTCCCGAACGACCGTCGGTCTTCGCGCGGTGCTGTCCCGTCTTTGGTTCTCTAAACACCATCGAAATCAGTCCGTGACTCGGATATTCCTCGATGGTACTTTGTTATCCTGCGCGTACTCCCTCGGCGACGGTTCGAACCGCCGCTATCGGTTCGTTGCTCCGGAATACCTCGCTTTCACGGGATTACAATCACTCCCTGTAGGGTTGCAGGCGGGACATAACAAAGTATGAGACGGCACCATAGTCGTCTGCTTGCCTTGCCGAAGGTCGAGTCGAACGATGGTGATTTACTCTGAATTGGACACGCTCAGCCGACGATTTCGAGGCACAGGTTCCCGACGACGAAGTCATGTTCGCACTAGACGAAGACGAGAATGGGGATGAACTCGCCGTCATCGCGGACGTGACACGAGATGAGGCGTGGATTTCGATGCCGGCCTCGGAATCGCAGGTCATCTCGCAGTGGCGCTAACTCCAAACTACTTTTTACTGCGCTGTCCGCAGAGGATTCACAATGAATCTCACACTGACGGTGCTTGCACTGCTGACCGGCGTCATCACCGGGGGACTGTTTCACTCCCTCGGCGTGCCGATTCCCGCCCGCCAAAACTCCCCGGCATCATCGGCATCTACCTCGGATACCTCATCGTCGAAACGATGGGGTGGACCGTCGATCTACTGACCAAACTCGGAATCTCGGGCTAGCGACTAAAAGAGGATTGGCGAACTGTAGCCGTGTTTTCGGTTACGCTTGAAACTGCGATTGTAGGTTTTCACAATGGATAGTCGGTGCTTTGTGTGGTAATCGATTGCAATTCCCGACTCCAAACCCACCCTCCCTCGTCACTCGCTCCTTGCAGTCGCTCACTCCTCGTTCGCCCGTATCCACGGAAAGAGACACGCTCTTTCCTGCCGTTGAAAACGCTCTGCGTTTTCGAGACACCAGGTCAGCAGGGCGGGCAGGCCAGCGGCCTGCCCGCCCAACCCAAGACCGACCAGCCGTTTTTTCGGAAACTTATTTTCCAACCTACGGCGGAAAGCCGAGCAATCAGTTGAGGGCCGAGTGCGACGCACTCGGCCCTCTTGCTGTCCTGGTGGCAACGGGCGAAGCGAGGAATAAGCGACTGTAAGGAGCGAATGACGAGCGAGGGCGTGACTTGGAGTCGGCAGTTGCAAAACTACCAAGTCAAAACGAATGCAAGAACTTCCAAACCCAAAATTGTTATTCAAACGCTCACCGAAGCAAAAATTCAAAATATGGTGAAACCACCAAAACACCGAAAAAGTCGAACTTAGTAGCTTCGAATCTTCGGTTCGTACTTCTTCTCCGCACCTTCGAGGATGGACGGCTTGAACCAGAGTTCAGGCGTGCCGTTGTTCCACGAGAGGAGCGTGTGTTTGAGCCAGTTTTCGTCCCTGCGCTCCTGATGTTCCTGTCGCCAGTGGGCACCACGGAACTCGTCGCGGGCGAGTGCGCCGAGGGTGATGGCCTCCGCGAGGTCGATGAGGTTGCGCATCTCGATGGTGTGGATGAGGTCGGTGTTGAACGTCCGCGACGGGTCGTTGACGTAGACGTTCTCGAACTCCTCGCGCACGTCGCGGATGTCGCGGAGCGCCTGCTTGAGGCCGTCTTCGTTCCGGAAGACGTTGACGTTCTGGGTCATCGACTTCTGGAGTTTGGCGCGCAGTTCGGCCTGCTGGACGCCTTCGTCCTTCTCGATGAGGTTCTCGACGCGAGCGCGCTCGGCTTCGAGCGCGGTTTCGACGGTCTGTGACGGTTCGGTAACCGCGGTTCCGCCGTCCGCCACTGCGTCTTCCGGCGTGCCGACTGCACCGGGTTCGACGGGCGTATCGACTTGGCCGAGTTCGCTGTCCTCGGTCTTGCCGGTCGTGATTTCAGGCTCGCCGAGGTCTTTCCCTGCGGCGTGGCGACCCGCGCGCGCACCGAAGACGATGAGTTCGGGCAGGGCGTTCCCGCCGAGTCGGTTCGCGCCGTGAACCGACACGCAGGCGCATTCGCCCGCGGCGTACAGCCCAGAGATGCAGGTTTCGCCGTTTTCGTCCGTTTCGACGCCGCCCATGGCGTAGTGCTGGCCGGGTTTGACGGGCATCGGTTCTTCGAGCGCATTGACGCCCTCGAAGTCCTCCGCGAGGTGGAGGATGTTTTCGAGGCGGTCGGTGATGCGCTCCTCCCCGAGGTGGCGCATGTCGAGGTGGACGTACTCGTCGTTGACGCCCCGTCCGTTGTTCACTTCGGTCAGTTCGGCGCGGGCGACCACGTCGCGGGACGCGAGTTCCCCCTCGTTGTTCGCGTAGCCGTGTTCGAACATGAACCGTTCTCCCTCGCTGTTGTAGAGGATACCACCCTCACCGCGCACACCTTCGGAAATCAGCACTCCAGTCGAAGGAAGCGTCGTCGGGTGAAACTGGATGAACTCCATGTCCTCCAGCGGGACGCCAGCGCGGTAGGCCATCGCGGCCCCGTCGCCGGTGTTCGCCACGGCATTCGTCGTGTGGTCGAAGACCTGTCCGAGTCCGCCGGTCGCCAGGATGACGCCGTTTTTGGCCGTGAAGCCCTGCACCTCGCCCGATTTGATGTCGTAGGCGATGACGCCGTGGCAGTCGCGCTCTGTGGGGTCGTCGTGGTTCGTGACAGCGAGTCGGGAAACGTACCACTCGTCGTACACCTGAATGCCGCGTTTGACGACTTGCTCGTACATCGTGTGGAGCAGGTGGTGTCCCGTCTCCGCCCCCGCGTAGGTCGTTCGTGGGAACGAGAGGCCACCGAACGGTCGCTGGGAGACGCTTCCGTCCTCTTCGCGCGAGAATGCCATTCCCCAGTGTTCGAGTTGGATGGTTTCTTTCGGACTGTCCTGACACAGCGTTTCGATTGCCGGGGCGTCACCGAGATAGTCAGACCCCTTCATCGTGTCGTAGGCGTGGTCTTCCCACGAGTCGCCGTCTCGAATCGCCGCGTTGATACCGCCTTCCGCCGCGCCGGTGTGGCTTCGCACGGGGTGAAGCTTCGTGACGAGGGCAACGTCCGCGCCCTCTTCGTGGGCCGCGATGGCCGCGCGAAGTCCCGCACCGCCCGCACCGACGACGATTACGTCGTGTTCGTACATTGTTGCTAAATTAGGCTTACCAGAACTTGAGGTTGTTCTTCACTGCCGAGCGTTTGAGTTCCTGAATGTGCTCGGTCAGCGGGATGTCTTTCGGACAGACGTTCGTACAGGAGAACTGGGTCTGACAGCGCCAGACGCCGTGTTCTTGGTCGAGAATTTTGAAACGGTGTTCGCGCATATCCTCGCCTTCGCGCTCGTCCATGGCGAATCGGAACGCCTTGTTCAGCGCCGCCGGGCCGAGATATTCGTTGTCTCCTGCCGCGATGTTACACGAGGACATACACGCACCACACCAGATACAGCGCGTGGACATCTTCACTTTCTCGCGGTTTTCGCGCGTCTGATGCTGTTCTTGGAGTTCGTCGCTCGGAGCCTCGTTCGTCTGGAAATACGGCTCCACCGCGTGCATCTGGTCGTAGAAATGCTCCATGTCCACGACGAGGTCTTTGACGACTTCGGCGTGCGGGAGCGGTTCCACGCGAACTGGCTCTTCCAAGTCCGAAATCTGGGTCTTGCAACCCAGTCGCTGGGTGCCGTTGATGAACAGCGCGTCACTGCCACAGATGGCCTGACGGCACGAGTGACGGAACGTCAGCGTCGTGTCGAATCGGTCGCGCGCCAGCATGAGCGCGTCCAAGACGGTCATTCCCTTCGTGAAGGGAACGTGGAAGTCGTCGAATCGGGGTTCCATCTTCCCCTCGATTTCGGGGTCGTAGCGGAACACCTTGAGGTGAATTGACTCTTCTTCCGTCTCGGTCGTCTCCTGCACCTCGGTTGATTCCTGCTGTCGGGCGCGTTTTTCGGCCCGTCTGCGGTCACCGGGGGTTTCTGTGCGCTCCGGTTCGGTTTCGGATTCGGTCTCTGATTCGGCTTTTTCGGGTACTTGCGTGCTCATTTAAATCAGTCCGTTCATGACGAGTGCGACGTAGGTTCCCTGTCCCGCGAGCAGGAGGCCAGCAACGACCAGCACCCACTTCACGGCGGTCTGCTGACCGCCGGACAGTCCTTGGTTCACGAGGGCTGCGTAGACGCCGTTCACACCGTGGAACGTCGCCGTGATGAGGAACAGGGTCATCGTGAGGAAGTAGCCCCAGTCAGACATCCGTCCCTGCGTATCCGCAAACGTGATGTCCGCCGGATGGTGGACGAAATGGAGCAGGAAGAAGTGGAACGCCAGCACCACGACGAGGAACGCCGCCGTGACACGCTGGAGGAACCACGTCATGCTTCCGCTCTGGAACGACGAATATCGCTCTGCCATCAGAACGCCCCCTGCATGAAGGTCGGGACACTCGCAAGCACGATGACCGCGGTCACCACGAGCGAGGCGTAGAAGCTCTTGTCCTGCGATTCCAGTCCCATGCCGAGGTCAACGAAGAGGAGTCTGACGCCGTTCAAGATATGGAACACGGCAACGGCGAGCAGTCCGACTTCGCCGACTCGGACGAGAAATATGCTTTCGAGACCCTGAATCGTCGCGGTGTAGGTTTCTGGACCCGCAGTGGACGTGCTTAGCACGGCAATATGCGTGAACAGGTAGCCGATAAGCACCCACCCGGTGAATTTGTGGAAAATCCAGGCCCACATTCCGGCCGAAAATTCCCGCCATCGGCCGAAGTCCTCGACGAGGCCCCGGTTGTACGATTGACTCATTCCAGTCGGATGGTCGGTACCGGGGGCAAATAGAAGTTACTACCTGCCGCCGTTCTCGCCGGTATATTGAAATGTCGATTAGAAGTGATTTTCTACCGTCCTACTGCTCCACTGATTCCGGCGTTCCCACGTAGCCCGGCGGTTGCACGTCGCCCTCGGATTCCGCGTGTGCGCGGTCACGTTTGAGCGCCCGGCGGGTGTCGGCGTTCAGTTCGACGATGTGACACAGCGGATTGCCGGGGTAGACGACGGGATTTTCGAGGACACCCACGAGCAGGCCGGTAAAGGGTGCCTCGACGTGTTCGTTTTCGGTTTTGAACGGGTTCGTGATGGTGCAGATGGGCGTCCCCTCGTAGACGAGCGACCCCCTGTCGTAGTGCATCTCGACCAGTCCGCCCGCGTCCGCGCGGAGCCACGTTTTTTCCTTCTCGTCGTCGATGACCGTGCGCCAACCGGGCCACTTTACCGGGTCGTCTGGGTGGATGTTGTACTCCGCGAAGACGCTCATCACGCCTTCGAGCGCCCGGTCGATGAAATGTCGCTGGAAGCGGTGGGCTTCGCCCATCTCGATGGTGATGGTCGGCGCGCCGCCCTCCGAAACTTCTCGGCGAAGCGTTCCGGACGGGCCGGTAGATGAGATGATGACGTTCGAACCGAACGCCCGTGCGAGGCGCGCGGCTTCCGGGTCTTGCATGTCCGCTCGAACGTGGAGCATGTTCGTTCGTCCCCGCGTAGACGTGTGGAAATCGATACCGAGGTCACACGGTTCGAGGAAGTTGCGATAAATCTGGTCGGCCATCCGCTTCGCGCTGGTGGAGTCCTCGCGCCCCGGGAACGAGCGATTCAGGTCGCGGTCGTAGATGGGGAGGTAGCGCTGTTGGGCGAGAAATCCGGGGACGTTCAGCACGGGGAGACAGACGATGGTTCCGTGCAGGTCGTCGTGATTCCAGTCGTGGGCGACTTCACGAACCACTTCGATGCCGTTGAGTTCGTCGCCGTGGGCCGCCGCCGAGAGAAAAATCGTCGGGCCGGGATGTTCACCGTTGATGATAGTTACGGGAATGCGCACCGGGTCACCGAGATACGTCTCACTGATTCCGTACCGGATATTTTGCGTCTCGCCCGGCTCTACGATACCGCCATTGTACGTAAACGGTTCAGCCTCGTCCCCAGTCATGTACAGCACTCGGGGGTCACCGTATAAAAACATACTACTACACATGTCCATCGCCGAAACTATTAGCATGAGGCTCGTTGGCGCTTCAAATCGACTGGGAACGATTTAAGACGGGACCCCCGAAATGTACTATACATGCCTGCCGACGGCTCACCTGTTCGCGTTGGGGTACTCAGTCTACACAACAGCAAGGAAACGAAAGCAATCTGTAACGCTGTCGAAGACCTCGGTCACAAGCCGGAGTGGCTTCGACACGAGAATACAGCAGTGGACATCAACGACGGAGCGGTCACGCTCGAACCAGATATTGATATTGTCGCCAACCGACTTCTCCTTTCGAACACCGAACAGCCATCCGAGGCACTCGGGTTAGCGAACATCTACGACTCTCTCGTCCCAGTTCTCAATCGACCGTGTGCCGTGATGACGGCGATTCACAAATTCTCGACCGCATCGAGACTCGCCGACGCCGGTATCGCCGTTCCAGACGCACTTCTCGCGCTCGACACCAACCGACTGAACAACGGTCGTCCGGATTTCGGTGACGAAGCGGTGTACAAAACCGCAATCGGAACCCACGGGGGCGGAACGTGGAAGGTCGGTGCGGACGAGATGGTCAACCCGCGGGTCGGGGAACGACAAGCGTTCTTGCAGAAACTCATCGAGCGAGACGAGGGACGACACCGCGACCTTCGCGTCTACGTCGTCGGTGACCAAATCATCGGGGCGATGAACCGCTACGCGCCGGAAAACGACTGGCGAACGAATGTCGCGCTCGGCGGCGACGTGGAGGACATGACCCACGAACTGCCGGACGAAGTCGTCGATATCGCTCGCCGAGCGACCGACGTTATCGGACTCGACTACGCCGGCGTTGACCTCATCGAAGGTAACGACGGCTGGTACGTCCTCGAAGTCAACCCGACTGCGGGATTCAAAGGACTGTACAAAGCAACTGGTCGGAGCGCGGCCCCGTACATAGCGAAGGCCGCTATCGAAGCCGCAGGCGGCGAAGTCGACCACGACCGTGTCGACGAACTATCCGTCACACTGGACGATTCGGTTCCGTCGTGTAAGCCCGTCAGCACCAGTCCTGACCCGACGGAAACCATCGTCATCGGTTACACCGAAGACGTGCTGGTGGGCGGAACCAGCGGTTCCGAAACCGTTCTCGCAAAATCCGACACGGGCGCAACCCGGACGAGCATCGACACGAAGCTCGCGGCCCAAATCGGCGCAGGCCCAATCAAGAGCATGACGCGAGTCAAATCCGGAAGCCGAAAATCCAGCAAGTCGCGTCCGGTCGTGGACGTCGTCGTCGGCGTCGGCGGCAACCGCCACACGGTTACCGCGAGCATCGAAGACCGGAGCCACATGGACTACCCGGTGCTGCTGGGCCGCGACATCCTGAAACACTACCAAGTTGACGTGCGCCGTCGCGTGGACGACGACGACGAAGTCGAGATGGAAGAGGAAGAAGAAGAGCGACTGGAGTAACGAGCGACAGAAGACGAATGCAAGCGAACAGACACGAAAACACACCTGCATCTCGTGTCGGATTTGCACCAACCCTTCTTGCGAATCTTCTCCCGCTAGGTGGTATCATCTGGTTGGACTGGCGAATCAGCGAGTTGTTCGCCATTTACTGGATAGAGATATGGATACTCCTGTTCACCTACGGCAGTGCGGCGCTGTTCGCCCAGCGCCCACTCATAGCGAAGGGTCGCACGATGACGCTCCCCGGCGTCAGTCGGGATAAAGCGCGCGACGAATCCCGATGGGGTGGCGAACCGCGAACCATCTCCCTCTTCGAATCGTTGCCACCGATGTATCCCCGGAATTTCCGCCTTACCGGGCTGTCCCTCGTTTGGGGAATCGGCCTGTTAGTCCAACCTGTGCTCATGTTCGATAACACCCTCAACCTCCTGTCAACGCACTCCCTTTCACTCGCCGGAACAGCCGTCGCAATCGCCGGGTCGCATCTGTTCGAACTCCGGCGTGAGTTCTTCGCCGACCGGCAGTACGAGGAGATGTCCGCCCACATGGTTCTCGAAATACCATGCCGAGTCATCTTCTTTGCATTCTGTTACGTCATGTGTCTGCTCTTCGTCGGTGTTCTCTGTCTTCTCGCCATCGGCGCGATTATTCAACAAACGAACCTGCATATCCCCGACGAAGCCGTCGTACTGTCGTTCGTGACGTTGGTCGTTCTCGGAAAGGTTTTCATCGAATGGTCGAAGTACCGAGCCGAAACGGAGCCGAACCCGAACGGTTTTGCGACGTGGTTTCTCGCGGAAGACCCACGTTCGTCGTCGTAACGAAACGCGAACCGGATAGAAACACCTTTTCTCGACTCGTCCCTACCGACTGTCGAACGCGACCAGTGACACGACAACTCATGAACGACGATGCCCTTTCCACGCTCCGAACTGACCCGGTGATGGCGGCTCTGCTCGACAAACACGACCCGCACACGGAGCGCAGTTGGAGCGAATTCGAACGACTCTGTATTTCGATTATCAACCAACAGCTCTCGACGGCGAGCGCGAAGGCCGTCAAAAAGCGGGTCTTCGACGTGCTAGACCACGAGGTGACGCCCGAAACCGTGCTGGCCGCGAGCGAGGAAAAACTTCGGGATGCGGGCCTCTCGCGCACGAAAGTAGAGTACATCAAAAACTCGGCCCGAGCCTTCCAGCGCGACGACTACACTAAATCCGGATTGGCCGACTGCTCGGACGAAGAAGTCGTCTCCCGACTCACCGAAATCAAGGGCGTCGGCGACTGGACTGCCCGGATGTACCTCCTGTTCGTCCTCGAACGCGAGGACGTGCTTCCCCTCGGTGACCTCGCGGTTCGGCGCGGTATCGAACAACTGTACGGCGACGGCGAGGAGATGACTCGCGCGGAGATGCGCGACATCGCCGAGGCGTGGCGGCCGTATCGGTCGCTGGCGACGCGATACATCTGGGCGGAGTACGAGGCTGACTGAGGTAGAGCCAAGAAAAAGACAATCAGCGGTTCCCGCCCGCGAGCTTTTCGGCGTCCGGAAGTACTCGAAGTCGGAGCATCGCAAGCGTTCCGAGCGCAGAACCGATTGCAAGGGGAGCGAACGCCCACCGCCAGTCGACGAAGAATGTAGCGATACTGTATTCCGAAACGAGGTCGTTATGAGAATCAAATCCTTTGATTCAGTTCCGCCTTTGAGTTCCTTACCGGTCATTAGTCGGATAGCAACGACAACAATGGACATAGCGATAGCTGTGGCAATTACGATTCCAATATAGATTATCAGTCGTGGTTCGAAATCGGGAGTGTACTGGATAATCAAACTCCAGCCAAGAAGACTGAAGAAGAGCCATATCGCTGTTCGGCCGAATTCTTCTCGGACAACTCTCTCTGTATTTTGTGCCATACTGTGTCTATTGGATGCAGTATAAGAAATGGGAATAAAAGTTTTGTACAGGGTTACTAGTTCAGACGCATTCAAGCGATTATCCGAATAAAATAGTTGACTACCAGAGTAACCGTTCAGTTGTCGATTTCCGTATCGACTGCCGCGCGGGCGTCGAGGTGACCCTTGCCGCTGTAACTTGGCTGTCCAACGTCCTCGCCGGTCGATTCAAGATGAGTACGGATTTGGCTCGGCGTGGCGTCTGGATTGACGCTCTTGACGAGCGCGGCGGCGGCCGAAACCTGTGGTGCGGCCATGCTGCTTCCGGCTTTCCAGCCGTAGGCGGGAACCATTCCATCGTCTCCCCACTCGAAAATCGTACTGAGAACCATGTTGTACTGCCAGTTCTCACCCTCGGGTTCCGAAGGGATGGCGTTGCCACCCTCCGCGCTGATGTCGATAGCCTCCTCGCCGTAGTTCGTGTAGGGCGCTGGCGTCGTCGTCGGTTCCTCAAGATGGTTGAACGCGGCGTGGTAGTTCCGAATCCGTCGTCCGTTGCCGGGGTCGTTCCAGCGGTAGCCGATTGAGCCAGTCGCGCTGATGCTCATGACGTTGTCCGCCTCGTTCGGCAGACTGATAACGTCGCCGTCGGTGTCGAGGTTGACGCCGTCGTTGCCCGCCGCCGCGACGATGAGCGTCCCCTGCTCGTTTGCGTAGCTCGATGCGCGCTCGATGGACTCCTGAAGCAGTTCGGTGTCGGTGCTGTCCGGCAGTGGATATGCGCCGAGACTCATGTTGGCCACGTCGGATTCGATATCCGCGCTAAACACCATCGCCGCGATGATGTCGCCGAAGGTGGCGAACGGCCGGTAAACACCCGAAGCGCGACGAGGTCGGTTCCGGGTGCGGTGCCGAAGATTCCACTCCCGTTAGTGTCGTCTCCCGCGATGATTCCGGAGACGTGGATGCCGTGGTCGCTGATAATCGGGTTGTAGTCCCCCCGTCGCCCGTGAAGTTCTTCGAAAGGTCGGTGTTGAGGACGCTAGCGAGGGCTGGGTGCGTTTCCAAGGCACCCGAGTCGATGACCGACACGCGGGTTCCCCCGCCACGCGTGGTACCGTGAACGCCGTCGGTTCCTTGGGCCTGTTTGTCCCACTGAAGTTGTGAAAGCTTGTGCGGGCCGGGTTCGTCGCCGTTCCCATTGTCCTCGACTTCTGCTTGATTGAGTTCCATCTCGACGTCTTTGGAGTAGCGCGTGCCACTCACCTGACTCTCTTCGCCTTCAACGACCGCGATGCCGATTTGGTCGAGTCGATGGACGACGGTGAGATCGGAAAGAACGTCGTCCGATGCGTCTTCGAGGTCGATGATATATCTGTTTTCCGTCGAACTCGCCGAAACCGACTGCGTCGTCAGTGCAAGACTGCTCAATGCCACCCCTGCGGATTTCAAGAAAGAACGTCGTGTGGTATCTTTTGACATCCACTTTCACATTTGTGTGGCACTATATCAGTGGTTACATATAACATGATTTATATAGAAACTGGACGAGAAATTTTATGCCAACGACGAACGACGAACCGAATCAGTCGTCGTCTTCCTCGTGGTTGTCGTCATCGTAGTCCTCGTCATCGTCTTCGTAGTCGTCCTCGTCATCGTCGGAATCCTCGATTTCTTCCTCGACTGCCTCTTCCGTGTCAAGGTGACCCTCGCCGCTGTAGGTCGGCTGGTCAACGTCCTCGGCGGTCGCTATGAGGTGTCTGCGGATTTGAGCGGGTGTCGCGTTCGGATTCTCACTTTTCACGAGTGCGGCAGTCGCCGCAACCTGCGGCGCGGCCATGCTGGTTCCGGATTTCCAGCCGTAGGCGGGAACCATTCCATTGTCGCCCCACTCGAAAATCGTACTGAGAACCATGTCGTACTGCCAGTTCTCCGTGTCCGGCGCGCTTTCGTCGTAGTTGCCGCCGGGTGCGCTCATGTCCACCGCCTTCTCACCGTAGTTTGTGTACGGTGCTGGCGTCGTCGTCGGCTTTCTCAGGTTTTCGAGCGCGTCATCGTCCTCGTCTTCGTCGTCTTCCTCCTCTTTCGGCACGTCGTCCCAGCGGTAGCCGATTGGGCCGGTCGCGCTGATACTCATGACGTTGTCCGCCTCGTTCGGCAGACTGATAACGTCGCCGTCGGTGTCGAGGTTGACGCCGTCGTTGCCCGCCGCCGCGACGATGAGCGTCCCCTGCTCGTTTGCGTAGCTGGATGCACGTTCGATGGAGTCTCGGAGTAGTGCCGTGTCAGCGTCCTTCGGGAGTGGGTACGCACCGAGACTCATGTTGGCCACGTCGGATTCGATGTCCGCGCTGAACACCATCGCCGCGATGATGTCGCCGAAGGTGGCGAACGGGCCGGTAAACACTCGAAGCGCGACGAGGTCGGTTTCCGGCGCAGTACCGAGGATACCGTCCTCGCTCGACCCATCTGCGGCGATGATTCCGGAGACGTGGGTGCCGTGGTCGCTGATAATCGGGTTGTAGTCCCCACCATCGCCCGTGAAGTTCTTCGAAAGGTCGGTGTTGAGGACGCCAGCGAGGTCTGGGTGCGTTTCCAAGGCACCCGAGTCGATGACCGAGACACGAGTTCCCTCGCCACGAGTTTCCTCGTGTGCTTCGAGCACTTCTTGGGCCTGCTTGTCCCATTGAAGGTCGAAGCGCGAGGGTTTGGACGAGCCATCTTCGTCGTCATCCTCATCATCGTCGTCATCGTCCTCGTCGTACTCCTTGTCCGCCTGACTGAGTTCCATCTCAACGTCTTTGGAGTAGCGCGTGCCCTGCACCTGACTTTCCTCGCCTTCGACCACTGCGATACCGATTTGGTCTAGTCGGTGGACGACGGTCAGACCATCGAGAACGCCGTCCGATGCGTCTTCAAGGTCGATGATATATCTGTCTTCCGTCGAACTTGCCGAAACCGACTGCGTCGTCAGTGCGAGGCCACCCAGTGCCATTCCTGCACCCTTCAAAAAGGAGCGTCGTGTGGTATCTTTTGACATCCACTTGTTGAATATGGCTTCATATATATCAGTGTTAATACTTCATATTGATTGAAATAGGAGAACGTTTACTGAAGTTTGTACTAAAAGCGACAGATCGTAAACTGATCAGTCGTCGCGGTCGTGACCGCCCCGATGGTGTCGTCCGCGGTCATCGTCATGGTCGTCTCTGATTTCCTTCCACACGGCGCGCACCGTATTGAGGTACCCCTCGCCGTGATAGGTCGGGTTGTCGAGGTCGCGCGCCGTCGATTCGAGGTGCGCTCTGATTTCTTTCGGCGTTGCAGACGGATTGACGCTTTTAACCAGTGCAGCCACTGCGGTCACCTGTGGGGCGGCCATGTTGGTTCCTGCCTTCCAGCCGTAATCGGCAACTCGTTCGCCATTTTCTTCGGAGAAAATGGTGTTTAGCACGAGGTCGTACTGCCAGTTCACGTCCGTACCGATAGCCGATTGGTCGGCGTTTCCGCCGGGCGCGCTGATGTCCACCGCTTCCGCCCCGTAGTTCGTGTAGAATGCCGGTTCGGTCGTCGGTTCGCGGAGGTGACGGAGTGCGGCACGATAGTTCCGATTCTCGCCGCTGTTGCCGGGGTCGTCCCAGCGGTAGCCGATTGAACCGGTCGCGCTGATACTCATGACGTTGTCCGCCTCGTTCGGGAGGCTGATGACGTCGCCGTCGGCGTCGAGGTTCGTGGAATCGTTACCCGCGGCCGTATCGTCCCCGGGCGTCGAACTCAACTTCGGGAAGCGTGTGCGCGACGTCCACGTCTTTCGAGTAGCGCGTACCCCGAACCTGTGCGTCCTCACCTTTGACGATGGCAATATCGATTTGGTCGAGTCGATGGACGATGTCGAGTCCGGCCAAATCGCTTTCCGTCGCCGATTGCAGGCCGATGATATACCGGTCTTCGGATGCGCTCGCCGAAACGGTCGGTGTCGTCAGTGCAAGTCCGCCTAGAGCGGCCCCTGCGCCCTTCAAAAAGGAACGTCTCGTTGGATTTTCCGATGTTTACTCTAATATAAATTTATATTAACTTTAATATTGTGATAGATGTTAGCGTCTAGATTAGTGCAGCGGTTCTACAGAAACGACACCAATAAGGGGATAAACGGCAGAGAAAACAGATAGAAAATAATTGTTTGGTGATATTTTATATTTTTGTGTGTATTAGGGCATTTTTCCGATTTATTCAGACACTTCCAGAATATTCTCCAACTACCACACGCGATAGAAAAATTACGGGAGTTCTTCGACCTCGCCAGCGAGGTCGAGATACCGGTCGATTGGGTCGTTTGCGTCCTCACGCCGTACTTCGTCGCCGTCTCGTTCGATAATGCCGACTTCTTCCATCTTCGGCAGATGTTTGTGTCGTAATTCGGTTAGGATGCGTTCTCTGTCATTCGCATCCGAATCCCACTCCGCGATTCGACCGGCGAGTTCGTCTATCTCGACCTCGGACTCCTGATTTTGAAGGTAGTAGAGCGCGTATCGACGGCGATGATCCGCGAGCAATTCCATCAAGGCGTCAAGGTCGTCTGACCCAATGCTGTTCGTGCCTGTACTCGGCAGGTCTGTCGAGTCAGAGCTCATCGTCTGCGTAGTCGTCACATACCATAAAAAGGGCAACGCCTAAGCACTTAGGCAATCGCTGGGCGCGAGTTAGAACCCTTTGCCGAGGAGTTCGCGCGCGATGATGTTTTTCTGGATTTCCGTCGTTCCCTCGTAAATCTGGGTGATCTTGGCGTCCCGGTAGAACCGCTCCGCGTCGAAGTCGTTGACGTAGCCCGACCCGCCGTGAATCTGCACTGCTTCGTCGGCGCATTCGACTGCGATGCGCGAGGAGAACTCTTTCGCCATCGACGCGAGTTGCGTCAGTTGGCCGTCCTCGTTCGCCACACTCCACGCGGACTTGTACGTGAGGTTGCGCGCCGCTTCCGTCTTCGTGTGCATGTCGGCGAGTTTGTGCTGAATGGCTTGGAAGTCGCTGATGGAGCGACCGAACTGCTCGCGTTCCTCTGCGTAGGAAAGCGCCTGTTCGCAGGCACCCTTGGCGATACCGACACCCTGCGCTGCGACTGCGGTTCGAGTTTCGTCGAAGAACTGCATAAGCTGAAGGAAGCCCATGCCGCGCGTGCCGACGAGATTTTCCTCAGGAACGCGCACGTCGTCGAAGATGAGTTCGGCAGTGTCGGAAGCCCGAATGCCGAGTTTGCCCGTAATCTTGTCGGCCTCGAAGCCGTCGCGGTCGGATTCCACGATGATTTGGGAGAAACCGGAGTAGCGGTCTTCGGCCTCGGGGTCGGTCTTGCACATCACGACGAAGAAGTCGCCGACGGTGCCGTTCGTAATCCACATTTTGTTACCGTTTACGACCCATTCGTCGCCATCTTTTTCGGCGGTCGTGGAGACGGACGACACGTCGGAACCGGTGTCGGGTTCGCTGATGGCGGTACCCATGACGGCTTCGCCTTCTGCAACTGGCGTGAGGTACTCGTTTTTCTGTTCTTCGGTTCCGAACTCCCGGATGGCGTCGCCACCGAACGCGGTGCTCGTGATACAGAGGCCGATACCTGCGTCAACGGCGAACAGTTCTTCTACGATGATTGCGACTTCGAGCGGCGAGTAGCCCGCGCCACCGTACTCGATTGGGATGTTCGCGCCGGTCAGGCCCATCTCGGCGGCTTTGTCGATGATTTCCCACGGATACTCCTCTTTCTGGTCGTACTCCTTGGCAACCGGGGCGACCTCGTTTTCCGCGAACTTGCGCACTTCGTCTCGAATGGCTTGCTGTTCTTTTGTCAGTTCGAAGTCCATGGCAACGAGTTACGGGGCCATGGATAAATCGTTTTGTAACCGGATATAAACTCATTCAAAGTTTATTGGTTCGGAGAGAGAAACGTTAAAACACCCTCATGTAGAGGGTATTTGCATGGAGCTAGAAGAAATCAACACTATCGCGGTTCTCGGTGCCGGAAACATGGGCCACGGAATCGCGGAAGTCGCCGCGCTCGCGGGGTACGACGTGAACCTGCGCGACATCAAAGAGGAGTTCGTCCAGAACGGCTACGACCAAATCGAATGGAGCCTCGGCAAACTCGCCGAGAAAGACCAACTCAGCGAGGCCGAGGCCGACGCCGCGCTGGAGCGGGTTACGCCAATCGTCGATTTCGGCGAGGCCGTCTCGGATGCGGACTTCGTCATCGAAGCAGTCCCCGAAAAGATGGATATCAAAAAGGACGTGTACTCCGAGATGGAAGAACACGCGCCCGACCACACCATCTTCGCCACGAACACCTCCAGCCTCTCGATTACGGAACTCTCCGAGGTGACGAACCGCCCCGAGCAGTTCTGTGGAATGCACTTTTTCAACCCACCAGTCCGGATGCAGTTGGTCGAAGTCATCACGGGCGCACACACGGAGGACGGCGTCCTCGACGTAACCGAGGAGTTAGCCGAGGAGATGGGCAAAACGCCCGTTCGCGTGCGCAAAGATAGTCCCGGCTTCATCGTCAACCGCGTCCTCGTCCCCCTGATGAACGAGGCGGCGTGGATGGTCGAATCCGGCGACGCAACCATCGAAGAAGTGGACAGCGCGACGAAGTTCGACATCGGCCTGCCGATGGGAAGCTTCGAACTCGCAGACCAAGTCGGCATCGACGTGGGCTACCACGTCTTAGAATACATGCACGACGTTCTCGGTGACGCCTACGAACCGTGCCCGCTCCTCGCCGGAAAAGTCGAAGAGGGCAACCTCGGCAAGAAGACCGACAAAGGCTTCTACGACTACGAAAACGGCGGCGTGGACGTGCCGACCGACGCCGGAAGCGAGGCGGTCGTTCACCGACTCCAAGCCGTGATGGCCAACGAAGTGGCGAAACTCGTCGGCAACGAGGTCGCGCCCGCGGACGAAATCGACGAAGCAGTCATGCTCGGCGCTGGCTTCCCCGAAGGCCCAGCACGAATGGCCGACGACGCAGGGCTGGACGTGCTCCTCGAAACCTTAGAAGACCTCCACGAGGAAACGGGTGCAGAGCGATACGAACCTGCGGAGTATCTCCGAGAGCGTGCCGACGTTGGATTCTACGAGCAGAGCGACGAGGACAGCGTCGAATTCGAAACCGTTCGCATCGAGAAACCCGGCGACATGGTGGGCAACATCGTCATCGACCGCCCACACCGGATGAACACGATTAGCTCGCAACTGCTCGGTGAACTGTCGGTCGCAATCGACCAAGTCGTCGAGGACGACGAGGTTCGCGCAATTCTGCTCACAGGCGAGGGCGACAAAGCGTTCTCCGCCGGAGCGGACGTACAGAGCATGGCCGCGGGCGGAGCAGACCCGATTCAGGCCATCGACCTCTCGCGCAAAGGTCAAGAGACGTTCGGCAAACTCGAATCCTGTCCGATGCCCGTGGTCGCCGGAATCGACGGCTACTGTCTCGGCGGCGGGATGGAACTCGCAACCTGTGCCGACCTCCGAATCGCCAGCGAGCGCTCGGAACTCGGCCAGCCAGAGCACGACCTCGGACTGCTTCCCGGCTGGGGAGGCACCCAGCGCCTCCAGCACATCGTCGGCGAAGGTCGCGCGAAGGAGATCATCTTCACCGCAGACCGATTCGACCCCGAGACGATGGCGGACTACGGCTTCGTGAACGAAGTCGTCTCGAACGACGAGTTCGAAGAGAAGGCGTTCGAACTCGCCAGCAAACTCGCTGGCGGCCCGCCAATCGCACAGGAGTACACGAAACGCGCCATGCTCAAGGGCTGGGAGAGCACCGACGCAGGCCTCGAAATCGAAGCTCAAGCCTTCGGCCACCTCATGAGCACTGACGATTTGATGGAGGGCGTCACGGCCTTCATGAGCAAGCGCGACCCCGAGTTCGAAGGGAAATAAGCGAACGCGACAGGAATCGAAATCGGCCTCCGGGGTGACACCGACTCCCCCGTGAAACACTGCCGCTGTCGGTCGATAACGCAAGGCTTAAACTAGTACGGCAGAAAGCAATGAGTGCGCAGGAAGCGCAACACGCTCGGTTGGTGTAGTCCGGCCAATCATCTTGGCCTTTCGAGCCGAGGACAGGGGTTCAAATCCCCTACCGAGCATTCTTCTGAGGAACAACGTGACGAAGAAGTAGCGCAGCGTACGGGATTTGAACTAGACCAGTCGCACGCCCGGGAAGCGGTAGCGACCCGGAACGTCTGGGCGTAGTTCAAATCCCCTACCGAGCATTTCTACGATTTCAATACCAATCAGCAACAGATTTCCTCTCATTCTCCGTTTCACCCGAGTGACGACGATTACCCACGTTTGAACAGCACGAACGATAGCCGCGGTTAAAGCCACTCCTCGTTGCGGTTCGAATAGCGATGAACCGAGGTGCAAAACTGCTTTTGGTAGTCACAGTTTTGGGTGTGATTTTCTCCGGCACTGTCGCGGCGGAGCAGACGGACAAAAAAGGGCAGTATGCGGAGGCGAATTTGAGCCATTTCGAATTCGACTCCCAGCCGGACGAAACAGTCGCGGGTGACCGCTTTGCGGTCGTCCGCGACAATAACGACAGGTCAACACCGGTTCTACGGTTCGTTACGGATGCTTCTCCGAGCGATAGACGGAACGAGGATACCGTCGTGTTCGACTCGGTGAACTTCGATGGTTCGAGCCACCAATCACAGACCCACGACCGAAACGAGCAAAATCCTGAGGAGAACAGCTCCATTGTGCCACTGCCATCACAATCGGCGATATAGCTACAAATCCATGACACCGTCACTTTCGAAGCCTTTCCCATGACCGACGAAGAAATCTTGGGGACGACGAAAATCGCCCAACGATGGCGAATCAGTCTCATCAAAGACGTGCGAGAAGCGTTCGACGAACAGGGCGTCGAGCTCGAAGAGGGAGATAGAGTCATGTTCGTTGAACGTGACGGCGAAATACTCATTAAATCTACAAAGTAGGATCGTTCTATCAGTAGCGTATTCTCAAAAATATCATTACTGTGCTAGCAATTCCTAATGACTAAGAGCGTTGAAAACTGGATAAAGACGCCCGAAAGGCGACGTACCTATTTCGACAGTTCAGTTTATCTAGTGAATATCTTTATTATTCTGGAACGCTTCTATTTGATATTGTCTGACGATGGCTACTCGTCAGTATGAACGAAACAAACCATCAGTACCAATGCTATGAAAACTGCCGCCGATTCGACCCCATCTCCCGGGAACGTTCTCGTTTTTAGCCCCGCTATCGGAAACCAAGCCGACGAGGAATGCGTTTCTCGACTGTCCACAGCCAACCCGAGCGCGACAAATGCCCTGTTCGTTTCTTACAGACAGTCCCCCGAGACACTACTCGAAGGCTGGCGAGAGCAGTTCGGCGACGACCCGGCGTCGTTCGGTATCATTGCCGTCGGAACGCAGGGTTCGGCGAGTCAGACGGAAAACGACCAGAACGTCGTCTCGCTCGCTCGCCCCGACTGTCTCGGACGGCTTCAAACCGCGATGTATATCTATCTCGAACAGTGGTCGGCGGCCGACGGGCAGTCGGTGCTCTGTTTCGATTCGATTACGTCGATGCTCCGCCACGTCAACCGAATGACCGCCTTTCGGTTCGTTCACTCGTTGACCGAGTCGCTTCACAGAATCGACGTAACCGCGCATTTTCACATGCACCCCGAGGCACACGATGTGGAGACGGTTGCCATGTTCCGCCCGCTGTTCGACACGGTCATCGACGGCCCACCGGACACTGGCTCAGAAATCTCACCGGAGGCGCTTTCGGTGCTTCTCGATTCTCCTCGTCGGCGTTCCGTCTGCCGATACCTCGCCGAAATCGCGGACACTGCGGACGTGTCCGCCATCGCTGACCAAATCGCAAAACGGGAATCCGAAACCATGCCGAGCGAGGACACGCAGGAGCGAATTCACATAACGCTTCGACACGTTCACCTACCGAAATTGGTCGAAACGGGCGTGGTCGAACTCGACGGCGAAACCGTCGTATCGAAAATAGGCACCGAAGAACTGGAACGATACTGCCGAATCGCAGGGCAGGGAGAATCCGATTCCGAGACGGAACCGACCATCTCGAACGGCGACGGATTGGCGGGGAGAATCCCCTCGAAGGACAAATCGGACGAAGCTTACTGGACGGTGTACGGCACCGACCGAGATTCGGTCGTCGTGACGCTAGCGCGGGCACTCGGAACCGTCTCGGACGTGCGTCCGACGAAACTCCAACCCGTGCTTTACGACGTCGTGGACATCGACGCCCTCCAGCGACTCGCCGAGCGCGAAGAAACCTCCGTCTACGCGACGTTTAACTACGACGAATATGAAGTGGTCGTGGACGGTGGGGAGATTCGCCTGTACGAATCGAACTAAAAAACCTCAGGCGAGCCACTCGTCCGGTTTCGTGTCGTAATCGACTTCCGTGGCCGTGATGTCTTCGACTTCGCTCCACGGGAGGTCGTGCATCTCGAACTCATCGCCGTCGTAACGCAGGAGCTTTCCTTTCTCTTCCGGTTCCGGTTCGCGGTCGCGTCGTCGGGCGATTTCCGCGTCCCGTTCGTCGATTTCCTTCACGATGGTTTTTAGGTTCACCGGACGACCCCACAGGTCGTAGATGCGCTCTAAGGTTCGCGTCGCCTGCCCGATGTCGAGCATGACGCCGTTGTAGTGGTGGCCCAGCAGTAGTTCGTTGCGGTTGTCGTAGTTGCCGTCGTACACCGCGATAGTGGGCTTGCCGAAGTTGGTGAACTGGAGCATCAACTTCTTTTTTACGTCCTCGTACTCCGAACTGGTCACGCGGTAGTCGCCCGTCGTCTGGCTGAACTCGTAGGTGAAGTAGTTGTTGTCGGTGACGAACTCCTTCGTCAGGAAGCCATCCAAGAACGTCACGTCGTTGTGGCTCGCCCGAACCTCGTACATCCGATTCCACCCGACGGCGAAGTCCACGTCCGCCATCGCCTCCGCGACGCTCTCGTATCGTTCGTCGTCCATCAGATAGCGGGCGTACTGTTCCAACGTCTGCTGTCCGATGGATTCCAAGAACCCGCGATTTTGGAGTTTGTTGAGCGAGAAATGACGCTCCGCGAGGCCTTCGTAGGAGAGCACCTTCCACGGATGGCGGTCGACGTCGATTTCGCCCGCCTTCGCTCGTTCTAATCCCTCCGAATCGACTTTCTCGGACGACACGGATTCGAGATCGGAGAGCGTCTCGGAGTTCACCGATTCGAGCGCCGGATGCGGTTCGATGAGTTCGTTCACTTCGTCGAAATCCACCACGTCGTGGAAGTTCCGCCACGTAATTCCTTTTACACGCATGAGTTTCCGCACGACTTCTCGACGGTTTTCGGTGTTCTCGATGTACTCCCACAACTGTTTGCCGAGTTTGTAGGGGTTCAGTCCCGGCGACCCGAGAACGCGCGCTTGGTGGTCTGCGTATTCGATGAACTCGTCCGTTCCCGCGAAGGATTCCTCGCCCATCATCATGGATTCCCAGTACGCGGCCCATCCCTCGTTCATCACCTTCGTCGTCTTCTGTGCCGCGAAGTAGTACGATTCGGTTCTGAGCATTTCGAGGACTTCTCTCTGCCAGTCTTCCATCTCGACGGCTTTGCCCTCTTCCGGGTCGTAGGCCCGACCGTGGTCGCGGAAGAACGCGAGCAAGTCCTTCTCGGGTTCTTCGAGTTTTCCGGCCTGTTTCTCGCGCTGTGCTTCCAACCACTCCTCGTCGAACACCTCGTCCCGTACCTCGTCGCTCAAGTTCATATCCGCGAGTTGGTCGGAAATTTCGTCCGTGTCGTGGTCATCCTCGTCCTCCCGAACCCGATGCTGGTTTTTGAACGCCTGATGCTGGTCGATGTTGTCCTGTAGACAGAGCACGTTGTCTATCCACTTTTCGACCGCCTCCCGGTCGATTTCCGCGTCGGCCATGATGGAGCGAACGCGGTCTGCGTGGCGGGAGAGAAGGGCCGCCGCATCGAGTTCGTCGGCGAACATCCGGTACCAGCGGTTGTTGGCGAAGAAATCCGAGTGGGCTTCGACGTGCGTGATGACCGCCTTCTGGTCGGCGAGGCTGTTCGATTGCTGTAAGAAGGCGTGGGCCGGGTCGTCGTTGATGACGATTTCGAACGCTTTCCCGCCCGCGTACTGGGTTTGTTTTTGCTGGCGGTCGTATTTCATCCCCCATCGCCAGTGTGGATACCGCTCTTGGAACCCGTCGTAGGCGATGAGTTCGTTCATCTCGTCGTAGTCGATTATCCAGTACTTCACCGGATACGGGTCGAGGCCGAGTTTTTTGGCGAGTTTCCGCGCTTCCACGACCGGTTCTTGCACCCGTTCCGCCTCGCGTTTGGTTTCGGTTCGTTCGTTCATTCTGCCTCCGTGCTCAGGATTTCGTAAATCGCCTTCGTCACGTCCTCCGGCCCGTTGACGTAACTGACCGCGACGTCGTTTGCTTCGGCGAAGTGACGCTCCACTTCCTCGGCGTGAGTCGCGTTGATGGCCTTGCCTTCCGGTTGCGTCTCCACGTAGGCGTGGAGGTTCGCCGGAATTTTCTCCATCATCGGGACGACGTTCTCCTCGGTGTCGTTCCGACTGTTTTCGCTGTCACCCGCAGCGAACACGTAGCGGTTCCAGTCCCCCCACGGGAACTCTTCTTCCAAAATCGCGGCGGCGAGTTCGTAGGCGGACGAGATTTTCGTCCCGCCGCCGGAACGAATGCCGAAGAACTCGCTTCGCTCGACTCGCCACGCCTCCGCATCGTGAGCGATGTAGACGAACTCCGCGTTGTCGTACTTGCCCGTCAGATACCAGTCGAGCGGCGTGAAGGTGCGCTCGACCAGTTCGCGCTTTTTCTCGCGCATCGACCCGGACACGTCGCGGATGTTGACGACGACGACGTTCTTTTCCCGCTCTTCGATGATTTCGGGGTAGCGATAGCGTTCGTCCTCGCGTCGGAATGGGACGTGGCGAATTCCTTCTTCCCGAATCTTCTGAGCCGTACTCATCGGCGTCACCCGATTTTCCATCTCCTCGATGCTCTCCCACTTGGTTCGTTCGTCCGCCGAAAGCGCATCGTAGTTCTCCTCGACCCAGCGTTTCGATACGGTGAGACTCTTCTCGCGCGCCCACTCGAACACCTCGTCAGGCCCCCAGCCTTCGACGCCCATCGCCTCTCGGACGTAGTTCGGGTCGAAGTCCATCGCCAGTTTGCGTTTTAGCCCTTCTTTGAACATGCGCTCGAAGTCGAGCGTGCTGTCGGGGCCGGTTTTCGTCACGTCGGTGAAATCGCCCTCGGTTTCCTCTACGACCTCTTTTCCTTTCGGTTCGAGTTCGAGGCCGAGTTCGTCGTCCAACTCTTGGGCGAACTCCTCCGGATCCATCTCGTAGTAATCGTGGTCGCCCGATTCGTCGCCGGGGTCGCCCTCTTCGCCGTCGTCGCCGGGTTGTGGCTGTGGCTGGCCGACCGGGTCGCCCACGTCCGGGTCGCCTTGTCCAACGCCACCTCTGTCGCGTTGGTCGTAGCGGAACTCCGGCAAATCCACGATTTTGATGGGAATGTGAATCTCGTCGGGGAGGCTCTGTCCGAGGTCGCCGTATTGGATGAACTCCGCGAGGTCTTCGCGGCGCTCCTCCCCGACTTCACGGTATCGTTCGAGGTCGTCTCTTAGTCCCATTTGTAGCTCACCTGATTCATGACGTGTTGGCTGGTCAGTTCTGCGGAGGCCGCGGAGTAGCCGAACATCTCCTGTAGGTTCTCTATCGTCTCCGATTTCACCTCGGCCGTCTCGGTGTTCGTCGGCGGATTCTCCCACTGGCTCGGGTTGAAATCCTCGTACACTCGTCGCACGTCCTCCCAGTCGTTACTCGCAAGTACGGTTTTGATTATCGGCACCTCCTTCGGGTCGATGTCGCTCACCTCGAAGTCCTCGTTTCGACTCTCCCACGCGTGACGGTTCAGTGCAGTGATGACCTTGTTTCGCCGGAACTCGGCCACCGCAGGGCCGGGTTCGTGGTTGACTTCGTAGGCGTCCGGTCCGAACCGGCCCAGATGCTCCGTCTCGAACACCTTCAGCTTCAGCGCGTCGGGTTCGATGCGCTCGCCGCGGTCGTTTTCGACGTCCTCGCCCGTCGCCCACGCGTAGACGTGTTCGATGTACTCGGCGACCGTCCCCTCGTCAACTCGGCGGTCGCGCATGATGGCGTCTAGCACGTCGCTCTCTTGCTGTTGGAAGATGTAGTTTTTCACCGGCACGAGTCGGTTTTCGTACTCGGTTCGCTCCGCCGTGGAAAACACGGGTGCGTCCCCGATTCCCTCGGCCATCGCGTTCAGGATGTCCCGCGGCATGATAACCTGTTCGACGGGATAGTCGGGGTGGTGGCGGTCGCGGACTTCGTGAAGCAGTCCGGCGATAACGTCTCGCGTGTACGTCACCGGGATTCCGCCCGACCCATCCGCCGCGTCGTCGTCGAAGTCGAAATCGTCCTTGTCGATTCGCTCGTCGCCGTCCAGCAGGTAGCCCCGGTCGAACAGCACGGCTTTGTCCACGAGGTCTAGTCCCGCGGGCAAATCGCTTCCGTCGAGGCGCGACACGACGCTGTAGAGCGCGGCGGCCTCGATGGCGTGCGGCGAGAGTTCTCGCTCTCCGACACCATCGTCGTCACGGACACGAATCGAAATTGGCTCTCGAATCCACGCTTCGAGTTCGTCGTACACGTCGGCCTCCCAGACGGGCGTCTCGTTCGTGAGTTCGCGCCGGATGAGTTCGGACTCCAAACTGAGGTTGGTCAGATACCCGAACTCGCGCCGGTCGAGTCGGCGCTTCAGCGCACGGAGGGGGTCGGCCCCACCTGCATCCGCGTGCTGATTCAACTGCGCTTCGAGGTCGGGATTCGAGATGATGACCAACTGCGTGTCGATGTCCATCTGAATCCCTTTGTCTAGCTTCACCGATTTTTCATCGGGGACGTTGAGCAGTTTCTGGAGCAAGTCGGCGTGTTGGGCCGCATCCTCCACGATGGTCAGCAGGCCGTTGCCCTGCGAGAGGACGCCGTCGTAGCTGAACGCCTGCGGATTTTTGCGTCCGCGCGAATCCAACTCCTGCAACATTCCCTGCATCCAACTGCCGACGAGTCGCTGTTTCGGCCTGCCGCTGTCCTCCGAGTGGAGGACGCCGATTCCCTCGCCGATGTCCACGACGTAGTTTTTCACTCGGAGGTGTGCCGGGTCGGTGATGGCCGAAAACAGTTCCTCCTCGCCGTTTCTGCGGTACTGCTCTTCCAGATAGTTGTACGCCTCTCGGCTGAATGGGTCGAGTTTGCCGTCCACCAGCACGTCGATGTGGTCGCCCAAGTTGCCGTTCAGTTGGGAGAGCAGTTCCTCGCGCACCGCTGGCGGAAAGACGAGCAGTGGATGCGACTGGACAGGACTCGCGTACCAGTTTTCCTCGCTCGTCGCCGTCACGTCGTCGCCGTAGCTGAGTCCCGGCGACTCTGTTGCGGTGGCGATGTTCCATTCGATGGTGTACCGCCGCCCTTCGGGTGTTTTCGAATATTCGCGCAGGCCGTTGACCAGACAGCGTTTGAGTTCGGATTTTCCGGTCGCGGTCGGCCCGGCGAACCAGATGATCTTCTCCTCTTTGCCGCGTCGTGCGGCAATCGAGCGCAGGTCATCAACGAAGGCGTTCAGCACCTCTGTGTTTCCGAGGATGGCGTGTTCGCCGTCGTTGTGCGGGTCGTCGAAAAATTTGTAGCGTTCTTTTTCGTCGCCTTCCTCGATGACCGTCCGGGTGCCCATCGACTCGATAGCCTCTAACAGGTACTTGCTCGCGTGCGAGGCAATCGTCGGGTTCTCGAACGCCGAATCCACGTACTCCGCGAGGCTCATCGGCTCCTCGTAGGTTTCGCGGAGTTCGTGGTCGGCATCCGTGATGTAGTCGTTTCCTTCGGACACTGTGTCAGTCCTCCATTTCCGCGCGGGCGACTTCCGCCCCGGCAAATTCGAGCACCTCCTTCGCACCGTCGCGCGAGTAGCCCTGTTCAATCAGCGCATCCACCCACGCGTTCTGTTCGTCGTTGTCCATTTCGTTGGCCGACACCAACGCCGAGAAGTTGATGTTGTGTTTCTTGTCCTCCCACAGTTTGCGCTCCAACGCGCGGCGCAGGCGCTCGTTGTCCTGCGGGTTGAACGGCGACCCCTCGCGGGCGCGCCGCGACACCCAGTTGGACACTTCCTGTCGGAAATCGTCCTTGCGGTCGCGGGGAACTTCCAACTTCTCCTCGACTGCGCGGAGGAAACTCTCGTCGGGTTCCTGCTCGCGCCCCGTCAGTTCGTCCTCCACGGTGGCGTTGTCGATGTACGCCATGACGTGGTCCATGTACTTCTCGCCCTGTCGCTGGATCTCGTCGATGTCGTAGGCCAGCGCGTGGCGCACGTCCTCGATGGCGCGTTCGCGGTACTCACCGCGAACGCTTTCGAGGTAGCGGTAGTAGGTCTCGAAGTTCTCTTCTGGAATCGAACCGTGATTTTCGAGGTTCTCCTCGAAGTGGTTGAACACCGACAGCGGACTCAAGAAGCCGCGACTGCGGTGCGTGGAGTTCATGATAGCCTCGGCGATTTCGTCGCCGATGAACCGGGCCGAAACGCCCTCCATGCCCTCGCCGATGTCGGCTTTCTCTTCGGCCTCCTCGCGGAGTTTCTTCACGTCGATGTCGTCGCCGTCCTCGGTTTCGCCGTTGTAGGCTTTTGCCTTCTGGAGCAGGTCAACCATCTCGGTGTCGGGTTCCTCGATGCGCGTCAGCACGCCGAAGAGGCCCGCCATTTCGAGGGTATGCGGTTCGATGTGTACGTCCGGAACGTCGGCGTTCCGGAGCATCTTCCGGTAGATGTCGGCTTCGGACTCGTATTCTAAGACGTAGGGGAAGTCGATGCGTTTCGTTCGGTCGTTGAACGCCTCCATCTTCTCGTCGCCCTTCTTGTCCCGGTATTCGGGCATGTTCGTCCGGCCGACGATGACCTGGTCGATGTCGATTCGCGGGTTGTTTTTCGGCTTAATCGTCTGTTCCTGCGTCGCGTGCAGGAAGTCGTAGAGGAACTCCCGTTGGAGTTTCAGCAGTTCCTCACCGCTGAAGATTCCCCGGTTCGCGTTACAGAACGCGCCGGAGTAGTCGAACGCTCGCGGGTCGGATTCGCCGTAGATGGCGATTTTCGAGTAGTTGACGTCGCCCGTGAGTTCGGTTTCGTCCTGATTTTTCTTGTCTTTCGGCTCGAACGTCTCGACGGCTTGGCGCTTGTTCTCGTCGGCGACGAGGCGGATGATTTCGATGTGATTTTCGAGTACTTGTTTGATGTCGTCGTCGTAGTACGCGAGCAGTTCGTCCATGTAGAACTCGCTCGCGGGGTCTAACGCCTGTTCGTTTTTGATGGAGTACGGCGCGTCTAACTCCTCGTTGATGTCGTCGATGACGGTCTGACGCTGTTCGTGGGGAACCAAGACGAGTGGGTCTTGGTTCATCGGGGAACGAACCACGTCGTCCGCCGGGTCTTGATCAACGATGACATCGCAGAGGTTCGTCCACCGGAAGGTGTACAGTCGCCCCTCGTCGCGGAGCGTGTAATCTTCGAAATATTTGCGAACCTGTCGGTCGAAGTCGGATTTACCCGAACCGACCGGCCCGAGCAGCAGTTTGATGCGCTTTTCGGGACCAAGTCCGCGGGCACCGCTTTTTACTTTGTTGACGAACTCGTGCATCGCGCGGTGAATCTCGCGTCCGTAAAACGTGTTCTCCCCGTCGTGCAGGGGGTCTTCGGACGCGAGTCGGTACTCGACGACGCCGGAGTCTTCGTCGTACTCCGTGCCGTAGTAATCGAACATATCGGCGACTCGCTGGTGGGCGTTTCGAGCGACTTTCGGATGCTCGTACACCTCTTTTAGGTACCAGTCGAACGATTTCGTTTCACGGAGGTCTTCCGGCATCGATTCCTGGTAGCTTCGACTGAGGTCGTCCAGCGTTTCCATGTCACCTTTCATTGTATCACGCATTGTTTGGGGCTATGAGATGGACCGGGGAAGTGAGAGAAACCGACCGGGCGGCCCGATACCGGCGGGAAATACGTAGTCGGCATACACTCACAAAGTAGTGTCGGTCGGAACACCCAGATGGCACTTACAGGGGGCGAACCGGGCAACGACGAGCGTGCCCAGAGAGACTCCTGCCTCTGTCGGGTAATCATGTGCGTGCCATCCACCACCTCTATGAACCAGTCAGCGTCGCCATCTCGTCTCGTCGTGAGAGGTGTGTGATTCTAGACCATGCATCGTGTGGGCAACTACCACCCGATACTGTTTAATAGATAGGACGAGGACATATATAACTGTTGCCCATAGACAAGATTCTTTTGATTTGGATTAACGAATCGAAATAACCAATTATGCACGATAGAGGCCCTACAAAGTCGGAATCGTCTGTTTCACAAATATAGCATTTAAATCCTCTTTATATAAAATCCTATTTTCGTCGGACTGAGAAGCCTTACCCACGTCCGTCACTAACCGTCGAATATGTCACTCGAAACCCTTCCAGAGTCATGGGTCGTCTGGAACGATGAACCCAACGGTCGGTGTATCCTCGCGTACCGCCCAGATGTATTCGACACGAAACAGTTCCCGCCGTCCTGTCTCCCCACGATTTACGTCACTCAAGGAACGCCGAACCGTCCCGCACAGGAACGCCGTGCGACCGATTCGTGGTATTTCGAGTTTTTCCTCGAACCGGACGTATCGCTTCCGAAGACACCTCGATTTCCGACCCGAGAGGAAGCGCTCGAAGCGGCGGTCGAACTCGCTCGCGAGTTCGACCGCGGTGAAATAGCGTATCGAGACGCCTATCAGATTCCTCGTGAGGAGTACCTCGACAAGCTAGACGAGTTGACTAGGAGTGAGTAGCTGAGGCGACTCGTCGGTAGTAGACGAGTTGGCAGGACGAGCAGACGGACTGCCGGGACGAGGGGCTTAACCGACCCCCCTTCCTAGACTCTCGTATGTCCACCATCACGCTCATCGGAACCCGACTCGCCGAACCCGGTCAAGAGTTCGTCTACGAAGGAGAAGCGAGCGCCTGCGAAGGCTGTCCGTACAGAAATCAGTGTCTCAACCTCACGGAGGGAATCAAATACGAGGTGACGGATGTCCGCTCGGGCGCACAGACGCTTCCCTGTGGCGTCCACGACGACGGCGTCACCGCCGTCGAAGTCGAACCCACGACGGTCACGGCGAACGTCTCCGCGCGGAACGCCTACGCCGGAAGCAAGTCGAAACTCGAAGGGCCGTGCCCCCACGTCGAATGCCCGAGCCACGAGTTCTGTGAACCCGCCGGAGCCGACTTCGACGAGGAGTACCAAATCGCCACAATCGTCGGCGACCCACCACACGACTATTGCATGTTAGACCGCGACCTGACGCTGGTCGAGTTCGCGGAGAAAAAAAAGTAATCAGTTTCCGAGAACGCCGATGTGTTCCGCGGTGTAGCCGAAGATGTCCTCGTAGCCGTAGGCCGACATCAGCACCGGGACGAACGTCTCTTCTGCGACTAACTCCTCTCCGTCGGTCGTGGCGAACTCCTCACCTTTCTCGACCGGTGTGAAGTTATCGACCAGCACCTCGAACTCCGACCCGCCGTTTTTGAGCACCGGTTGGTCCATCCGGTAAACTATCACTTCGTCGCGTTTGCCTGCCTCCACGGGGTTTTCTCCCTCGGGAAGCGGAAGTGCGCCGGTTCCGGCGAGGAACCCACGAATTAGGTCGTAGGCGTTTTCGGCGGCCTCGTCCGTTCCTTGGAGTCCACATTCGACTTCCAGCGTGTGCGGGTGCGAGATGAGTTTCCCCTTGGTGAAGCGGTCGGTTTCGACCAGTTCCGAGACGGGGAGATACGGACAGATGGAACGCGCGACGGCGTTCACTTTGTCCACGAGCGCGAACGGGCGCGCGTAGGACTGTGTAGAGTGAAGCGAGAGGACGGTACAGTCGCCGAGTTCGCCCAGCAGTTCGTGGGCCAACCGTCGTTCGTAGTTTTCTGCGTCCGGGTCGCCCGGGAACACACGGTTCAAATCCTCGTTGATGTACCGAACGCCGCGCTCCAGCGCGCGTTCGTTCACGATAACTAGCTTCACCGGTCGCTCTACGTCCGGATTTTCCTTCACTAATCGCTCGACAGCGCGCGGGCCGCACGGTTCGTCGCCGTGGATTCCGGCGACGACGGCGACTTCCGGCGTTCCGTCACCTAACTGCTCGATTCGCATTTAACGAAGGCAGGTGTCGAAGCCTGAAAGCGCTTTACACTCGTGCGCCCGGCAAAAAAAGTGTGACACGTTCGGCTGGCAGATTCAGCGGTCGAACGCGGATGGAGTGTGGCGCTTATGCGCCGTCGCTGTCGGAGTCGCCCTCTTTCGCGTCATCGTCGTTCATCTCCTCTTCACAGTCGTCCCACTCATCAGACTGGTCGGACTCGCCGCCGTCCCAGTTGTTTCCGTCGTCGGAGCTGCTGTCGTCGCTGTCCGAGTCGTCCTCGGTCATGTCAACGACTTCCGCGTCCTCGGGTGCTTCGAACGTGAACGTGTCGTCCGAAACGCAGTTGATGGCGATGTCCGAAAAGATGGTGGACGAGCTTATGGTTTCTCCATCGTAGGAGGTTTCACTCACGGATTTTCGCGGAATGTAGTTGTCCGCGTCGAGGTAAATCATCGAGGTCGCGTTATCCTCGGTTTCACCGTGAACTTCGAGGACGTGAGTCTCGTGGCCGTCCACAGTCGCCGTGCCCTCGTAGGTCAGGTTGGCTTCCTCAAGTCCAGTGCCGAGGGATTCGAAGAAGTTCATATCCATGCCCATGTCTTGGTCGTCAGACGAATCCATCTTGTAGACGGTGTTGGAAGATTCGTTGTAGACCGTGTACTCCGAACCGTCCCAAACCATCGTGGTTTCGTCTAAGTATTCCGACTCTTTGTACTCGATGCGGTACTTGTCGTCTTTCGCGTACCAGAGCGTTGCTTTCGTCTCGGTCGAGACTTCGCCCGCCGAGGACTGTGTCGTTAGTGTCGCTTTGAACGAGTCGATATTCTCGTAGGATTCAGTCGCCTCCTAGACGACTTCATCCGCCGTCATCTCGTCGCCGTCGGCGTCTTCGTCTACATCATCAGAAACGCTCGATACTGCGCCATCTGTGTCTTGGACATGACTGTCGTTGCAAATGCAACGCCACTCCCTGCTGTTAGCAGGAACACCGTCATGAGTACGACACTTCGTCTTCCAAACGTCATTGAAACACCTTGGACACAGGCCGTGTCCACTTCGATGTAAGCTGACTAACTGAATAATGGTTATTAGCCGAACAAACGGATAATATTCGAAACGTATCGTATTTGTTTGAGAACGAACTGCAAATAAACTTCTTTCACGGTGCCGTCCGGGGGTTTCATCTATATCAATATTTTGTCAAAACTACCGAGTTATTCAAGTGGGGGTTCGAATGTGTGATTGGGGAATGGTAATGGTGAGTGAGCATGGCGACGACCACGACCTCACGACGACAATTACCGCCGCGATTGCCGACTACGAGAGGGTTTCCCCGACCGAAATCACCCAACCATTTCTGTACGACGGTGTCGATATGGCCGCCCTCGAAGACGCCTTCTTCGGCCCGGAAGTCAGCGGAGAGAAACGAGATAGCGTCGGCACCGCCGGATTTCAGTACGGGGAATATCACATCGAAGTCGCAAGCAGCGGATAGGTTTCCATCTACAGCAGTCAGTGATTTTTCGCAGTATTCTGGCTTTCCGCACTATTCCAGCGATTCCGCGTAGCTGAAATCCTCCTCGCGCGCCGTCGGAAACTCGCCATCGAGAGGGATTTTCCATCCGTGAAGCACCGTCGGGTCGGACAGTGCGTTCGTCATCTTCGTCCGAACGTCCGTCACGTCAACGCCGTAGAAATCCCGCGGCACGCCGTGAAGATACTGGAGCGCGGTTCGAAAGAGCGAGCGCATGCCGTCGTCGTCCTCGAAGTCGAAGTGTTTGTACGCGCCTGCCGCGACCTGTACCATTCCGTGCAGGAACGCACTTTCCGTACTGCCGTTTCCGTAGTTGTACCACTCGTCTTCGAAGCAATCGTGGCTCTCGTGGAACTCCCCGGAGTTGAACAGACGAACGCCGTGAATCACCGCCCGACGAAGTGTTCCGTGTTCCCACAGTTCTTTTTCCGGGAGCCACCCTGCCGGAGTCAGCTGGGCTGGCGGCGGGTCTGCGGTCGGGTCACGCGTGTGATCGTCCATATTCAATGGTTCTGTTCGAAGTTGTGTAATTCCCTCGGTGTCGTAACTGTACAGGAGTTATCGTCCGATGGCCGACCGTCGGACGAAAAATCGGAGAAAATCACATCTCTTGTGAGACGCGACGGTTACACTGCGATCTTACTCGGCGGTACTCTTGCGACCTCGTAGTCGCCGCCTTCCCGAACTGCGATAACTGCCCATTCGTACTCGGGGTTCGATTCGCGTAACTGCTGGCTCAGTCGTGCCGCGTTCTCTTCCCACGCGACGAAACAACGAAGTTCTCCGCGTTTCGGTGCTGTCGTGGAGTCCGCGCATGCCGTAACCCGTACTTCTCGCCACTTCCGTTTGGCCCGGAATTCGTCACCATCATCAACGACCTCGTAACCGAGGTTGTTGAAAATCGACCTGGCCTCCTTCATGGGTGGTGTGCTAACAGGGGCCATCCAGTTGAACGTAATACACACCACATAATAAATGTTCTTGCGGATTTGGACGCAGATAGATTGACATTTGGAAAATTCGAAACGAATCTCGTTCGGGAATAAACGAATCGCTGGCGAGACATGGGCAGAAATGTACTACAAACGTCAGGAAAGCTGTACCCACGGGTTCGCGTGCTGGGACGGATACTCCTCTATTTTGCCCTCATCTCGGAGTTCCTTGAGTTGCGTTCTAGCATCTTGGCGTTCCATCCCACCGATTGCGACGGCGGCGTCCAAAAGCAACTGTTCGGCCACGCCGTTTTCCGTTATTTCGCTGTCTTCGTTGGTTCCATCGCCGTCGCCATCCGGCATATCCGCACAGATAACGCGGAGATATTCGTGCAAGTCTGTCGAGTCACGGAGTTCCTCGTGCCACCGTGCAGGGAACGCACTCAGCAGACCATCCTCCAGTTGGTAAATCGTCCGACCGCTTTGCCACGAATCCGATTTCGTCACCGACTCGTCGAACGACGATGGAAACGCCTCCATCCCGTATCCCGCTTCGTCGAGATAGGTTTCCAACACATCGCGTTCGACACCCGACGTATCGTCACGCCCGGTGTGTTTCATTTCGATGAGTCGCACCGCGTCGGGCAACAGTAGTGTGTCCATCCGCTCTTCCAATTCGGCGACGATTTCTCCGTCAGTCGAACTCATATCCGTACTCCGATTCGAACGTCCCTAAAAAGACTGGCCAACCTATTCGTGGGCCGCGTCCCACTCCGTCGCCTTTCGGAGGTTTCCACACTCGTTGCATTCGATTCGACCCATGGAATCCATCGCGTTGTCCAGCGTCTCGCAGTTCCCACAGAAATAGCCGTATCGTCGCTCACCCTCGGGGGTGCGATAGACGACGAAAAACGGCCCGTTCGACCCACGAGTTCCCTCCGACCGACTGATGTAGACCGTTTCACCGTTCGCTGTCGTCGTTTCGTCCATCGACAACGGGTTATCGGCCCACCGATTTATCAGTGTCCATCGAAGGAGTCATGTCCCCCGGCTGAGATTCCCCGTCGATGGCGCTCCGTCTGCTTCACTACTCTGACGTCGAAAACGCCTACGACGACCCCGACCATATCGGCCGACTCGCTGGCTGTATCCACTCTCTACGCGATGACAAAACCCTCGTTGTCGGGACGGGTGACAACACCGCACCGGGCGTCCTCTCGCTCGTAACCGAGGGTGGGCAGGCACTCGATTTCTTCGACGCGGTCGCCCCGGATTTCGACACCTTCGGAAACCACGATTTCGATTACGGCACCGACCGTGCCCGCGAACTCGTTCGAAACTCGCCGCAAACGTGGCTCACGGCGAACGTCCGCGAAAACGGCGACCGATTCGCGGTCGATGCCGGAACCGCCTCACACGAAATCCGTGAACTCGGTGGTGTGACGGTCGGGTTTTTCGGCCTGACGACGCCGAAAACGCCAGCACTGAACCCGAACGTGAACGACCTCGACTTTCTCGACCCGCTTCCAATCGCCCGAAAAGCTGTTTCGACGCTCCGCGACTTGGGTGCCGACTACGTCGTCGCCCTCTCGCACCTCGGACAGGGTGACCACGACCTCGCAAAACAACTCGACATCGACGTCATTCTCGGGGGACACGTCCACTCCGAGCGAGTCGAGCAAATCGAGGGAACGGTCGTCACCCGCCCCGGCGTAAACGGCCACGTTCTCCTCGAAATCGAACTGAATTCCGAACCGACCGTCAGTCGCCACCGAATCGTGGACGCTCCCGTGGACGACGAAATCGCGGACGCAATGGCGGACACGATGGCAACGACGGGACTCGACACGACCGTTGCGACCGTGGAAACCGCAATCGAACGAACCGAGACGACGATGTTTCACGGCGAAAGTCGTATCGGCAACTTCGTCGCGGACGCCTACCGCTGGGCGACCGAGGCGGACATCGGCTTGCAAAACAGCGGCGGCATCCGCGAAGGGAAACCGCTGGTCGGCGACGTGACCGTCGCCGACCTCGTGAGCGTCATTCCGTTTCAGGAAAACGTCGCAGTCGCGGAACTCTCCGGCGCGGGACTGTGCAACGTGTTCCGACAGGCCCACGACGCCACCATCGGGTTCGGCGAACCCGGCTGGTGGCACGCGCACGTGAGCGGTGTCGAACTCGTCTGGAACCGTGCCAAGCGCGACATCGAATCAGTCGCCGTCGGTGGCGAGCGAGTGTGCGAAGATGAAACCTACTCCGTCGCTACGACGGAGTACCTGCTACACACTGACGAGGAATTTCCCGCGCTCCACGAAGGTCACCGCGTCGAAACCGGCGACGTGCAGTACGAGGTGTTGGCCGACTACGCCCGCGAGTTCGGTATCGACCCGGAAATCGACGGGCGAATCACGCGCCAGTAGAAGGCGGAAGGTTCTCCCCCGCCGACCCCATTCGACTCCACATGACTCGCGTCCTCGTTCCAGTTCGATACCCGCTGTCAGAACACTCCCAACGGACGCTCTCCGAAGCCATTCGCGTGGCCGAAGAGCGTGGCGCAGACCTCACGATCCTTCACGTCAATCTCTATCATCGCGGAAACGAGACGAACCGAACCGACCTGAAGCGCACCGTCGAGCAGGCCTTTGGCGGCCTCGCAAACGCCCGGTACGTCGTCCGAAGTGGCTTTCTGGTCGAGGAGACTATCCTCGAAGAAGTTGCGGCGACGCGCGCCGACGTGGTCGTCATCGGTCGAAAACAGATGGGTCGCTGGCGGCGGGCGATTCGCCGACTCGTGGACGACCCGAACATCGAGAACTTCCTTCGCGAAAAAATCGACTGCGAACTGATTACGGTCGGATGAGGTGACCGGTTGTCGGCGCTTTGCTATCGTTCGTCGAACTCAACCGGACGAGACTGTTGCTGTTGCGCTTCGACCGACACCTGCGCGGTTCCGCTCGTATCGTCGAACACGAGGTGGGAGTGGGGATACGCCATTTCCACGTCCGCGTCCTCGATTTCGGCCCAGATACGCTCTCGAATTTTCGATTCGACTCTGCCCATGTAGTAGGGGTCTTTCACCCAGTAGCGCAGTTCGAGGAGGACGCCGTGGTCGGCGAAATCGCGGATTTGTGCGACTGGGGCGCTCGGATACCGGGCGCTTCCGATGCGAATATCCGGCCCGGACGCGACGACCTCCGGCGTTTCGCGGGCGGCCCGTTCCAGTATCGCTCGCGCCTTTTCGAGGTCGCCCTCGTAGGTCACCTGTAGTTTCAGCGACAGTCGAGAGCGAGTGTCCTCCGCGGAGTAATTTATCACGTCGCGCTCGCGCATGGTCGCGTTCGGAATAACGATGAACGTATTTTCCAGCGTAAAAATCTTCGTGTATCGCAGAGTCATATCTTCGACGTAGCCCCGGGTTCCGCCGTCCGGCCCGTTGCCGACCAGTTCTATCAGGTCGCCGATTTCGTAGGGTTGGTCTGCCAGCACGAACAAACCGTTGATGACGCTCCCGACGATTGGCGCGAGCACGAGGCCGATGACGGCGGAGAACACCGTCACCGACACGAAGATGTTCGACGTTCCGAGGCCGACCTGCGCCGCCGCGAACAATATCGCCACGAACAGAACGACCCCGCGCACGCTCCGCAGAATCGTCTTCGTCACGCTGGGTCTGCGGAACCGGCGGGCGACCTGCCGCCCGATGAGGCTGACGACTAACTGCGAGACGTACCACCCGAGGAGGAGATACAGCGCCGCGAGGACGAGTTCGGTGACGATAACGGGGTCGCCTTTCCCCCGTCCCAGCACCTCCCACCCGCCAATTTCTCCAAACCATTGGAGCACTCCGGCGAGTCTATCTTCGAGCGTCGGCATGACTTCCTCCTCTCACCCGGACAAGTAAAACCCGGCTATTTCCGGATTTGACGTATCTCTGGGGCGATGGAAGCCGGAGCGACCGGAGGACGGGAGTACGAACTAAGACCCACCGCGTCGAACAGGATGCATGTCTTGGGAATCGCGCTCGCCCCGTACATCGTTCGAAATTACCGCCGACGGGGAACCGAGTGAAACACTGCTCGTCGGGATTTCGGAGTTCGGACTCGCAGGACTGACCGCGGTCGAATATCTGGTCGAACACCTTTCCCTCGAAGAGACTGGTCACGTCACTGCCGAGCAGTTGCCCACAATCACGCCGTTCGAAAACGGCAGGCCGCGTCACCACACGAGGCTGTTTTCCCGGCCAGACCTCGACGTGACCGTCCTCGTCGGCGAACTGTTCGTTCCCGTTTGGGCCGCCGGGTCGTTCGCAAACGCAATCCTCGACTGGACGGGCGACAACGGCGTCGAGGAAATCGCCGTCCTCTCCGGCGTGCCCGTACCCCACGGCCCGGAGGAACACCGCGTATTCTACATCGCAACGGAAGATTATCACGAAAAGCGACTCGCCGGAACCGACGTTCCGGGCATGGGCCGTGGCTTCCTCGATGGCGTGAACGCCACGTTGGTCAGGCGCGGCATGGACACCCACCTCGAAACTGGCGTCTTCGTCACGCCGGTTCACGCCCAGACGCCGGACGTGGAGGCTGCCCTGCGACTCACCGAAACCATCGCCGACGTGTACGACCTGTCGGTCGATACCGGCCCGCTCGAAGCCTTCGCCGAAGAAGTCGGCGAATACTACTCCGAACTCGCCGCCCGCGTCGAATCCGCCCGCGAATCGGACAGACCGGACGACCGGATGTACATGTAGATACCACCTTTTTATTGCGAGGGTCGCGCGGTTTGCGACCCTCGATAAAAATCTGGACCAAAAGCACTCGTCGCTCCCTTCGGTCACTCCTCGGCCCGCTCGCTTCGCTCGCGGTGAACTGCTTGCTCCGGGCAGTTGTGTCAATTGCCGAATCCTGGTGTGTGGAGGTTGCTGATTTTGTGCGGTTGTGTCACCGGCCTATCGCTCGCTCCGTTCGCTGTCCGCGCCAGCGACCATCGGGAGCGGTAAGCTGGCTAAATTTGTAGTGACAAGCATACTCTCCGCGAGCGAAGTGAGCGGGCCGACAACTGAATGGAGTGAAGGAGGAGTGTCTTCGTGAGCGAAGCGAACGAATGGCTCGTCAGAGCTTGCCTCTGACGGTGCTTTTGATCCAGCTTTTACAGGGAGACAGAGCCAGCGCGATTCGCGCTGGCTTTGTCTCTCGACCGTCGTAAAAGGTGGAGGCGAAAAGGTGGTACTATAGGCCCTCGTTGATTTGCTTTGGGTAATGGCCTCCGACGACCTCTATCTGACGCTCGAACGAGTCGGAGAACGGTTCAATCTCGGGGAGTACGAAATCGACGCATACCTCACGGTACTCGAACACGGACGACTGACTGCGAGCCAAATCGCAGACAACACGGACATTCCGCAACCGCGGGTGTACGACACCGTCCGCAGTTTGAGCGACCGGGGATTGGTCGAACTTCGTGAATCCCGACCGATGAAAGTCATCGCAATCGACCCCGAAGAGGCGTTCTCCGACGTGCAGTCGTCGCTCGACGACATGATAACGAACCTCGAAGCGCGCTACACCGCGCCGACGCGGGACACGGAAGCCGTCTCCCTCGTCAAATCGCGCTCGACCATCCTTCGCTATCTCGAAGACGTTATCGACACTGCCGAGTACGAAGTCGCACTGTCGCTGACGCCCGACCTGCTCGTCCGGTTCAGAGACGACTTGAAAAACGCAATCGACTCCGGCGTGAGCATCGAACTGCTCGTCACGCCCGCCTCGGAAGCGCCTGACCCCGAGGAGTTCGATTACGAATCGGTGGCGACGACTGCCCGCGCTCGACGCGGAATCACGACGCCCGTCATCGCAGTCGCAGACGGCGAGTATTCGATGTACGCCACGCAGGACGCCCTGCGCGACGACCGCGACCGATACGGCGTCATCTTCAATCGCTCGGCACTCGGCTTCCTCGTCTCCGGCTTTTTCGGTACCGTGCTCTGGACGACTGCGGAACGCACCCTCTCGACCGACGGCGACGGGCGAACCTTCCCTCGCCGATACGCTTCGATTCGGCGCTGTGTGAAAGAGATTCAGGGAATGGAGGGTGACTTCTACGCGACCATCAAAGGCCGAGACATCGAAAGCGGCGCGGAACGAGTCATCCGCGGGAAAGTCGTCGGCTTCTCCTTCGAGGGCGGCGAGCGAGTTGCCGGGATGTCGGTCGAAACGGAGAACGGCGTCGTCACGGTCGGCGGGCAGGTCGCCGCACTGGAGGACATCGAAGCCCACGAGATTCGAATCGGAACCGACGAACCGCCCGCCTACGAGCGGTAGATGACAGAGTGAGAACTAAAAGGTAAAGACGTGCTGACGGCAGGCCGGACACGCAAGCACTTCGTCCGGCGGCGACAGCGGACTGGTACCCGTGCCACTGCCACAGCACCGACTGGCGGTGGTTTCTTCGAGTCGTTCGTCACAGTCCGGACAGTCGTAGAGGAACGCCCGCAGTGCCGACGCGGATTGCATTCGAACGTCTCGGTCGATATCATGGTCGGCCAGCGCACGCACCCCCGCGACCTCGGCGATTGCGACGGGTCGCGAAAGCCACTGTTCGCTTTCCGGGCCGCCCGCCGAGACGACGACCCAATCGCCGTCTTCGACCAGTTCCACCGCCGCGGTGTCGGGCACGACTTTCCGGACGTGTTTTTTGAGGTCGCCATCTCTTGCCCGTTCCATCTCCTGTCGCCAGTCCGCGCGGAAGTTTTCGTCCAGATGGAGCGTCTCGCCGACCGCGTGGATGACGCCCGAATCGAGGAGCGTTTCGACTGCGTGGTCGCCGGACACCTCGCTCGAATCGCTCGCGAGCGACCCGGCTTCGGTTGGCTGGCGCTTCGTTTTTTCGGGTTCGAAACCGAGACGCTCGGCCAGTCGGGGTGCGACGTGCGGCGTCCCCGGGATGAAGTAGCCACGGAGGGCGATTGCGAAACCGCCGACGAGGCCGAGCGCCGAGGCGAGGCCGAGGCGGCGAGTGCGCGTTTTCGGGAACACTGTTATCACTGCGCACGCGAGAAGAAGGAGGATGGTGTTCAGTACGGTACACGGCCAACATCGGTTTTCTCCGGTGTACTCCGACTTCCGGAGTCGTTCCAGCATTGTTGGCTGGTTGGTGGGCCGCTCGTTTCAGTGTTCGGGCAATGAGAAAGAGTTCGAACGATTGTCGGTGTGTTATTTTTCAAGCTGTTTGCTGTGTCCCTATCTGTCGCCGACTCCAATGAAAACAACCACGACGACGAAACGAGTAGTACAGGATTTATACGAGGGTAGTTGTCGGGAGCAAATCACGACTCCACTGATACCGCCACTGCCTCCGCACCGCAACGCAGTTTCCCCTTTCCTCCCCACCAGCGCGGAGATGCGCTTACGGTTCGCTTCGCTTACCGTTCGCGCGAACGCGCTGGCGCACCCTTCCGACTGAGTAAGCAAGCGATGTGGTGCGCGAAGGCGAACCGGAGGTTCGCCCGCGCGAAGTCTTCGTGAGCGGAGCGAACGAATGGCGCGTCGGAGCTTGTCTCCGACGATGGATAACCGAGGACTGCAGTGACGAAGGAATCGATTGGGGAGGCGTGTAGGCGGGTACGAGATTTCGGAGAAATCTCGATGGCGAACGGTGCAACCGTGAGCAGGCGGTGCGGTTGCGGTTTTCATTGGAGTCGGGAACTGCAATCAACTTGTTCGAAACCAGTTCGTCTCAGAAATAGTAATTTTTGTCGCGGTGCGGTTTCAGTGGTGTCGGCAACGTTGGCAGTGAACTCCCCCAACTCCCACCTGAAAAACGCTGACGACAAGCGATTCACGCCATCTGCCCACAGCCATTTACCGACCCCCAAAGAACCAATCTAGCGAACCATGACCGAAATGGAGTACACCAAACTCGGCGACACCGGCCTCGATGTCTCGCGCCTCTGTCTCGGCTGTATGAACTTCGGAAGCAGTCAGCCGTGGATGATGAACGACGAGGAGGCCAGTCTGGAATTGCTCGACGACGCGCTGGAGATGGGTATCAACTTCCTCGACACCGCAAACGTCTACTCGCGGGGGGAGAGCGAAGAAATCGTCGGCAAAGCAATCGAGGGGCGAAACCGCGACGAACTCGTGATTGCGACGAAGGTGTTCGGGAAGATGGGTGATTATCCAAACGGACAGGGCCTCTCCCGAAAGCATATTCTCGACCAAGCGGAAGCCAGCCTCGACCGACTGGGAACCGACTACATCGACCTCTACCAAATCCATCGCTGGGACGACGAAACCCCAATCGAGGAGACGCTGTCCACGCTGGATTACCTCGTAGAGTCGGGCAAAGTTCGCTACATCGGCGCGAGTTCGATGGCTGGCTGGCAGTTCTCGAAAGCCCTCTCCGAGAGCGACCTGCAAGACTACGAGCGATTCACCTGCATGCAACCGGAGTACAACCTCGTAGACCGCCACGAGGAAGAAAACGTTCTGCCCGTCTGCGAGTCGGAAGGCGTCGGCGTCATTCCGTGGTCGCCGCTCGCGGGCGGGTTTTTGACCGGGAAGTACAACCGTGACGAGGAACCGACCGAGGGGCGGGCGACGGAGGACGACCACACGGAGGCGCGGTTCACCGACGAAAACTGGGCCGTGTTGGACGAGGTTCGCGCCATTGCCGAGGAGAAAGGTGTGACGCCAGCGCAGGTGAGTCTGGCGTGGTTACTGCACAAACCCGTCGTTGATTCGCCGATTATCGGCCCGCGAACCGGAGAGCATCTTGCGGAGAACGTGTCGTCGCTCGATGTCGCACTCTCCGATTCCGAACTGGAACGGCTCGAATCGCCGAAATCACCGGTCTGGTCGCGGGAAATCGCCGGGTTGTAACGAAGAGGTTCTGCGATTCGAGGAAACGAAGCCGAGCGAAAGATGTACTAGCGCTTGACTGTACCAGAGACGGACAATACGACTACCGCCACTTTTTCGGGTAGTTATCCGCTGAAGTGATACTGTTCGGCCATAAATAGTTTTACTCATCATCTACTCAATCTGCACGAAAGTGATAGTTCGTGGTCGGAAAAGATAACAACGCAAGTAGTCAATCGCACCAAAGTTATAAATGCAATCCTTCCGTCCTACAACCGTATGGTTGGTGTTAGCGAGGGTGATGACCGTCGTCGGCGAGACGGCGTTTCACGACGGAAGTTCGTGAAAGCTGTCGGGGCATCCGGTGCCGCCGCGGGTCTTGCTGGCTGTACTGGACGGGGGAGCAGCAGTAACCCCAACGTAATACAGTGGGCCGCCGATGACGACGTCAGAACCAACAAAGACGCGATAGAAACTGCACTGCACGAAGCAGGACTCGACGAGAACATCAGGCTCGAAGTTCTCGCGGGAAACGAACAGACTGGTGCTCGCCAGTCCCAATACCAACGGTGGCTGTCCGCGAATCTCGAAGAACCCGACTTGTTGCTCGTGGACAGCGGGTGGGCGATTCCGTTCATCGCACGCCGTCAACTGCTCAATTTGAGCGACAACCTTGCGAGCGAGGCGCTCAATAAGGTCAACAACGATTATTTTCAGGGGAGCGTCACCACCGGTAAATCGAACGACGGCGACCTCTACGCAATCCCGCTGTTTTCCGACTTCGGAACGATACAGTATCGTAAGGATTTGGTACGGCAGTCAGGATTTAATCCGGATCAGGAAAACTGGGCGACGGAGGGGATTTCGTGGAAGAAGTTTTCGCAAGTTACGAAGAAAGTCCTCCAAGATAACCAGAACATCGATTACGGATTTACCTTCCAAGCGAGCGCCTACGAGGGACTGTCCTGCTGTGACTTCAACGAGTTCATGACCAGTTGGGGCGGGACGTACTTCGGCAGTGTCGATAACTTGCTCGGGCCGGTCGGAAACCGCCCCGTGACCTTGGACTCACAGCACGTTATCGACTCCATCAAGATGATTCGGACGTTCATCCACGGCAACAATGCGCCGAACACGTTGAACGATTTCGAGGGCGGTATCGCACCGCGGGCCGTCCTCAGCTGGATCGAAGAAACCTCACGCGCGCCGTTCAGCAACGGAAACGCGGTAATGCACCGCAACTGGCCCTACTCCATCAACATCAACGGTGCTCCGAAATCGGAAGGCGGATTCGGTGAAAACCTCGGCGTTATGCCGATTCCGTATGGCGTCGAAGCGGGACAGATAAACAAACAAGGACTCGGCGGCGTCGCGTCCGCCCTCGGCGGATGGAACGTCGCTATTAACCCGAACACGAGAAAGAAAGACAAGGCGTTACAAGTTCTCGAAGCGATGACGTCGGAGAGTTTCAAGCTCAAACTGTTCGAAATCATCGGGTGGATTCCGCCCGAGCCAGACCTGCTCGAAACACAACGAGCGAGAGACGTACCCATCATGGGTCGCTACGTCGATACGTTGAAAGTCGCGGGACAGAACGCGCTTCCGCGCCCCGTTTCGGTCGTCTGGCCGCAAGAATCCGGGAAGATTGCACAGAGCGTTTTCGCGTCCTATGCGGGCGATCAGTCCCCACAACAGGCGATGTCAACATTGAACAGGCAAATCACGGAAATCGAGGAGTACAACGAGTAGAGGTAGCGAAGAATGTCAACCGAACAAGCGACCGAAAAACCACAGGAAGAGTCAGGGGCGTACGCTGGCGCGGTCAGATGGATAGAGAATCTGAGCGAAACGCAGTTCGCCTACCTGCTGTTGACGCCCGCACTGTTACTGCTCGGCGTCATCGCGTTCTGGCCACTGCTAAGCACGTTCGAGATGTCCCTTCGTGCCGACAGCCTTCGCGGCGCATCACAAGTCGGGGAGTTCGTCGGCCTCCAGAACTACACCGACCTGTTGACCGGAAAGCTGGACACGGTGGCACTGCCACAACCGTTTATCGACTTCAGCCAACCGTTCAAAAGCGCGCTCATCGTGACGTTCATCTTCACGATAGCAAGCGTCCTCATCGAGACGATTATCGGCTTCGGACAGGCACTCGTTCTCGACCAAGACTTCCGTGGGCGACGCTGGGTGCGCGTGGCAATCATCATTCCGTGGGCGGTTCCCATCGTCATTCAGGGCATGATTTTCTACCTGATGTTCCAACCGGGCATCGGGTTCGGTGCGAATCTCACCGAGATGATAGGGTTAACCAGCACGCCGCTGGCCAACAGCAGTTCCGCGCTGGGTATCATTATTCTCGCGGACATCTGGAAGACGACGGCGTTCATGGCGTTGCTCATCCTCGCCGGACTCCAGAGCATCGACCGGAGTCTCTACGACGTGGCGAAGGTCGCAGGTGCGTCGAAATGGCAACAGTTCCGGATGATTACCTTACCGCTCGTACTTCCGACGGTGCTCGTTGCCCTACTGTTCCGCACCATCGCGGCGATGCGGGTGTACGGACTCATCGAAACCGTCTCCGGCTGTACGACGGTTCCGTCGCTGTCCTGTCTGGTCGTCACAACGTTCAGTACGCGACGATACGGCACTGCGGCGGCAGTCGCGTTCGTCACGGCGGCAATCATCGGAATCGTGGTGTCGATATACATCGTGAAATTCCGCGACTCGCAGGGAGGATTCTGAATGGCACAAACAGAACAAACACAAACCGACGGTCGGCAGCAGGCAGAGACGACGCAAGGGCCGTTCCAGCGATGGGTGCAGGGGTCGATTCAGGATCCGGAACGAACCTATCAGGCGATGTTCTACGTGGTGACGATTTTCTTCCTGTTCACCACACTGTTCCCATTCTACTGGCTCCTCGTGCTGGCGCTGACGCCGCGCGAGTCGATTATAAACGTCTGGTTCCTACCGAAAGGATTCAACCCCGGCGTGTTCGTAGAAATCTTCGAGCAGTTACCGTTCCATCTGTACATGTTCAACAGTTTCGTGCTCGCGCTCGTCACCACGGCAATCGTGTTGGTGTTAGCGAGCCTCGCTGGCTACGTCTTCGGGCGACTGTCGTTCCCGGGACGGGGTGCGTTGATGCTGCTCATCCTCGCCATCTCGTACTTCCCGCCAGCGGCGTTCCTACTGCCGTTGTTCCGGTTGTTCACGGGGAACGTCGAGATATTCGGCCTTAGCAGTCCGATGCTGTACAACACGCCGGGCGCGATGGTGCTCCCGTTCAGCGCGTTGTTCATGCCCCTCTCGATATTCATCCTGACGACGTTCTACGGCCAGATTCCGGACGGCTTGGAGGACGCCGCGCGAATCGAGGGGACGACCCGACTCGGCGCGCTGTTCCGAGTCATCATCCCGCTGTCCGCGCCGGGCGTGGCCACCGCAGGAGTGCTAACATTTATCTCGGTGTACAACGAGTTCTTCTTCTCGTTCCTCATGACCAACGGGGAGGTACAGAACTGGGCACCACTGCTGTGGGGGATTCTGGGGTACCAAGGCCAGTACGCGGAGTTCTACAACTTGATGGCGGCGGCGAGCATCGTGGGCGTCCTGCCCATCGCAATCCTCGTCGTCATCGCACAGGAAAAAATCGTCAGCGGTCTCACCGCTGGCGCGCTGAAGGAGTGATACACAATGGGTGAAGTCAACTTAGAACACGTTTCGAAACGGTACGACGATGTAACGGCAGTCGATGACATGAACCTCGATATTCGGGACGGCGAGTTCGTCACGCTCGTCGGGCCGTCGGGGTGTGGCAAATCCACGACGCTCGAAACCATCGCGGGGCTGACGATTCCGTCGGACGGGACGATTTCCATCGCGGGGCGAGAAGTAACCAAACTTCCGCCGAAAGACCGCGGCATTGCGATGGTGTTCCAAAACATCGCGTTGTTCCCGCACATGGACGTGTACGACAACATCAGTTTCGGGCTGAGACTCAGAAACTACGAGAAAGAAGAAGTCGACCGTCGCGTCGAGAACGCGGCGGAAATCGTCCAACTCGAAGGCATGCTCGACAGAATGCCCGACGAGATGTCCGGTGGTCAGCGCCAGCGTGTCGCCATTGCGCGTGCAATCGTGCGCGAACCCGACGTGTTCCTGATGGACGAACCGCTGGCGAATCTGGACGCAAAACTGCGCGTTCACATGCGCACCGAACTCCAGCGACTCCACAAGGAACTCGACGCGACCATCATCTACGTCACGCACGACCAGGCAGAGGCGATGACGATGTCCGACCGCGTCGCAGTCATCAACAAAGGTGAACTTCAGCAGTTCGACCCGCCGCTCGACTGCTACAACGAACCGAAGAACCTGTTCGTCGCGGGCTTCATCGGGTCGCCGAGCATGAACTTCGTGGAGGGCGTCGTCGATTCCAACGGACTCCAGACACCGGACTACCACGTCGAGTTCGACACCGGCCAACTCAACAGCGTGTCGGTGGACGACACGCTGACGATGGGTGTCCGCCCCGAAGACGTGTATCTCGTGGAGGACGCTGGCAACGTGTCGAACCCGACCAGTCGCGTCGACGCCCGGACGGACGTGCTGGAACCAATGGGCGACGAAATCTTCGTCTACATCCTCACCGGTGAGGGTGAGACGGTGGGAATGGACGCCGAGGCTGACGACGCTCATCAACTGCTGATGAGCGTCAACCCGGACAAAGACATCGATACGGACGAAGACGTGGAAATCGTCCTCGACAGGGAGCGGATTCACCTGTTCGACACCGAGACGGGCGATGCCATCGCACACGGCCTCGAATTTGCGCCCGTCGAAGCAGGACCTACCAGCACCGAGGCGGAGGGGGACGACTGAGATGGCGGTGGAGTTCGGAGTGGTGTATTTCGGGGCGGGGACGCTCCTGTTTTTCTTCTGGGCGTACGGTATCGTCTCGTTCGTCCTCGATTTGAAAAACAAAATCATCCCCGGCCTCCGAACACTCATCGAAAATCGGCGTGCACAGAAAGCGGAAGAGGAGCGGGAGCGCGAACGCGAAGACAAAAAACAGCAGTTGTACTGACGTGACTCCCCGCGACCATCAGAACTGTGTCGGACAATCGTTCCGTTTTCGAAGCGAAAGTACCAGCTCGGTAAAACCGAGCGAGCAAAAGGAAAAGAATAACACCGTCTCACAGGTGAGCCGTAAGTATGAGTGCCAGTGAGCCGGTTCGAGTTGGGTTCGTCGGTCTCGGAAATATTGGACATTATCACGCTGATAGAATCACTGATTTGCGTCACGAAATCGTCGGTGGCGTCGATATTAATCCCGACGCCCGTGCGCGGTTTGCCGAGAAATACGACACCCGCTCGTTCGAGAGCTACGAAGAACTGTACGAAGCAGACGTCGATTGTGTCATCGTCACGACACCGAACAAGTTTCACGAGGAGTACGCCGTCGCCGCGCTGAACGCGGGACTCGACGTGCTGCTCGAAAAACCGCTCGCGCACACGCTGGAGAGCGCGGAGCGAATCGCGGAAGCGGCCCGGAACGCCGACGGTTTCTGTATGGTCGGCTTCCATAACCGATTCCGCAACCCTGTCGAAGTCATCAAGGGCTACCAACACGAGGGACGATTCGGTAAGACGCGCCACGTCGAAGCGAACTACATCCGACGCCGAGGCATTCCGGGTCGCGGTTCGTGGTTCACGAACCGCGACGTGGCGGGTGGCGGCGCGCTCATCGACATCGGCGTCCACGCTATCGACCTCGCACTGCACCTTCATGACTTCCCGAACGTCAAAGAAGTCAGCGGCGAAGTTCGTTCTCAGTTCGGAAGCCGAGAGGATTACACCTACCTCGAAATGTGGGGCGACGACACCGAATCCGGCACGTTCACGGTTGACGACTCGGTGAGCGCGTTCATCCGCTGTGAAGGCGGGAAAACTATCGCACTCGAAGTCGCGTGGGCCGCGAACCGCGAATCCAGTGAAAAATACCACGTCCGCGGAACCGACGCCGGTGCGAGTTTCGACAAGAGCGACGACTCGCTCACGATGTACGAGACGAGCATGGTCGGTGCAGACCACTTCTCGGACACCAGCGTCAGAACCCGACAGGAAGACGCCCATAAAGCGGAACAGCGCGTCTTCTTCGAAGCTGTTCGTGACGGCGTCGCGCCGAAGATGAACACCATCGAGCAAGCGCTGACGGTTCAGCGCGTCATCGACGCTGTCTATCGTTCCTCGAAGAACGAACAGGCAGTGCAGTTGGAATAGATTACTGCAACCATCGAAGCCATTTTCCGTGTTGTTCGTAGGCGACGAGCGGCGTGTACTCCTCGCCGTCGAACCAGTCGAGCGTGAAGGCGTTATCCCACTCGTCAGTCGATTCGTGGCCCGACAACCAGTGCAGTTCTCGGCGTTCTGCCGCGGATTCGATATGTGCCCGGAGGCGGTCTTGGGTCGAGTCGGGCAGTTGATAGCGCATCTGCGTGTCGAAAACGCAGACCGGAACGTCGTTCGGAATCTCGGCAAGCACGTCCGGCAGTTCCTCGATTGCGTCACCCTGCCGGAGGTCGGGCGGATGCTGCTGTGCCACATCCGCGGCCTGCTGAAGCAGTCGGTGGCGGTCTTCGTGTTCCGGCCAGATGAGCGCGCGGAGCCAGCGAACGTCTTTTTCGTCCTGTACGGAAAGCGGATTCAGGTCGATTCCGATGCGGGAAGCGATTGCGGGAAAGTCGTCCGAGACGGGGAGGGTTTTCTCTCCCCGGAGTTCCGAATCGAGGACGCAGTCGCTCGTCCCGAACTGGCCAGCATCGCCGTAATCGTAGGCGTACTGGTTCCAGCAGAGGTTGAGTCCGCCGCTGGGGCCGAGTTCGATCAATGCGAGGGGTTCGCCGCCGACTTCGCGGGAGACACGAAAGAATGCCGGGAAGAGGGCGGTACAGCGCCGAACCGCGTTCGTCTGGGTTCTGCGGTTGCGCAGGAGGGGGAGTAGTTCAGTTTCGTATTCGAGACAGAACTCCCGAAATGCTGGAAACGGATTTCCCGATTTTGGGTCGTCCGTAAGAGTCGGATAGTACTCTGCGAGTTCGTGGTCAACACCACCGAGGAGGTGCCAGTGCACCGCCGCAAACAAAATGTTCGGCGTGCCGCGCTTCGGCGGGATTTCCTCCGCGAGCGCGAGCAGCTCCGGGTCGTCCGCGATTTCGCGCGAAATCCCCTCGTACAGGGGCGACGTTCCAACACACCAGTCAGCGAACCACTCGAACTGCTCGGCAAGGCTCATGTTCGGAGAATGGAAGACCGGGGGCGTAAGCGTTGCCACCGAAATTTTATTCCCGACCGAAGTAATGGTTCATGCTATGGACATCGGCGTTCACACTCCGCCACTGTACGGTGAATCGCTTTCCGACGCGCTCGCGTATCTCGATGATATCGGCGTGGACGCTATCGAACCCGGCGTCGGCGGCTATCCCGGCGACACCCACCTCCCGCGCGACGAATATCTGGACGATGACGACGCACAGGGAGAGTTGCACTCCCTGCTGGCCGAACACGACATGCACGTAAGCGCGCTGGCAACCCACAACAATCCACTTCATCCCGACGACGAGCAGGCAGAAGAAGCCGACACCGAACTCCGCGAGGCAATTCAGTTGGCCGACCAACTCAGTGTCGACACAGTAACCTGCTTCTCCGGACTCCCTGCTGGCGGCCCGAACGACGAGGTGCCGAACTGGATTACCGCCCCGTGGCCATCGGAACACGACGAGGCGCACACCTACCAGTGGGAAGAAGTCGCCATCCCCTACTGGCGCGATTTGGCGGAGCACGCGGCAGACCACGGCGTGGACGTGGCAATCGAGATGCACCCGAACATGCTCGTCCACGAACCCGTCGGGATGCTCGAACTTCGGAACGCGACGAACGAACGAATCGGGACGAACTTCGACCCGAGCCACCTCTACTGGCAAGGAATCGACGTCGTCGAAGCCATCCGCTTCCTCGGCGAACACGACGCAATCCACCACTTCCACGCCAAGGACACGAAAGTCTACGAGTCCCAAGCCCGCTACAAAGGCGTCCTCGACACGACGCCCTACGACGAGGAAGCGAACCGCTCGTGGCTGTTCCGCTCCGTCGGCTACGGCCACGGCGAAGAGCACTGGAAGGACATCGTCAGTGCGCTCAGGATGATTGAGTACGACGGCACCCTCTCCATCGAACACGAGGATTCGCTGACCAGTTCGAACGAAGGGTTGGAGAAGGCCGTCGAGATGGTAGAACGCGTGGTGTTCAGGACGACGCCTGGCGAAGCCTACTGGGCGGAATAGAGCGAATTAGAAGACTACAAATCTGGGAGAATCTGTTCGGGATAGAACGTCTCTTTCCCCTCCGAAAACTCGGTCGGGGATTTCCAGAAGCACTCGATTTCTTCGTCGAACTCGGCTTCGTAGCCGGAAAACTCGTCTTGCTCGTAGGGCCACGATTCCACGATGTTCGCTTCGTAGACGCGCCAAAGTTCGTGCGCGGGATTGCCGTCGAACGTGAACAGTCCTTCGTAGGTTTCGCGGTAGGTGACGTTCGTGAGTGAGACGCCCAATTCCTCCTTGAACTCCCTGCGAAGGGCGTCCTCACTGTATTCCCCGAACTCGACCGCGCCGCCGACAGGGTAGTAAAATGGCTTGTCCTCTCCCGGTTTCTCGTCCCGAGCGACGAGTAGTTCGTCGTCCCGCCAGACGAGTCCTCGGGCCGAGACGCGAATGTGATTTTCGAACATGGATTTCGTGAGGAACGACGATAATCGGACAAATGTCAAGAAGATTGTGATGTTTCGATTGGCGGAGACTGATGCCGACTCCAATGAAACTGCCGCCGCACCGCCTGCTCGCGGTTGCACCGTCGTCTCGCGGCTTCGCCGCTCGACTGTCCGCGGAACACAGTTCCGCGCTACTCGCGTTCGAGATTTCTTCGAAATCTCGTTCGCCACACGCCTCCCCAACCGATTCTTTCGTCACTGCGTTCCTCAGTCATCCCTCGCGCGGCTTTGGCTCACCTTCTCGGAGGTGAACTCCTCGATGCCACGCCAGCGCGCGCCATATCGCTTGATTGACTAACCACAAGGGTGCGCCAGCTCGATTCGCACGAATGCCGAACGACAGTGAGGCGTGAGTGCATTCCCGCGCTGGCGGGGAGGAGTGGGGATACTGACGGTGGCGGTATGATTGGAGTCGTGACTTGCTACCGACAAACAGACACTGACTCGAATCTAGTACTGCTATTCCGTCATGCGTGTAGTGTCATTGGAGTCAGCAACAACTAGCAAAATCGAACAAACAGAGGGTCGAAAAGCCGTTTTTACACCAACGAAACCAATCTACTCTCGACCACGAATTCATCGCGGGCCATCAAACACTAAGCGGTCGCACAAAGTACCCCAACCCATGAGTCTCAAAGTCGGAGTGTTAGGCTACCGATTCATGGGGAAAGCCCACGCGAACGCCCTCGCCCGCCTACCGATGTTCTTCCCGGACGCGCCGGACGTAGAGCGCCACGTTCTCGTCGGGAGAGACGAAAAAGCACTGACGGAGGCCGCAGACCGCCTCGGATTCGAAAACACCAGCACGGACTGGGAGGAAGTCGTAGCCGAGGTGGACGTGTTCTACAACCTTGGGCCAAATTTCGTCCACGCAGAACCCTCCATCGCCGCGCTGGAAGCAGGCACCCCGGTTCTCTCGGAAAAACCACTGGCCGCAAACCTCTCAGACGCGGAGCGAATGGCCGACGCGGCGGAATCGGCGGGGGTACCGACCGCGACTGCGTTCAACTATCGGTTCGTTCCGGCGATTCGGTACGCTAAGCAACTCATCGAGGACAGCGAACTCGGCGAGATTCACCAGTTCCGAGGAACGTACTTGCAGGACTGGCTGGTTGACCCCGAAGCTCCGTGGTCGTGGCGCAACGACGCGGAGTTGGCGGGCAGTGGCGCGCTCGGCGACCTCGGCGCGCACACCATCGACCTCGCGCAGTTCCTCGTGGGCGACGTAGAGCGCGTGTCGGGTCACCTCCGAACCTTCGTGGGCGAGCGCCCGGTAGAAGGAGAAGACGAAACTAAACCAGTCACGGTGGACGACGCCTACTCCGCGCAGGCTGAACTGGAAGGCGGCGTAATGGGAACGTTCGAAGCTTCCCGGTTCGCCACGGGACACAAAAACGACCACACAATCGAGGTTCACGGCTCGGAAGGAAGCCTGAAGTTCTCGCTCGAACGCCTCAATGAACTGGAACTCCTGCGGGACGACAACCGGGGCTATGAGACAATTCTCGTCACCGACGAATCCGACCCCTACATCGACCACTGGTGGCCGCCGGGCCACGTCATCGGGTGGGAACACACCTTCGTCCACGAGAATTACGAGTTCCTCTCCGCAGTCGATTCGGAGGAGGAATATCATCCGAACTTCGCGGACGGGCTAAAAGTGCAGAAGGTGTTGAATACGATTGAGAGAAGTGATGAAAACGGCGAGTGGGTGAACGTCGAGTAGGTAAACGTCGAGTAGAATAACGACCGTTTCAGTTCAGTATTCCCACGTTCCCTCGTCCGTCACGACGGAATCGAGCATGTTAGTGGGAGTTGCATCGTAGGCAGGATTCTCCACGGAAAACCCTTCGGCCGGTTCTCGAATGACTTCGCTGGCCGACCTGAAATCGTTCTCGAAGCGGAACGCCTCGCCGACGATTTTCGCGCTGGAACCGACGGTAGTGACGGGAACGTTCACCTCGTTCGCGGTGGCGACGAGCGGGAACGTCCCGACGCGGTTGTAGAGGGTTCCGTCAACGATACAGTCCATCCCGGTGAACACGCGGTCACACTTGGGCAGATAGTGGCCCGCCGCGCTGTCGATGATGAGCGTCACATCGACTTGGTCGATTTCGCCGAGGACGCGGGCGGTTTTGCGTCCGAGGTAGCGCGGTCTGGCTTCCAGCACGTACACGTCGAGATAGGAACCCTTGGTGACGGCGTTTTCGACCGCCTCAAGCACCGTCGAGGAGTAGTCGTGAGTCATGACGGTCATCCCGTCCTCGAACTGCGGGGTGGCGTTTTCGGCGGCCCGACGCTTTGCCGTGACGACCTGTTCGACCACGCTGTCGATGGCCTGTTGCATCTGGTCTTTTGACTGCTCGACCGATTCGCTTTCTGCGTCCGTAACCATCTTTACGATTGCCCTCTGTGTCGTGACGAGCGATGCATGAGAGGGATTCGCACGACGGAGGGCGTTGCTGTTGTGGTCGAGCGCTCGCTCGAACTCTTCGACCGTCTCGAAATCACGGCTAAGGAGGTCTTCTAACGCGCGGGCAGCCTTGACCGCGACGGTCGAGGAGCTGTGCGTTTGCATCTCCTGTATCTCCTCGACTGTCTCGTCTATCATGCACTAACGGTGTTCGCCGGGCTACAAGATTGTTCTGGGTTTGCGCTTTCTCGAATGGCGCGTCGGTTCGCCGGGACGAACCGACGCGCCGACGCACAGTTTACGTCCGTTCGTCACCAACCTCCAACGATGACTGTCCCTGTCCGCTACTACTGCCCTCACTGCGGCGCAATCGTCACACTGGAACGCGACGCCAACCTCGCCGACAAGTCGGTGACCGCAGACCCCTTAGATGGCTGGGAGTACGAAAACGCCTACGACGATTTCGAGGACGCGGACGGCGTGCAAATCGTTTGCGGAGCGAGTGAAACCGACGAAGATGGCTGTGGCGAACTGTACTACCTCAACTTCATCAAATTCGAAGACGGCGAGGAACTTGACCCACACGTTCCACTCAGGCCAGAAGACGCGCCGAACTTCGATTTCAGAACCTGAGAACGCAACACTCGTCCAGCAGATTCACCGTACTCGGAACCAGAATCCCCAACTGTACGTTTCGCCACCGACGCTGTACTGGTCTTCGAATCGGTAGCGACCGCTCGGAAAGCACGATTCGTTTTTCGCGTAACTAAGAACTGCCCATTCGACCTGTGATTTCTCGCCGGGTTCGAGCGTCTGTCGCTCGGTCGTTCCCCGCCCGCCGAGGTGGCCGCTTTGCCAGCATCCGTTACGTCTGTCGTTCGAATCGGGTTTGTACTGGAGGACGAGTCTCGACCCATCCGTGTCGGCGCTGACGACATCCGAAAACGGACTGGGGTAGCCGAATCGAATCGCCTGTTTGGATTCTGCGGTACATTCGAACGTTACGCGGAGCATCGGCGGATGCTCCGCAGTCGCACCCGAAACGAGCGTCGCGGAAAGCGTCGCTGGCAGTCCGTCCGGCACCGAATCGTTCTCGATGGTGAATCGAGAGTCGTCCGATGACAGTCCGAGAATCCCACCGATACAGCCAGCGGTGGTACCCGTGGCCAGCGTGCTGAGCACCGCTCGTCGTCGCATACTCTTCTTTCGTCACAAGAGGTATCAAAAGCTTTTGATTAGTGAAAGAAGTGTTTTACCTATCTCTTCATCTACCCCTTGATGTTGCAGACGGGATACGTCCGAACCACCTTGTCGCCGATTCCGAGCGCGTCGGATACTTTCACGACCTCGTCCACGTCCTTGTAGACGCCCGGCGCTTCCTCCGCGACTGTCGCGCCGCTTTGGGCTTTGACGTAGATGTGTTCTTGTTCCAGTTCGTCCTGCACGTCGCCGCCCCAGTAATCCTTTTTCGCCTGCGTCCGACTCATCACCCGGCCTGCTCCATGGGCAGTCGAACCGAAACTGAGGTTCATGGACTCCTCGCCGCCACAGAGGACGTAGCTTCCCGCGCCCATGCTTCCGGGGATGATGATTGGTTGCCCCACGTCGATGTATGCGCCGGGCACCTCGGGATGGCCTGCCGGGAATGCGCGTGTTGCACCTTTTCGGTGAACGAACAGTTCTTTTTCCTCGCCGTTCACGTCGTGGGTTTCCTTTTTCGCAATGTTGTGGGCCACGTCGTACAGCAGTTCCATCTCCATGGCCTCCCACGACTGGCCGAACACGCGCGAAAAGACCTGCCGCGTTCGGTGCATGATGAGTTGGCGGTTCACCCACGCGAAGTTGATTGCCGCGCCCATCGCCTGATAGTACTCCTCTGCGAGTTGGCTTCCCGCAGGGGCCGCGGCGAGTTCCTTGTCCGGGAGTTTCGATAGCAGGCCCGAGTGGGTTTTCTCGATTTTCCGCAGGTAGTCGTTACAGACCTGATGGCCCAATCCCCGACTACCACAGTGGATGAGGACGACGATTTGGTCTTCCGAGAGGCTGTAGGCCTCGGCGACATCCTCGCGGAACACGTCGGTCACGCGCTGGACTTCGAGGAAGTGGTTGCCACTGCCGAGGCTTCCCAACTGGTTTTTGCCGCGGTCTTTCGCCTTCTGTGAGATGGCAGCGGGGTCGCTTTCCTGTCGGACTCCTTCATCCTCGCAGTGAGCCAAATCAGCTTCCGTCGCGTAGCCTTCGTCCAGCGCCCACGCCATCCCCCGGTCGAGAACGTCGTTGACGGCGTCGATGTCGCCTTCCACGACGCCGCCGCCGCCGAGTCCCGACGGGATGTTGGCGAAGAGGGCGTCCACGAGTTCCTCTTCTTTTCCGTGCAAATCGTCGTAGGTGAGGTTCGTCCGCATCATCCGAACCCCGCAGTTGATGTCGTAGCCGACCGCGCCCGGCGAAATACAGCCGTTTTCGGCGTCGATTCCGGCGACCCCACCGACGGGGAACCCGTACCCCTGATGGCCGTCCGGCATGCAGAGGGCGTACTTCTGGACGCCCGGTAGGTGGGTCGTGTTTTTCAACTGTTCTAACGTCTTGTCGTCCGCGATTTGTTCCAGTAGCTCTTCGCTGGCGAACACCCGCGCTGGCGTCCCCATGTCCCCTTCTTGCGGGATTTCCCAGACGTACTCTCGAACCTGTTCGAGCGTGATGTCTCCCGCGGTGTACGTGTTCATACTCGAAGGTAGATGCCCGAACCCCGAAGACGTTTCGGGGTTCGGTTGGCGGTTACCGTCCCCGCAGGAAGGAAAATAAATCAGACATCGAAAACGACGTGAGTGGTTTACACGTCGAAAACGACGTAGGCGCGCCATCCATCTGCCGTTTCCTCGATTGCCATCTCGGAGTACGTCACGGCTTTGATTTCGCGTGCCCCGAGTCCAGAGAGGGGCACACCTCGCGCGCTTCCCGCGAGCGTCCACTCGCCGTTGGCGTCGTGGACGCTCGCCTCGTTTTCCACCGGGAGGACGGCCCGAACATCGCGTTCGTAGATAAGTTCGTCAAGATAATCGAACAGCAATGCCTCCCGATTTTCGGCGCTCACTTCGATGTCGAATCGCTCGCCTGCATCGGGTATGTCGTCGCACATCGCGGCGGCCAGTCCGTCGGCGACGGCGGCGAAAACGGCGGAAAGGGATTTTCCCGTGGCTTCGACCGCAACGTCGGCGGTATGCTCGCGGAGCGCGTAGGTCATTGGTGAAATCTCGGTCGCTGTGGGTATCAGGCTTGCCAAACGGAGTCTGGAAACCGCGAGCGATGCCGGTGGAATTATATTCACCTGTCTGCTACTCACTCTCAGTGAGTGTAAACATTGACACGCGCGTCGTCTCGCCGGGCGACAACCGCTACGTCGAGGAGGCGTGGCAGTTGAAGGAGAAAATCCGGCAGAGCGAGGACGTGCTGAAACAACGGCGAGGGTTCTTTACCGACGCATACCGCCGGTCGACCGTCTACTGCTACCTCACCGACGGCGAGGGGGGCGAACAAATCGTTGGATTTGCGGCGGTGCGCCGGGACGGCTACATCCTCTTTCTCGCGGTCAATCCCGACTTCCGCGGCGAGGGCTTCGGCCAGCGATTGGTCGCACGGGTTGCGAAAAACCACGCGACCGTCACCTGCCACGCGCGGAGTACGAACCAGAACGCACTCGACTTCTACCGGCATCTCGGCTTTTCCGTCGAACGCCGAATCGACAACTATTACGAAGACGGCGGTGACGCGTTCTACCTCCGACTGGGCGAAGAAGAGAGCATCACGAAGCGTCTTTCTGACTTCATGCGCGGATAAAACCGGACGACTGCGGTTTCGTTTTTCCGGACAGCTTCCGTCTGTGGTTTCACTTTTGGATTCGTTTTCTCACATCTGCGAGTAACGTCGCATTACTCCACGTTCTCGGGTCGACCGAATTTCGCCAGCAGAGCTATCTCGGAATTTGTCCAAAATCCGCCACTCTCCCGCAGCATCTCGATTTCCAAATCGAAACGGCTGCTTGAAGCGAAGAAACAACGCTTTAACCACTCGGTGTTTTTGCCACTGACGATGGAAGCGCGGACGCGAGCGTATCTTCGGGGACGGTTCCGCGACCACTACCGGACGGTAAAACCGGAACTCCCGCCCGCCGCGGACGAGCGCGAGTGGGGCTACATTCCGTGGACGTCCGGGACGGGAACGACGATGGTTCGCCACAACTCGCTGCTCGACCTCGGAACCCTTCGCGGGTTCCTCGAACGCGAGCGTCCGCGCCACGTGTATTTCTCCACCGGACAGTACAGAAATCCCGGTGCGGGAACGATGGACGGGAAGGGCTGGCGAAGCGCAGACCTCGTGTTCGATTTGGACGCAGACCACCTGCCCGGCGTCACTCCCGAGACACCCTACGCCGAGATGCTGGCGCGAGGGAAAGAGGAACTAGTAGACTTGATCGATTTGCTCGACCGGGATTTCGGCTTCGAGGATATGACGGTCGTCTTTTCAGGTGGTCGAGGCTACCACGTTCACGTTCGGGACGAGGGCGTTCTCGAATTAGACCGCGAGGCACGCCGCGAAATCGTAGACTACATTCGGGCGGCGGACGCGGATTTCGAGTCGCTCATCCAATCCGAAGCGGTCGCCGGAATCGGCCTCAAAAATCCGACGCAAAAGCGCACGCTTCCGACCGACAGCGGGTGGGGCGGGCGGGTTCACGACCACCTCTGTTCGTTCGTGGACGAACTGCTGGCGATGGACGAGGAGAACGCGCTCGAACGCCTCCAAGAGTTCGACGGCATCGGCGCGGGGAAGGCGGCGGGCGCGTACAAAGCCGCGAAAAACAACCACGCGGAAATCAAGCGCGGCAACGTGGACGTACATCCGGCGTTTTACGGTTTAGCGAAGATTCTCGCAGCGGACGTGTTCGAATCCGAAACCGCCGCGGTGGACGAACCCGTGACGACGGACACGCATCGACTCATCCGCCTTCCCGGCAGTCTCCACGGCGGAAGCAGTTTGGAAGTCACACGGATTCCGCACGACGAACTGGCCGACTTCGACCCGCTTCGGGATGCGGTTCCCGAGACGTTCACGCGACACGACGTGACGATTGAACTGGACGAAACAGCACAGGTCGAACTCGCTGGCGAAAGCTTTAGGCTTCCGGCGGGAGATGTATCAACTCCGGAATACGTGGCCAACTTTCTCATGGCCCGTGGCCGGGCAGAAAAAGGGAAAGAATGAATCTCGACGAACTCCGCAGTGTCCAGAGCAAGGAGCGCTCGAAGGATAGCCTACAGCATCTGCGCGAATCCTTCTACGAGGACGTGGGGAGCTACATCGGGAGTTTGCGCGACGAACGCGAGCGAGCCGCGGAGCGAGCGGACAACCCGTTCGATTCGAGCGAAGTCAACCGACTGACCGACGAAATCCAGACAGCAGAGGATGTCGTCGAAGCGATATACGAACGACGCGTCGGCAAAGTCGTCAAGCGCGCGAGCCTCTCCGCCGCCGGGATTCCGGCGGACGAAGAGGGGCTGACGAACGAGGAACAGGAACTATTTTCCGACCTCGTGGAACGAATCGAATCCAACAAATCGACCGTCCTCGACGTGTTGTCCGGTGAGGAACCGAACCAGTCCGATAGCAGTCCGACCGAAACGATGAGTTCCGAGCCAACTGGAACGGAACACGCCAACTCCACTCCGACCGGAGCGGAGTCGGCCGAATCGCGGACGGCGGAGACAAGTCCGGGAACGGAATCATCGAAAACGGAAACGACCGGTTCCGAACCGAACTCCGCATCCGACGACCACCGACCGTCTGCGGAAGCGGCGGCAATCGCGGGTGATTCCGAGGACGCCGCTTCTGCCGGAACTGCGTCCTCGACCGAAACCCCGGACGGGCCGGAAAGCGAGACGAGTGCCGAGGAAAGCGAAGCGGCGGCGGACGACTCGGAACCGTCGCTCTCCGACGAACGAACTACGGTTCGAATCACCCGCGACATCGGCGAAATCCTCGGCGTGGACGAGCGCGAGTACGACCTCGCAACCGAAGACGTGGTGACGCTTCCCGCGGAAAACGCCGGGCCGCTTATCGAGCGCGACGCTGCCGAAAAGTTGGAGTAGCAGTCCCGTCGAAGCGTCCTATCGAAGCCAGACTTGTATCGTGAGGACGACAGTTACGACGAGGCCAAACGCACCGAGCATCGTCGTTCCGGTGTCGTAAACACCGTCGGAGCGCACCCAACCGTGGACGGTGAAGCCAGCGAGAGCGACGACGAACGCGACCACGTCAGCGTACTCAAGCGGCCTCGATTGGGAGGACATGACAAGTTCTTTTCGGACGACCTGTAAAAATTCTGAGAAAGAACGAGACAGCCCCGTTTTATCGTGCGACACTGTAAACGTCCAGCCGAATGCTCGTCGAAGTCGCAGAGTACTCCATCCTCGCTGTCATCGCTACGGTCGCCATCTGGAAGGCAAGCAGTTGGCTCGAACAGTCGAGCAAGCGATTATCGGCCTATTACGGCCTGCCCGCAATCGTGCAGGGTGCTATCGTCGTCGCAATCGGGTCGAGTTTCCCGGAATTGGCGAGCGTCGTCATCTCGACGTGGCGTCACGGAACGTTCGATTTGGGGGTGAGCGCCATCGTCGGGTCGGCAATCTTCAACCTGCTCGTCATTCCAGCACTGTCGGGCATCTTCTCGGACGGCGTGAAAGCCGACCGCTCGGTCGTCTACAAGGAGGCGCAGTTCTACATGATTGCCGTTTCGGTGCTCATCATCACCTTCGCAATGGCGGTCATCTACTACCCAGTCGCGGATATGCGACTCGGTGGGACAGTGACGTGGCAACTCGCGCTCATCCCGATTGCCTTCTACGGGGTCTACGTCTTCACGCAGTATCAGGACACCCAAGACCACGACGCCGAGGACGCGCCCGAGGATATCAATCCCGCCCGCGAATGGCTCATGCTGCTCGCCAGTCTGATTCTCATCGCCGTGGCAGTCGAAGGACTCGTTGAGGCCGCCCTCGGCTTCGGGGAACTGTTCAACACCCCGAACTTCATTTGGGGTTTGACGGTCATCGCCGCCGGAACCAGTCTCCCCGACACGCTGGTCAGCGTTCGTGCCGCCCGCGAAAGCAACGGCGTGACGAGTCTCGCAAACGTGTTCGGAAGCAACGTTTTCGACCTCCTCGTGGCGGTTCCGGCGGGCGTGCTCATCGCCGGTTCCGCAGACATCGACTTCGCGGTGACGGTGCCGATGATGGGCTTTCTCACCCTCGCAACCGTCGTCGTGTTCGGCTTCCTTCGAACGGAACTCACGCTCACAAAGAACGAATCGTGGGGCCTGCTCGGCGTCTACGGACTGTTTTTGGTCTGGATGGTCTTCGAAACCGCAGGCGTGACGAACCTTGTTCCGGGGGCGTGACAACCGAACTGTCGCCAGCGATTCCGGCGCGAAGCGACGGGAAAGCGGTAGGCTAGTGACACAACCGCGAAAAACAGCATTTTTACTGACTATCAAAAACAGCAGTCTCCACGAACTACCAAAACGGCCCTCTGCACAAGCTATCAAAACAGCAATCGACGCAACCGCCGAGGGCCAGTTTATTCACCGGAAAATCTGCGATTTTCCGGGGCGACGACTGACCGTGGGGAAGGAGGAGGCTTTTGGTGCAGATTTTGCCAGTGAGCGCGGCGTTGCCGCGCTCACACAGCAAAAGGTGCTATTGGAAGGTGCGACCCAACTGCTCTTCCGTCTCGGGTTCGGCGCTGTCGAACCGTTCTTCGATTTCCTCGTAGCGTTCCTTGGTTTCCTCGGTGACGCTCGGCGTCACCTCGTCCAGCGCGTTCTCGAAGTGGTCGGCGGTGATGCGGACGTTGCCGACGCTTTCGCCGATGTCCTCGGGCGAGACGCTCTGGATGAACTCTCTGCTCGCGGCCATCGCCGCTTCCCGGCAGACGGCCTCGATGTCGGCACCGACGTAGCCGTCGGTTTTCCGCGCCAGCGAGTCCAAGTCAACGTCGTCGGCCAGCGGCTTGTTCCGGGTGTGAACCTCGAAGATGGCCAGGCGCGCATCCTCGTCAGGGACGGGCACGTGGACGTGTCTGTCGAGGCGACCCGGACGCAGGAGCGCCGAGTCGATGAGGTCGGGGCGGTTCGAGGTGGCGATGACCACCACGTCTTCGAGTTCTTCGAGGCCGTCGAGTTCGGTCAGCATCTGCGAGACGACGCGTTCGCTGACCTGTGAGCCACCGCCGCCGTCGCGGCCGCGCTCCGTGGCGATGGAGTCGATTTCATCGAAGAACACCACGGTCGGGGCGTTCTCGCGGGCTTTGCTGAACACTTCTCGGACGCCCTTCTCGGACTCGCCGACCCACTTCGACAGCAGTTCGGGGCCTTTAATCGAGATGAAGTTGCTGTCGCTTTCGTTGGCGACGGCTTTCGCCATGAGCGTTTTCCCGGTTCCGGGCGGCCCGTACATCAGGACGCCTTTCGCGGCCTGCATGTCCAGTGATTCGAACACCTCGGGGTAGTCGAGCGGCCACTGGATGGTTTCGCGGAGGCGTTCTTTCGTGTCCTCCAAACCGCCCACGTCCTGCCACGACACGTCGGGCACTTCCACAAAGACCTCGCGGAGCGCCGAGGGTTCGATACCTTTCAGCGCTTCCTTGAAGTCTCGTTCCGTGACCTTCAGTGCCTCCAACACGTCGGCTGGAATTTCCTCCGAATCGAGGTCGAGTTCGGGGCGGACGCGGCGGAGCGCGTTCATTGCGGATTCGCGAGCGAGCGATTCGAGGTCGGCACCGACGAACCCGTGGGTGTTGTCGGCGTACTCCTCCAAATCGATGCTGTCCGCGAGGGGCATCCCGCGCGTGTGAACCTGCATGATTTCGAGGCGACCGTCGCGGTCTGGCACGCCGATTTCAATTTCGCGGTCGAACCGACCGCCACGGCGGAGCGCGGGGTCAACCGCATCCACGCGGTTCGTGGCGGCGATAACCGTCACTTCACCGCGTTCTTCGAGTCCGTCCATCAGCGACAGGAGTTGCGCGACGACACGGCGTTCCACGTCGCCGCCTGCCTCCTCGCGTTTCGGCGCGATGGAGTCGATTTCGTCGATGAAGATGATGGCCGGGGAGTTCTGTTCTGCCTCCTCGAACACCTCTCTTAGTTGCTCTTCGGACTCGCCGTAGTATTTCGACATGATTTCCGGCCCCGAGATGGTTCGGAAGTAGGCGTCGATTTCGTTGGCGACGGCCTTCGCCATCAGGGTTTTCCCGGTTCCGGGCGGCCCGTGGAGCAACACACCTTTCGGCGGGTCGATGCCGAGGCGACTGAACAGTTCTGGGTGTCGCATCGGTAGTTCTATCATCTCCCGAACCTGTTCGAGTTCGCGCTCCAAGCCGCCGATGTCCTCGTAGGTCACGTCGGGTCGCGCCTGTCCACCGCCACCGCCTGCTCCGGCCGCGATTTCTTCGGCAGGGCGTTCGCTAATTTGGATTTCGGTGGAGTCCGTCACGACGACGGTTCCCTCGGGGTCGGTGCTGGCGACTTTGAGCGGGATGGATTGGCCGGAACCCATTCCCATCAGGCCGAAACCGAACGGAATCGCCTGTCCCTGCGTAATCGCCTGTCCGCTCAACTTGTCCCGGATGTGTGGCGCGATGTTCCCGCGAATCTGAAGGTTCTGCGGGAGCGCGATGGTGACCTTGTTCGCCGGTTTGACGTCGGCTTTCTCAATACTGACCTTGTCGTCGATGCCGACACCAGCCTCTTGTCGGAGCTTTCCGTCGATGCGGATGATACCGCGACCCTCGTCTTCGGGGTAGCCGGGCCAGACTCGCGCGACCGCACGATCCTGTCCGCGGCCCTCGATAACGATGTAGTCGCCGTTCTCGACGCCAAGTTCCTCCATAGAACGTCGGTCAACCGCCGCGAGTCCGCGGCCCGCGTCCTTCTGCTTCAACGGTTTGACAGTTAGTTTCATCGTCCCTCCGTTATGGTTAGGATTCCGTTGTTGATTAACACTTCTGCCCCTCCGGTTGGCAGGTCGATTTCCGTCTGGAACTCATCGTCATCTTCCTCGACGACGACGATTGCCACGTCTTCGAGCACGTCTACCGAAACGTCTGCAGTGCCGAAGTCGGCGACGACGACATCTCCATCGTCGTAGCTGTAGCGACGGGAGATGCTGCCACTCTGCTGTGTGATACGTTCGAGTGTCATGGTTAGCTAACCTCTGGTTAGGTTCGAAGACATTTAAGTCTTTCGCTGGAGAGGGTGCTACAGTACATCGATTACCGAACAAACGGTGGAAATGCGGTTCCATCGATTTGCGTCCGAAATCGCCGCGTATTCGTCCGGAACTTTATGCTCTACGCGCGTGAGACATACGACATGGAAACAGTCACACACCACGACCGGACGACAGCTTATCGCATCGTAGACCGTGGTGGTGAGGGCGACCCGGTGCTGTTCGTCCACGGAAGCGGCGGCACACACGAACTCTGGAAAGCTCAACTCGCCCGCCTCGCTTCTTCGTTCCCCGTCGTCGCACTTGATTTGAGTGGCCACGGCGACTCCGAAGACGTGGAGGCAGACCCCGGCTGGAGCACCATCTCGGCCTACTCCGACGACGTGCTGGCCGTCGCCGAGGAAACCGGAGCGAAAACCCTCGTCGGCAACTCGCTCGGCGGCGCAATCGTCATGCACCTCGTCCTCGACCGCGACTTCGAACCCGACGCCCTCGCACTCGTCGGAACCGGCGCAAAACTGGCCGTACTCGACGATTTACTCATCTGGCTCGAATCGGATTTCGACCGCGCCGTCGAATTTTTACACGACGGCGACCGCCTATTTCACGACCCAGACGACCGCTACGTCGAACTTTCGAAAGAGTCGATGTACGAAGTCGGACGGCGAGTGACGAGTCGTGATTTTCACTCCTGTCACACTTTCGACGTGCGCGACCAGTTGAACGGAATCGTCGCCCCGACGCTCGCCGTCGTCGGCGAGCACGACATGCTCACGCCGCCACGATATCACAAATATCTGGCCGACAACGTCATCGACGGCCAGTACGTCGAAATCGAAGGAACCGCGCATCTAACTATGCTCGAAACGCCGGAGGCGTTCAACGGAACGCTGACGCGGTTTTTGGAAGGCGTTCGGTAGAAGGGGAAAGTCAGAACGATTTCACCGAATCAGTACACGTCGTCCAGATTTTCTTCGACGTGCGAGTGTTCGTCCGCCGGGAACTCGCCGGATTCGACTTCGTCGCGGTACGCGGAAACCGCACGTTCCATTTCGCCTCGAACGTCGCCGAACTGCTTCGAGAACGATGGACTCCAGTCGCCCAATCCGACTGCGTCGGTGATGACGAGCACCTGCCCGTCCGTGTGTGGCCCGGCACCGATTCCGATGGTCGGGATGTCGAGTTCTTCCGTGATGGTTTCCGCCAGGTTCGCCGGAACGTGTTCGAGGACGAGCGAGAACGCGCCCGCTTCCTCGTGTTCTCTGGCGAGTTCGAGCATTCCCTCTGCGGACTCCTGCGACGTTCCCTGTCGGGCGTATCCCGACTGGTTGACGTGCTGTGGCGTCAGCCCGAGGTGGGCCATCACCGGAATACCGATTTGTGAGAGCGTTTCGGTTAGCTCCACGGTGTGGCTTCCGCTCTCGATTTTGACGGCGTTTGCACCTTCCTCTTTTACCATTCGACCTGCGTGTTCGACCGCCGTCTTCGTATCGAAGCCGAAACTCAAGAATGGCAAATCGGCGATGACCAGTGCATCTTCAACACCGCGGGCAACGGCCCCGGTTCGACTCGCAACCTCGTCAACCGTGACGGGAAGCGTGGAATCGTATCCCAACACTGCGTTGCCCATGCTGTCCCCGACGAGTATCATGTCGATGTCGGCGTCGTCCACGATTTCGGCTGTCGGCGCGTCGTAGGCCGTGAGCATCGTAATCGGCGCTTCGCCCGCCTTGGCGCGAATATCCCTCACCGTTGGCATACCTCGAACTCCTTGTTCGGAGGGCTTAACCTCCGCGGTCGGCCACGGATTAACCGGAAATTGGCCGCCTTACTCGGCCTGCTGACCAGACCTGATAACTCTTAAGCCCACCCGGTTCTCGCGTTTATCTGTGCCCGAACCAGTCGAAACCTACAGTCCGGACGGCGTCGATTACGGGTGGGTGATGCAGGTCACCTTCGTCACCACCATCGTCATCGGTGCGCCACTCGTCGCACTCATCGCGTTTTTCTCGGGTGTGTCGCTGCCGACGTGGGCGTCGCGCGTCTCCTTCGCGGTTCGCATCGGCGCAATCGTGTGGTTCGTCACCGCGATTTGCGTGTTTTTCTACGCTCGTCGCCAGCAGGCGGACTAAAACGCCGAAATCCGTCAGGAACGAAAAACACGACGAAGGGGCAGAAAACGACGAACCGGACTGAAATGGCCACATTCGACGATACGATACGCCACGGACTTGTTGGTTCGAGTGGGAATTCTCTATTAGCGCGTCCACGCCGCCACCCCCGAAAAAGTACCGTTGAATGGAATTTGATTCCACTATCGTACAGCTTATTTATCTGAAATCGGCCAATAACGGTATCAATGAGAACGCGTGAGAAGGGGTATGACGGGAACGATTGCTGAGGTGACGTTTCCCGCCGATACGTTCGCCCTCCAACGAACCCTTCAAAAGCTCGACACTACCCGGTTCGACATCGAACAGGTCGTGGCACACAGTCGAAATCGGCTGCTGCCGTTCGTCTGGGCAGGCACCAGCGACCATGAAGCCGTCGAATCCGCCCTCCTCACCGACGATAGCGTGAGAAATTTCCAACTCATCGCCGAGTTCGACACTGAATGTCTCTACCAGTTGGAGTGGGTCACCAAAATCGACGCCCTCGTGCAAATCCTCGTGGAAGAACAGGGAGCGATTCTCACCGCAACCGGAAAAAAAGATACGTGGAATCTCCGGATTTTGTTCGGTGACCACGACGCACTCGCTCGTACCTACGAACATTGTGAAACCCGAGGAATCGACCTCGAAATCAACACGATTCAGGAGTTCACACAGAAACGACCCGGCCAGTTCGGTCTGACCCAAAGTCAACGACAGACACTTCAACTCGCCCACGACCGGGGCTACTACTCCGTTCCGCGGGAAGTCTCCGCGAAAACGCTCGCTGGTGAACTCGGTGTGACACATCAATCCCTCTCGGAGCGACTACGCCGCGGTCACGAGAATCTCGTGAAAAATACGCTCGCTGGCGGTCAGTAGTCGAGCAGGAATCGAACGGAAAGCCGCTGGGCCGAACCCGCTTAGACGTATTCGAAGGCGATGCCAGCGCGTTCTGCGGTCAGTTCGTCCCGACGCGAATCCCCGACGAAAACGGCGTTTCCATCCACACCGAGTTCCCGTAGGGTCGCACGCAGCGGTTCCGGATGGGGCTTTCGCGTTGAAACCGAATCCCGTCCGACGACGGCATCGACGTGTCTCGCAAGTCCGTGCGTTTCGAGGCCGACGTGGCAGGCCGATTCACAGTTCAGCGAACACACGCCGACGGGAACATCACGGGAAAGCAGTTCGTCCGCGTGCGGGAGGCGAGTCGAACGTCGCGCGCCATCACGTTCGTGCTGGCCGATTATCGTCTCGATTTCTCGCCGGACATTCGCCTCGTCGGCTAAATCGAGCATCCGCCAGAGGTCGGCGTCGCTCGCATCGACGCCGTGAGTTTCCAGTTCCATCGCTACGTCCTGTGCCACCGCTTTCCAGTTCACGATGAGTTGCACGAGCGTTCCATCGAGGTCGTACACCACCGCTGCAACGTCGTCAGTCACAGGTTGCTGTAGGAAGGTCGGGCGCAAAGGGACTTCGGTCGGTGAACCACTCGGTTGTTCGGTCTGATTACTCGATTACCTCTTCCACTGTCTCGACCAGCGCCGTCACGTCGGAATCCGTGTCAACCGTGAAAAATAGTCCCTCTTCGCCGACGAGCACCCGAACGAGGATGACGTGATCCATGAAGGTAGCAAACGAACGGACGCTGCCCGCATCGCGGAACACCTCCTCGAAGAGGTCTTTTTCCATGAAATCGACGTGGACGTAGGAGAGGACTTCCTCGAAGTGGTCTACCATTTCCCGTTCGCTGTCGTACAAATCGAGGGTCATCTGGTCGGCATACAGGGTGTTGAAATTCTCGGTGTCGTACTCGACGCAGAGGTGAACAGAATCGCCCGCCGCGTTTTGAAGCGCAGAGACTGCCGAATCGACATCGAAGGAGACGAGGGATGAACGGTTGGAGATAGTCATCGAATCACGAAACTGGGTATCGAATCAGCCATCCCGGCGATGTGGCATAAATCTATGGGGTTAGCCCAGCAGATTGCGGGCGATGACCTTCTTTTGAATCTCGGAGGTTCCCTCGTAGATGGTCGTGATTTTCGAATCGCGGTAGAGGCGTTCCACATCGAAATCCGTCGTGTAGCCGTAGCCGCCGTGAATCTGCACCGCCTCGTTCGTGATTTCGACGGCGGACTCGCTGGCGAAATACTTCGCCATGCTCGCCGCCATCTGGTGTTCCTCGCCAGCGTCCGCGAGTCGGGCGGCATCCCGAGTCAGCAGACGCCCTGCCTGTAGTTTCGTCTGCATGTCCGCGAACTTGTGCCGAATAGTTTGGATGTCGGCAATCGGCTTGCCGAACTGCTCGCGCTCCTCGGCGTAGTCGATGGCTTGGTCGAGTGCGGCCTGCGAGAGTCCGACCGACTGACTGGCGATGCCGATACGGCCGCCGGTCAGAATGTGCAGTGCGGCGGAAAGTCCCTTGCCCTCTTCGGTGAGTCGGTAGTTGGCGGGAATCCGCACGTCGTCGAAAATGAGACTCGTCGTGTCGCTCGCGCGCAGACCGAGTTTCTCCTCTTTCTTCCCGACTTCGACGCCAGCGTCCTTCGGAACCACGAACTGCGTGACGCTTCGCGGGTCGTCCCGGTCGGTTTTAGCGAACAGGACGATCACGTCGGCGCGCTTGCCGTTCGTAATCCACTGTTTTTTGCCGTTGATGACGTACTCGTCGCCCTCCTTTCGCGCCTCGGTGGACATCTCCGCCGGGTTCGACCCGGCTTCGGATTCCGACAGCGCGAACGCACCGACAGGTCGTCCCTCGGCCATCTCGGGAAGCCAGCGTTCTTTTTGCTCTTCGTCGCCGAACTCCGCGAGACAGGACGTTGCAAGGCAGTGAACCGACAGCGCCGTGGCCACCGACAGCGCGCCGTAGGCGACTTGCTCGTTGGCGATGCTGTAGGTCATCTTGTCCACGTCGATGCCGCCGTACTCCTCGGGCACCGTCATGCCCGTCAAATCGAGTTCTGCGAGTCCGTTCCACACGTCCTCGGGGAATTCTTCGTTCTCGTCACAGTCCGCCGCAGTCGGCTGGATTTCCTCGACAGCGAATTCCCGAACCACGTCACGAATGGCCCGTTGTTCCGGGGAGAGGTTCATGGCGGTTCTTCGAGTGCCGGGGGAAAAAGATACCCGTTTTCCGTGACACAGGGATACATTTCAGCATCCTCGACGCGTTGCCGGTTCCCGACAACGTATTAGTTTCCTCCGTGACGAGTGACAGTATGTCAACAGACCCTCCGAAAACCGAAAGACGGGAAACCAGCGAGACGATGCACGGCGAGGATATTTCCGACCCGTATCGGTGGCTGGAAGGTGACGACGGGGCAGTGCAGAAATGGATTTCCACCCAGAACGAATACGCCGACTCCCATCTTCAGACGACGGCACGCGACGAACTCAGACCACAATTCGAAGCTCTCGCAGAAATCGCGGAGTTCTTCCCGATTAAACCCACTTCCGGAGGCTACTTTCAGCGAGTGTCGTTTCCGGACGACGACCTGCCAGTTCTGTCGAGTCGGGACGTGTTCGATGGCGAGCGTCGCGTCCTCGCCGACCCGAACGAGTGGAGCGACGACGGCACGCTGACGATAAACTGGTTCGTCCCGTCACCTGACGGGTCGCTCGTCGCCTATGGCGTCATGGAGGGTGGCACCGAGCAGTACGATATTCGCGTCATCGATAGCGAAACCGGTGGCCTCGTGGACGAACTCCGAGACGTCGGACGAAGCGGCGAGTTCTCCTTTGCGTGGGACGAAACCGGATTTTACTACGGTCGAACCGGAACGCTGGACGAGGAGGGGCAACTCGACAAGTCGCTTGCCTACCACCGACTCGGTGATGACGGCGACGACCACGAGTTCGCAATCGAACTCGACGACCAAACGTGGGGACGCCTCCATACTGGCGGCGACGGCGAGCACGCCGTCGCTGCGCTCATGCGCGACTGGGAACGAACTGACGTGTACTACGAGCAAAACGGGGAGTTCGAGCCGCTCGTCGTGGGCGAAGACGCGATTTTCGACCCGCAAATTCACGACGACCGGGTTTTCTTCCGGACGAGCGCTGACGCCCCGAACTACCGAATCGCACGAACAAATTTCGACGGAGGCGACCGCACCCCGAACGACCTTGAATCGGTGATTCCGGAGAAAGAAGCGATTCTGTGGAAGTTCGCCATCGCGGGCGACCATCTCGTCGTGCAGTACGAACGCAATGCAATTTCCGAACTCTCGGTGTTCACCCTTGACGGCGACCACGTCGAGGACGTTTCCTTGCCCGGAACCGGTTCCATCGACGGATTGCATGGCGTGCGCGAAAGCGGCGAGTGCTTCTTCCGGTTTCAGTCGTTCGACCAACCGCCGACAGTTTATCGGTACGTCGTCGGCGACGGCCTGACAGAAATCGACCGACCGGCGGTGTCCATCGACGCTGACCTCGAAGTCGAACAGGAGTGGTACGAGTCGAAGGACGGTACGGAAGTTCCGATGTTCATCGTCCACGCCGGAGTCGAACTGGACGGCGACAACCCGACAGTTCTCTACGGCTACGGTGGATTCGACCTCAGTCAGTCCCCGACCTTCCGGCAGTACACGATTCCGTTCGTCGAACGGGGCGGCGTCTTCGCCGTCGCAAACGTTCGCGGCGGCGGCGAGTTCGGCGAGGAATGGCACCACGCCGCGCGAAAGGAACGAAAGCAGAACACCTTCGACGATTTCATCGCGGGGGCGGAGTACCTCGCAGAGCGAGGCTATACCCGACCCGAACGTCTCGGAATCGAAGGCCGAAGCAACGGCGGGCTAACTGTCGGGGCGACGCTTACTCAGCGTCCAGACCTATTTTCGGCCTGTCTCTGTGCCGTTCCCTTGCTCGACATGCTCCGGTTCCACAACTTCCTGCTCGGCGCGTCGTGGACTTCCGAGTACGGGTCGCCCGACGACCCGGACGATTTCGAGTACATCCGCGAGTACTCGCCATATCACAACGTCGAAGAACGGGAGTATCCCGCGGTGCTGTTCAAAACCGCCGAAGGCGACAGTCGGGTGCATCCATTTCACGCTCGAAAAATGACCGCGCGAATGCAGGGACTGAACACCGCAGACCGACCGGTTTTGCTCCGCGAAGAACAGAATACGGGCCACGGAACCGGAAAGCCGACGGAGATGGTCGTGCGAGAAAAGCTGGACGAATGGTCGTTCTTTTTCGAGCAGTTAGCAATCTAACACCGGTTTCGGGCACTATTCACGCAAAAACGAAACTACATCTTCCGGTTCAGCCGACAGTCCGCCACCCTGCGCAAACGCCGAACTGCCGCCGCCACCGCCGCCGAACTCGGCGGTTACCTCGTCTATCACGTCACCTGCGGAAATGTCGCCGTCTGCACCAACCACGAGGAACGTCGCGCCGTCTTTTCCTGTGAGTGCGACCACGTCCGCCGCATCGCCTGCAAGTTCCCGGACGCGGTCTGCGAGTTCGTTCGGGCCGACGCCGTCGATGGTGCCGACCAGCCACTCACTGCCGTTTCGGGATGTCGTCTCGTCCGCCAACTCCTCTATTTTCTCGCCAACGAGTGTGGATTTCGCGTCCGCCAGTTCGCTTTCGAGGCTGTCGAGTTCGTCGGTGAGTCTATCGATTTCCTCGGGCAAATCTTCGACACTCGTCCCCGCGATTCGCGCCGAATCGAGCGCCGAGGATTTTTCGTCCGCTTGCTGTTGGATTGCTGGCGGGCCGACGGCGAACTCAACCCGAGTCAATCCCTCGCCGGGGTTCGACCGTGAAAGCATGGTAACCGGGCCGATTTCGTGCGTATTTTCGACGTGTGTTCCGCCGCAGGCCGCCACGTCCCACTGCTCTATTTCCACGACTCGAACCATCTCGGAATCGCTCAGGACGCCCTCCTCCGTTTTGGTGTTGAACGCGATGTCCTCGCGTTGCATCGCTTCTTCCTTCGGGATTTCTTCCCACGACACCGGAAGCGAATCCCAAACCGCGCGGTTCGTCAGGCGTTCGAGTTCCACGAGAATTTCGTCGTCGATGTCCGTCGAGGTTTCGAAATCGACGCGAATTTTCTCCTCGCCGATGTCGAAGCCACCGTAGCCGAGGTCGTCCAAAATTCCCCGACCAGCACCGTAGAGGGCGTGGCTTGCGGTGTGCGCTCGCATGCAATAAGTTCGGAAGGCTTCGTCTATCTGCCCGACGATGGTATCACCCGCTTCGAACTCCGGGCTGGCGGCCGAATCCGGGTTCGATCCGGATTCGGCCGCGATTTCGGCTCCTGAGTCGGCTTTCGTTTTAGTTCCCGACTCGGATTCCATTTCGACTCCGGACTCGATTTTCGTTCCGAGCGTGTGAACCACTTCTCCGTCGTGTTTCTGTACGTCAACGACCGGAACGCCACCGAGGGTTCCTCTGTCGGCGGGTTGACCGCCGCTTTCGGCGTAAAAATACGTCTCCGAGAGAACCACGTCGCGCCCGTCTCGTCGTTCGACAGTCGTTTCGAAGCGCGTTCGATAGGGTTCCGCTGGCGCGCGAGTCATACTCCGTTCTCCGAAACCGGCGGACAAAAACGCTCCGCCGATTCAAACCCTACGCCGATTCCGAGAGCGTCACGTCGAGGTGGTCTTCCAACGCTTCGATGACCGATCCGCCGACGCCCGCCCGGTTTGCCCGGTTCTGTTCGACCGCGAGAAGGTGTTTTTCCGGAATGTCGAGTTCGTCGGCGAGTTCCTCGCGCTGAAGGCCCGCGTCCTGTCGCGCTTCCACGACGTTGTCGCCATAGTTGGAGACGAGGTACGGTAGAGGGTCGCTGTCGTAGTTCGTCCCCTCTTCCTCCCAGTGGCGGGAGTCGCCCTTTCGGGCGTCATCCATCCGCGCCGTCCGCTGGGCGGCCCGGCGCTTTCTGTCCTGTTCGCTGGGTTCTCGGTTCTCGGTTTTCGTGGGCTGTGCCGCGTCGTTGTGGCTCGCACAGTTCTCGCAGACGGACAACTGCGCGCCCGCGACACTCGCCTCGGTCAGCGAATCGGTCGCTTTCCCGCAGAGTTCACAGGAACCGCTGCTACCGCCGCCGGAGGAGTTCCCGGTCGAATATTTAGCCATACACCTGTTAGGGAGGGGCCACATTTCAATATCGCGTTTACATTCCGGAGCAAAGTCGCGGAAACGCGCCCGAACGTTTATTCTCGGCGTCGTCGTCTCCTTGCCGGGGGAATTTGGATGCTAAGCGCACGAAACCGACTGACGGGAGAGGTAGTAGAACTCCAAACCGGTGACGTGACCGCCGAGGTTACAATCGACGTAAACGGCGAGACGATAACCGCGGTCATCACCCGCGAATCGGTCGAAAATCTCGAAATAGAAGAAGGAATGGAACTGACTGCGGTGGTCAAAGCGACCGACGTGATGGTTCGGTCGGACTGATCGAGTGGGGAGTGGCGAAAATCAAACGCGGACGAAAACGCTTTTTCAGCGCGTCGTGTCGTTCGAAATATGAGTGGAATCATCTTTTTCGCCAGCGAAAATCGCGCGGAAACCGTCGAATTCTACACCGATCGACTCGGTGCGGACGTGTGGCTCGAACAAACCGACTGTACGATTCTGAAATACGACAACATGCTGTTCGGATTCTGCGCGCGTGACTCGGCAGACACGGATGGAATTTTGACCTTCATCACCGACGACCGCGCGGGTGTCGATTCGCGGTACGAAGAACTGGCGGACTGTGCACGCGAGGAACCAAATGCGAACCCGGAGTACGACATCTATCACTTCTTCGCGGACGACCCGGAAGGGCGAGCCGTCGAAGTGCAGACGTTCGACCACGAAACTGAATCGGTGTGAATGGAGGAGTTATTTTTCCACCGCGTCGGCGATTCGTTCGACTGCCAGAACCAGTCGCCACATGAGATACAAGAATACGAACGGAACAATCGCACCGAACCACGCCAAAATATTCCCGATAATCAAAAAGCTATACAGTAGCGCGGCAAGCGCGATAACTCCGAGTCCGGCGATGAAAATTCGATCTTTGGAGTTGGAAGACATTCTTGACTGATATACTCATTTGAAGCACACACATTTTTCGAATCACCGAAGGTACACAGATTCGCGCCGAACCAACAGACCGATTTACCCGCTTCCGGTTACGGTTTGCATGGACGAGTTCGGCTACACCACCAAGGTCGAAACGCGGTACAGCGACTTTGACACGATGGGCCACGTCAACAACGCGGTGTACGCGACGTACCTCGAACAGGCGCGAATCGACTATTTTCGGGACGTTATCGGGATTCCACTGAACGAAATCAGCGGCGTCATCGCGCATCTCGAAATCGACTACCGCCGGTCGATAACGCCCGAAGACGAGGTGACCGTCGCCATGGCGGTCACGGAACTCGGCGAATCGAGCATCACGATGAAACACGAAATCCGCGCGGGAGACGATGTGGCCGCCACTGCCGAAGTCGTGCAGGTCGCCATCGACAGGGATACCGGCGAACCTCGCTCGATTCCGTCCGAACTGCGCGACAGAATAATCACGCACGAAGACTGCTAACCGAAATCGCTTTTTTACCCGGTTGTCATCATCTAGCATGAATACCGTTTTTCACGTCTCGACGCCCGAGGCCGCCGAACGCTCGATTGCGAAAGTGCAAAACCTCGTCGCGGGCGTCGAAACCGTTTCTTCGGGAGTGGGTGAACTAACCCGACTCCAGACGCGTGGCTACGCCTCTATTCGTCTTTGAGTCAGTGTAAAAGAAATCAACCAGCAGTTGCTGGTCGGTACAAATACGGACAACGCTCACCAGCAATCGCTGGTGAATGTTGTTTCAGTAGGATTGTGCGTGGGTGATGTCCTCGAAGGGTAACACCGGAACGGCAAACCCGTCCCGGCTAACGGCCAGAAATCACGGTTTCTGGCCACACCACCTGCATCGTGTTCGGCGGTGAAACCGCCTCACGTGTTCGCGGCAAAGCCGCGCATGCGATGCGTGGGACCGGATTTGAACCGGCGGACCCCTACGGGACAGCGCCCTCAACGCTGCGCCGTTGGCCTAGCTTGGCTACCCACGCTCGCTGCGTCTTTCTGCACTCAATCGTAGACGGTGGCCTAATAAAAGACCTTTCATTTGAATCGCCGACGCGAACGGTTCGCACAGAAATGATAGTCGAGGGCCACTACTTTCATATCGTTTGAACCCGTTCGGAAGAAAGATGTCCCTCCGGCGACTCATCAATCGGCTTCGAAACAACCACATCGACTACGTCTGTGCGAACTGCGGGCGGGCGTTCGACCTCCCGCTTGATGCCTGTCCTTCGTGTGAGGGTGAACCCCTGCATCGAATCGTAAAATGACGGAGATGCGATTCGCCGTAAAGTAACTGGTATGCCGCGGGAGTCCTAACGCACGGGCATGGAGTCTACGGTTCGAAACAACGTTCCGGCGCTGACCGCGCTGTTGACGGTCGTTTCGCTCGCGTTAGTGTTTGCCGCGGTGCTCGGAATCGTCCCCAAGGGGTCGATTCCGCGCGCACCCGATTCGGTTCTCGGCGCGATTCCGCACGCCAACGCCGTCATCAGCATCGTCGCGGTTGCGGTCATCGGAACCGCATGGCGCGACATTCGACGTGGAAACGTTGCCCGCCACCGCGCCGGGATGCTGACGGGCGTCGTGCTGTTCGTCGCCTTCCTCGGTCTGTACCTCTACCGCGTGTCGCTGGAGGGGCCGACCAGTTTCGCAGGCCCGGAAACCGTCTACCAGTTCGTCTACCTGCCGGTGCTGGCGATTCACATGCTGTTGGCCATCGCCTGTATTCCCCTGCTCTACTACGTCCTCCTGCTGGCGATTTCGCACCCAATCAACGAACTGTCGCAAACGAACCACCCCCGAGTTGGCCGAATCGCGGCGAGCCTGTGGCTAATTTCCTTTTCGCTCGGCGTGGTCGTTTACGCGCTGTTGTACGTGGTGTACTGAACACGACGACTGTCGGATTCTGGACGCCAATCTGCCACACGATATTTCCGCCAGCAACGCCAATGACACCTATGCCAGTTCCCGGGTACGACGAGGACGATTTGGACGAGATGCTCGAAGAACGACTGGAAGAACGCGACGAACAGTTTCTCACGGCAAGTCAGCGCGAAGAGTACGAAAACGGCGGCAGCCTCCTCGACATCCTCAGCGAGGACGACATCCACCGACTGCTGGACGACGACGAGTGAGTTTGGGATGTGAGAGTGCGAGATGAAAATGGCGTGACAGCAGACCGTTTTCGCCCCGTCTCAGAATCTACACGCCCGGCCTGCGGACCTCGGTGTCCTCGTGAACGACAAAGGAGAACGAGGGCTTGTCAGAACGTGCTCTGACAGTGGATGAAGTGCGAACGAAAGAGGTGCGAGTGGCGAAGCCACGAGTACCGACTGAGTGAGGGCTTCGTTTGGGGCCGAGATTTGATGTCACTCCGTCTGAGTCAGTATCGTTCTCAACCACGGTTACAGAGATGCTAGCTGATGCCGACTCCAAACGAAGCCTGCGAAAAACAGAGTCTTTCGCGGTACCGGAAAACCAAGGATTTTCCGTAGCTCGCAAACGCGAATCGTTTGCTCACCCGTGAAAATCTCCGATTTTCTCCGGCCCTCAGTCATCTCGAAAAACTCGTTTCACTCGTCTTTGTTCGACTCCTTCGCCCTTCATCCGCCAAGGAAAGTGGATGTGAAAATGCCGTTTCCCGGTTGGTTCTCCTGCCTATCGCTCGCGGACGACTCGCTACGCTCGTCGTCCTCGCTGTCGTTCGAAATGCGTTTTCTCTCGAAACTCGTTCTCAGTCGCTCTCGCCTGCAATCACGGGACGCGAAACGTCGCGGTCGGTTTCTTCGTCTTCGATGTCGTAGGGATATTCACCAGTCACACAACCCAAACAGAGGTCACCCTGCTGGACGGCGAGCGATTCCGCGATGGCCTCCTTCGAGAGGTAGGCGAGGCTGTCCGCCGCGATGGCGTCCCGAATCTCCGCCACGGATTTGTTCGAGGCGATGAGTTCTTCGCGGGTGGCCATGTTGATGCCCATGTAGCACGGCGCGACGATTGGCGGCGCACCGATTCGCATGTGGACTGCTTCTGCCCCGCAGTCCTTGAGCAGTTGGACGAGTTGCGTCGAAGTCGTCCCCCGGACGATGCTGTCGTCGATGATGGTCACGGTTCTGCCTTCGACGGTCGATTTGATGGGGTTGAGTTTGAGGCGCACCGCGCGCTCGCGCTCGTCCTGCGTCGGCATGATGAACGTCCGCCCGACGTAGCGGTTTTTCATCATCCCTTCCGCGAACTCCACGTCAGAGCCGTCCTCCTGTGCGGCCTCGGCGTATCCTGAGGCAAACGCGCGACCCGAGTCGGGCACGGGCATGACGACGTCGCTCTCGATGCCGCTTTCCTCCCAGAGTTTTCGGCCGAGTTCCCGCCGCACTTCGTAGACGAGACTGCCGTCGATGACACTGTCCGGGCGCGCGAAATAGACGTGTTCGAAAAAGCAGTGGGCGGTTTGCTCACGCTCCACGAGTTGGTACGAATCGTATCCTTCGCCGTCGTCTTGGAGGACAACGAGTTCGCCGGGGCGCACGTCGCGGACGAGTTCGCCGTCGATGGTGTCGATGGCCGCCGATTCGGAGGCGATGACGTAGCCGTCGTCTACTTTTCCGATGACGAGCGGGCGATTTCCTTCCGGATCGCGCACGCCGAGGACGGTGTCGTCGTGCATGATGGCGAGCGAGTACGACCCATGGATTCGGTTCATCGTTCGCTTGACTGCACGGATGAGGTCTTCTTTCAACAGGTTGCGCGCCAAATCGTGTGCGATGACTTCCGTGTCGCCGTCGGAAGTGAAGGCGTGGCCCTTTCCGGCGAGTTCGTCCCGAATCTCGTCGGAGTTGACCAGATTGCCGTTGTGCGAGAGCGCGAGCGACCCGCTCTTGAACGAGACGGTGAACGGTTGCGCACAGCTTTTGTCCACGCTTCCGGCGGTCGGATAGCGAACGTGGCCGATTCCGGCGCTTCCGTTGAGTCCGTCGATGTCCCCTTCGTCGAAGGCGTCCCCGACGAGGCCCATCGAAACGTGGTCGTGCTGTTGAAACCCGTCATGAGTCACGATGCCCGCCGACTCCTGTCCGCGGTGCTGGAGGGCGTACAGCGAGTAGTAGAGGGGGCGTGCCGCGTCTCGACCTGCGAGTGACGCGCCGACGACGCCGCATTTCTCCGTCGGCCCGCCGAGGTTCGCGTCCCGGCCAGTTGACATAGCTACCCATTGTGCGGGTGGGTAGTAAAAACCCTCGCTATCGTGCCGTATTCAGCACCCCGAAGACATTAAATATGCACATTTATGCATTCTTCATGCACGCAGAAATCTGTTCTTCAAGTTTCATTTCCGACCGACGAGCCAACGGCTCGTCGGTCGAACGAGTAAGAGGGGAAAATCAGCGGCAGGCGCTTAGTTGTCGTCTGTTCGACTCTGCCACTCGTAGCTTCGTTTCTTACTCGACTTACCGAAGCCGCACGACGAGCATTCCTTCTTGCGCGAGTGGTAGGATTTCTCGCCACAGCGGCGGCATTTCACGTGTGTCGTCTTATTCTTCTTGCCCTGGCTCGGGGTTCCTGCGCCAGTCATGGATTAATCGAAACGACGTTATCGCCGCGTATAATGGTTGTGTCTTCGTCTTCGATGACGAGGTTCATGTGCTGGTCGTAGCCGGTGAGTGTGCCGGTGTACTCCTCGCCACCCTTCAACTGTACGGTCACGACAGAGTTCAGCGACGCTTCGAGAACGTCGAGTGGTCGTCCGCTCATATCAACAAACCCAGTGTTTGCGTTCATAAACGTACCGGAACGCGAGTCGGAAACCTTCGTTTTGACCGGAATTTAGAGATCGACCGCGAACCCGTCGCGGTCGCTCGCTCGCACGGCGAACTCGGCGAGCAGGTCGGCGGACAGTTCCAGATCGTCCGTGTCGATGACTTCCACGGGGGTGTGCATGTAGCGATTCGGCAGACCGAGGTTGAGCGACGGCGTGCCGCCGCTGGCCGTGTAGAAGGCGTCAGCATCCGTTCCTGTCTGAACGCCTGCGGCTTGCAGTTGGACGGGAATGTCGGCGTCCTCCGCCGCCTCGCGGATTGCTTTGACCACTTCGATGTGGTTCGTGCTTCCGCGTGCGACGACTGGCCCGCCGCCGAGGTCGATGTCGATGTTCTTGAACTGCTCTTCGTTGGTCACGTCCGGGCTATCCATCGCGTGAGTCACGTCCACGGCGACGATTGCGTCGGGGTCGAGGTCGAAGCCGACCATCTTGGCACCCTGCAATCCGACTTCTTCCTGCACGGTACTCACGGCGTACACAGTCGCGTCCGCGCCGCGCTCTGCCGCGCGGCGCAACGCTTCCGCGGCGACCCACGTTCCGACGCGGTTGTCGATACCCGGCCCGGCGAGTCGCGTGCCGTGAAGTTCCTCGATGTTCGGGGTGAAAACGATAGGGTCGCCGACGTCCACGAGTTCCTCGGCTTCCGATTCACCGCTCGCGCCGATATCGACGTGTTGTTCGGTGATGTCTTCGAACTCGTCGTCCGCGGGGTCGCGCAGGTGAATCGCTCGCTGGCCGACGACGCCGTTGACCACGCCGTCGTCGGTGTGTATCTCGACCTGTTGTCCCTTCGTGACGGTTCTGTCGGAGCCGCCGATTGTATCGACGCGGAGAAATCCGTCTTCGTCGATTCCGGCGACGATGAGGCCGATTTGGTCGGCGTGACCCGCAAAGGCGATTTCGGGGTCGTTACCCTCCACGACGGCCACTGCGTTTCCGTATTCGTCCGTTCGTACTTCGTCCGCGAACTCGGAGACATACTCGACCCACGCGCGCTGTCCGGGAACTTCGAATCCCGACGGACTGGGTGTCGTCAACAGCGTCTGGAGAAACGCACGATGTTGTTCGTTCATATCGGTGTAGGAGAGACGATGTCTCTTCAACCTCCCGAACATCGTCACATAGTGTAACAGTCTAGAGGTTTGTCCCGAACCGATAAGGCCGAGATTACCGAATGGGTGGCTATGGGGGTTTTCGAACTGCACCTACACGAACCGACCGTCACGCTCAACACCGGCAAAAATGGGTCGAAATCGGAGTTGGGTTGGAATCAAAGCGATAGTAGCGAAGAACGACCGCCGATTGCGGGAAAACTCGGGCCGGTGTTCATACTGCTTGCAGTCATCGTTTTCGCCGTTCTTCGAAATCGACGCCGGGAGTAGGAGGACGACGGACGAACGACTGAGAACGATCGAAATCGGCGCGGACAGAAGGATTTTGTCCGCGCAACTACAACGTAACCGCGTGAATATCTATCGTAGTGTGCGTGCCGTCACCGGCGCGTCCGGAAACGGCCCAATCGACTGGGCCGCGGTCGCCGAGGCGGCGAAGTCTGCGACGGAACCGGGTTCTATCGAACTCTCCGACGAACAGAAAACGGGGTACGCGACCGACGTTCGTGATGCTCGCGCCCGCGTCCGGGAGGTTTCGGGCGTCTCGTTCGACGTGCCAGACACCATCGAAATCCAGAATCGCCACCACTGGATAGACGCGAACATCACCACGTTCAAGCGCGTGATGGAACCTGTGGAGGAACACGGCCCAACGGTGCTTCCCGGCGTTTCCCGCGTCGTCAACACGGGCACGATGTCGTTCATGCTCGCCCTCCTCGGCAACAACGTCCTCGGGCAGTACGACCCACTCCTCCTCGCGGATGGCGACGCCGACGACCACGCGCTCTACTTCGTCCATCCGAACATCGAGCGCATCGCCGGAAAGTTGGACGTGGATTTCGACCGATTCCGACGGTGGATAGCCTTCCACGAGGTGACCCACGCCGCGGAGTTCGGCGCAGCCCCGTGGCTCTCCGGCCACCTCGAATCGCGGATGGAATCCGGCATCGAAGCGCTGGCCCACGGCGAAGTTGACCGCGAGGCGTTCCGCGAACTCGACGCCGTGATGACATCCGTCGAAGGTTACGCCGAACTCCTCATGGACGAGGCCTTTGACGACGAGTACGAAGACCTGCGGCGGAAAATCGAGGCTCGCCGAAAGGGAATGAATCCTCTCTCGAAACTCGTCCGGCGGATGCTCGGCCTCGGCATGAAACGCAGACAGTACGAGCGCGGCAAGGAGTTCTTCGAGAACGTCGTTGACGCCGAAAGCGTCGAAACCGCGACGAAAGTGTGGGACGGCCCCGAGAACCTACCCAGTGACGACGAACTCGACCATCCGGAACGGTGGCTTGCGCGAATCGAATAGGAAATCACCGCATAATCCACGTCAGATACCACGTCAACAGCACGCCCAGAAGAAGACCGCTGACCGTTGCGGCGAGCATTCCGACCGTGTTCGCGCCGCTCTGAAACGCGATGAGGCCGCCGGACGCGCCGACCAACAGGACGATTGCGATTTTCAGGCGACTCATCGCCGACGACCGGTCTTCACGACTCATCGGCGCGACCATCATCGCACCCGAAATTTGTGCGTCGCTCGTTGGGTTCGGAGATTCATCTGCGTGCCATCGCCGCGTTCCGGGTGTACTGCCCCCATGAAAACAGGCGCGGTTGGAAGGTTCTTAAACCCCGACGGGACGAGGCTCCGACTGGAAATACGATTCCGATTGGAGATGCGATTCCGACTGAAAATTCGAGTCTGGGATTGAGTGATTGCTACTGGAACCCTCTGCCCACTTCGTCCTCGTCTATGAGGTCGTCTAGTTCTTCGGTCAGCAGTTCCTCGCTCTCCTCGAACGTTTCTGCGAGGTCGCTGACCGATTCCGGGCGGTCGTAGCCGTCGAAATCCATCGGGCCGAACGCCGGACTTTCGACGACTTCCATCACGTCATCGAAGAGGTCTGCGCCCGACGTCGGGGCGTCGGCGTGCGCCTTCAGCACCTCGCCGAGATGCTTTGCGCGCGCCTCTGCTTCTTTTTCGTCGGGCGTTTTTTCCTCAGGATTTCGAACCGCAAACCGCCCCTCGCGAGAATCCGTTTTCGGGAGATAGCTTCCGATTTCGTCGTCCAACTTTCGGGCGACTTGTGCCCCCACGCCGCGAACCTCGTAGGGATTTTTCGCGTAGGTTTTCAGGTGATACAGTCCGGCCTTCTGGTGGCCGAGATACAAATCCTCGCCGACACCGCCCGCTCTCTGCCCCCCTGCGGCCCGCCACCCGTCCGGGTCAACGTCGCGGTCGATAACGTCCTGTAGAATTTCCTGCCACTCTCGAACCCGCATGGGTACACCGTGACACGCCGGGGAGATTAACGTGTCGCTTCCGCTGGATAGTTCGCCAAGGTGAGTTCGGGGTATTTGATTCGGTTTTGTTGTACTGATTCGGCTTTATGACACGAAAATCGGACGGTCGCCATGAAATTAGTTTTTGAGAACGGTGTTACTAGGTAATCACGACTCCAAAATAACCGCTACCGCCCACATGCCTCCCCAACCGATTCCTTCGTTCACTGCGCTCACTCAGTCATCCCTCGCGCGGAAACTGGCAGACCCGAGGACACGTCGTTCTCGGGTCTGCCAACGCACGCGCCGGAGTGGATGTGAAAATTCCAGTGATTCGACTATTCAATGTGGCGCGCGCTGATGAAACTTCGAGGAGTTCTCCTCCGAGAAGTCGAATCAGAGTCGCGCGAGGGATGAGCGAACGAGCCCCAGCGAGTGAGCGAATCGGTCGGGGAGGGTGTGGTGAACGAGATTTCTGCGAAATCTCGCGAGCGAGCGGTGCAACCGCGAGCGCGGTGCGGGGCGGTATGATTGGAGTCGTGACTACCTAGCACCACAACGAACAAACGATATTTATCAAATAAATCTCACCTACCATACCGAGAAGAACCATCTCCAAAACCACCCTTCAAATCCCAGTTCTGTAGAAGATTGATAACGAACACCATCGCACGCTGATATGTGACATACGACCTCGCCGACCTCGGATTCCGCGACACGAACCACCCGACCGCCAGACTGCTGTCCACAACCAAACACCCCGTGGTCGGCGTCCTCGGCATCTGTACGGTCGTGGCGATTGTCGCGCTTCCAGACCCACTCCCGGAACTCCCGGTCGCGCTCTACGCCCTGCTCGGCATCGCGGAAGGGTTCGGACTGGCAGTCGCGGCGGAGAATCTGGTTGCGCGCCCGACCAAACGATTTCGCTTCCGTCGCGCAGTACACACGGTCGGGATGGTCACCGGGGCCGTCCTGACGTTCGTCGCCGCGATGGCGATTTTGGGCGTTCACCTGACGCTCCGCGATTGGGCGCTGTTGGGTGGCTTTTGCGTCTCGGTTCCGACCTCGCTGGCCCTCATCGACTATCTGAAAGACAGGGTTCGAAGGGAACTACACCCCAAATAAACTATCCCTCGAACGCACAGTTACCGCGACACCCAGTTCTATTTCCCTCCGGGAGAAACCGGAGGCCATGACCGACGAAGAAAGCGACTCGCCCACGGTTCTCGTCCTCCGGCGCGGAACCCACGGAATGCCCGTTTTCGACTACGTCGCCGAACTCAGAGAACGGTTGCCGAACCACGAAATTCTCCACGCGAGAACGCCCGAGGAAGAACGCGAGTTTATCGCCGACGCCGACATCGTGGCGGGCATGAGCATTGACGAAGAACTGCTTAGCCACGCGAAGAACCTGCGTCTGTTCGCCTGCGCCTACGCCGGGACGGGTCACCTCCCGCTTTCCGCACTCGAATCGCAGAACGTGGCGGTGACGAACGCCTCGGGGGTTCACGGCCCCAACATCGGCGAACACGTCCTCGGTGCAATTCTGACGTTCAGCCGCGATTTCCTCCGTGCGGGCCGACAACAGTCGCGCCGGGAGTGGCGCCACTTTCAGGCCGACGAATTGCAGGGAAGCACCGTGACCGTCGTCGGACTGGGCGCAATCGGGGAGGCAGTAGTCGAACGATTGGACGGTTTCGGCGTCGAAACCATCGGCGTGCGCTACTCGCCCGAAAAGGGCGGCCAAACCGACGAAGTGCTGGGATTCGACGAGTTGCACGACGCGTTAACCAGAACCGACTACCTCGTGCTGGCCTGCCCGCTGACCGACGAGACTGAAGGATTGCTCGGCACCGCGGAGTTCGACACGCTCCCGCCGAGTGCCGTGCTGGTGAACGTCGCCCGTGGGAGGGTTGTCGAAACCGATGCACTTCTCTCGGCGATTCGTGGGAATCAGATTCGCGGGGCCGCGTTGGACGTGACCGACCCCGAACCACTGCCGGAAGACCATCCGCTGTGGAACTTCGAGAACGTACTCATCACGCCCCACATGGCGGGTCACACGCCGAAATATTTCGCCCGACTCGCGGACATTCTCGCCGAAAACGTTCGGCGCGTGAGCGAAACCGGAGAATACCAGGAACTGCGAAATCAGGTTCGATAGTGGTTTCGGATTCCGCGGTGCCGCGGAATTCGCCTCAGGTTCGGTAGTCGTAAGCGAGGTAGAGAAACAGAAACCCGAACACACCGACCATCGGGGCAAGCAGAACGATGGCGACATCGTCCTCGACCGCGGCGCGACCCACGACGACGATACCGACAGCAGTTCCGAGGAACAGCAGGCCAAACGCCACGAGCGTTGCTTGCACAGTTCGATTCACTTCGGTCGGTTGGCTCGTCGGTTCGTGAGCGATTCCGTCCTCGATACCCTGCTCCACGTCCGGTGCGACCGACGCGGGAACCGTAAGCCACTGTTTGTTGCTCAGGCGTTGTGCCTCGGAGGAGAGCCGAAAAACGGTCATTCCGGCGAGTTCGAATCGGCGGAATCCGTCGTAGTCGTCGAACGTGAGTTCGCGGGCGGGGCGAAAATTGGAGCCGTCTAGTTTGAGAACGCGCCGAGTCAAGTCTAACTCGCCGGAGGCTTCGAACGTCCTGACGACGACGAACATCGCTCCGTAGAGAACCGGAAACAGCAACCACAACCACGGGGCGACCATCGCCACGGCGATGGTCGCCACTGCACTGACGACAGACGCGGCGACCAGCGGGAGCGGTCGAAGATGCTCGGCAAATCCCAGAAATACCGGCTGGTTCGACTCGGTAAACAGTGGTAGCAGATAGAGCAGGGAGAACGGCCCGCCGACCAATCCGAGAAGGAGGGCGAGCGCGAGAATCTCGAACTGGCCCGAGAGCACCGTCGTCACGCCGACGAATGCGATTCCGGACAGTACAATGAGCGTCACGCCGCCGATGATTCCGTAGGCTCCGTGCAGGCAGATGAGTGCGAGACGACTGTCCGTCGGGTCGAGCGACCATCGAATCGTCTCGTCGGAGGACGCGTCGCGGGAAGACACGTTCTACTCACTGTGTGTCAACATCATATACATTCCGTCGAAAAGTCGGAGGGGGGTTGGATGGTAGTTGAGTGGTGATTCGGTCGGGGAAAGGCGGTCGGATAGCAGCTCAGTCGGGAGACGGCGGTTCGGCCAGCCTCCTTACCAGAGCTGTGCGGCGGGCGTCTCGCAAGCGTCACAGACGACCGCGTCGTTTCCTTTGTAGGTGCCTTGCTCCAATCGGCCGTCGTGGCACCACTGGCAATCCTCTCCTTCAAGGCGTCCGATGACGCTCGACTGGGTCGTCAAACTCATCTCGTTCGCACGTTTCGTCGCCCGCGCTATGAATTTGCTGGCCCACCTTGCAGGGAGTTTATCCTTCGTGGCGCACTAGGAATGGACATGAGCGAACAGCAATCCGACCTGCCCGAGAACGAAGACGAATGGCGCGAGCGACTCTCCGACGAGGAGTACCACGTCCTGCGCGAGCAGGGTACCGAACGCCCGGGAACCGGCGAACACCTCGATAGAAAGGACGACGGAACCTACGTCTGCGCCGGTTGTGGCGCGGAACTGTTCGACTCGGACACGAAGTACGATTCGCACTGCGGGTGGCCGAGTTTCTACGACGTGCCCGAGGGGAACGTCGAAACGCGAGAGGACAGGAGCAACGGCATGGTTCGAACCGAAGTCGTCTGTGCGAACTGCGGCGGCCACCTCGGCCACGTCTTCGAGGACGGCCCGGAACCGACCGGACAGCGCTACTGCATCAACAGCGCGGCGATGGATTTCGACGAGGAGTAATCCAAAACGTTCTCGTTTCCTGTCGATTCGTTTTTCACACAGTATCTCTATCGCTCGATTATGGGTCGCCCGAGCGAGAAAACAATCGAACTCTCCACGAAAAAGGTCGTCATCGCGTTCGTGGCGATTGTGCTAAGCCTCTGTGGTGTCATGGTCTACGCCGGGGGAAGCACCTCGGGTGCGCTGTTGTTGTGGTTTCTCGTCGCTATTTCGCTCGGTGGACACCTACTTTTGAAACCGGAGAACGCAGCGGAAGACGAAACCGAGGACACGTCTTCAACTGTCGAATCTCCCTCGCAGGACGACGGGAGTGAATCGGGCGAGAATATCGATAACTCGACGGATACCGCCAACAGTGAATCTCACGACCGCGACCACACCACCGACGACGCGCTTGCCGAACTCCGCCAGCGATACGCTCACGGCGAGGTGAGTGAGGAGCAGTTCGAACACCGTCTCGAAGCGCTCCTCGCCAGCGACGACGGCGGAGATGCGGCTATCGCCGCACTCCGCTATCGCTACGCAATGTGCGGACTGACGGATGAGCAGTTCAAGCGAAAGTACGACCAACTGCGAGCGACGGACACAGTGGAGAACGCTGAAGATAGTTTCAGTCGGTCGGAAGCGATTTCGGAAGGGGAGTGAGTTACGCGCAGGTCGGCAGGCGCGATGTATTGCGCCTGCCGACCAACTAGACCCGCCTGCCGAACGACACGCCTTTCCTCCCGCCCGAGAAAATCCGGATATGGACAGAAAGCGAGAGCTTTCGAGCATCGACCTCGCCGCCGTCGTCCGCGAACTGGCAAGCTACGAGGGCGCGAAGGTCGATAAAGCGTACCTCTACGGTGACGACCTCCTGCGCCTCAAAATGCGGGATTTCGACCGGGGACGCCTCGAACTACTCATCGAAGTGGGCGAAATCAAACGCGCCCACACCGCCGCGCCGGAACACGTTCCCGCCGCGCCGGGTAGACCGCCGAACTTCGCCAAGATGTTGCGAAATCGCCTCTCAGGAGCCGATTTCGCGGGCGTCGAACAGTTCGAGTTCGACCGCATCCTCCAGTTCGAGTTCCGGCGTGAGGACGGCGATACGACCATCGTCGCGGAGCTATTCGGACAGGGCAACATCGCTGTGCTAGGCGAGAACTACGAAGTCGTAGACAGCCTCGACACGGTTCGACTCAAATCCCGAACCGTCGCCCCCGGTTCGCGCTACGAGTTCCCCGACTCGCGGGTGAACCCGCTCGAAATCGACTACGAAGAGTTCGAATACCGGATGAACGATTCGGACACCGACGTGGTTCGGACGCTGGCGACCCAACTCAACTTCGGCGGCCTGTACGCGGAGGAGGTTTGTACCCGCGCGAACGTCGAAAAAGCGATGGACATCGCGGACGCGGGCGAGGAGGAGTACGAGCGACTGTACGCCGCCATCGAGCGACTGAAAGAACCGCTGGAGACAGGGGATTTCGACCCGCGCGTTTACTACGAAGACGACACTCGCGTTGACGTGACGCCGTTCCCGCTCGAAGAGTACGAAGAGCGGGACGTGGAAGCGTTCGACTCGTTCAACGCCGCGCTGGACGACTATTTCACGAACCTCGATTTGAGCGACGACGGCGACGGCGGCGGAGCGAACGCCCACGAACCGCAGAAACCGGATTTCCAGAGTCAAATCGAGAAACAACAGCGCATCATCGACCAACAGCAGGGCGCAATCGAGGGCTTCGAACAGCAGGCGGACGTCGAACGCGAGAAGGCCGAACTGCTGTACGGCAACTACGGCTTTGTCGATGAAATCCTCTCGACGGTGCAAAACGCCCGCGCCGAGGACACGCCGTGGGCGGACATCGAAGCCAGATTCGAGGAGGGCGCGGAGCGCGGAATCGAAGCGGCGGCGGCCGTGCAGAGAATCGACGAGAGCGAGGGAACCGTCACCGTCGAAATCGACGACACCGAAATCACCCTGCTTCCGGGCGACGGGGTCGAGAAGAACGCGGACAGATTGTATCAGGAAGCGAAGCGAATCGAGGAAAAAAAGGAAGGTGCACAAGCCGCAATCGAGGACACCCGCGAGGAACTCGAAGCCGTGAAAAAACGAAAGGAGGAGTGGGACGCCGAACCGGCGGAAGCGCGGGACGACGACGAACCGAAGGACATCGACTGGCTGTCGCGGGCGTCGATTCCGATTCGGAACCAAGAGCAGTGGTACGAGCGATTCCGCTGGTTCCGAACCTCCGACGGGTTCCTCGTCATCGGCGGGCGCAACGCCGACCAGAACGAAGAACTGGTCAAAAAATACATGGACAAAACCGACCTGTTCTTCCACTCGCAGGCCCACGGCGGCCCGATTACCATCTTGAAAACGTCCGACCCGAGCGAACCGTCGAAAGACATTGACGTGCCAGACCAAAGCAAAGAGGAGGCCGTCCAGTTCGCGGTATCCTACTCGTCGGTCTGGAAGGACGGACGCTTTTCGGGCGACGCCTACATGGTGTCGCCAGAACAGGTGTCGAAGACGCCCGAAAGCGGCGAATATCTGGAAAAGGGCGCGTTCGCCATCCGCGGCGACCGAACCTACTTCAACGATACGCCGGTCGGCATCGCGGTCGGTATCACCGCCGAACCGAACACTCGCGTCATCGGCGGCCCGCCGTCGGCAATTGAATCGCAGGCCGAAACCCACATCGAAGTCGAACCGGGCCAGTACGCCCAGAACGACGCCGCGAAGCGACTGTACCGCGAGTTCCGTGAGCGATTCAAAGACACCTCCTTCGTTCGCAAGGTGGCGAGTCCCGACCTGATTCAGGAGTTCCTGCCCGCCGGGGGCAGTCGAATGGTGGACTAAGTCAGTTGAACGGTGGACAGAGTTTGTCAGATGGTGAACCGAGACAGTCGAACGGTGAACTGACACGTCCGGTTTTCGCAAAGAAGGGTTAAGCTCTTAGCAAGCGTTCCTCTAGTAGAGTCAGCGGTTTTGCCCGGTGCATAAACCGCGCTCGGGGGATAAAAATGTTCAACGACAGCATCAATTATCTGAAGGACAGTGACGACGCCGCGAAAACCGTGCTCATCGGCGGAGTACTCGCCATCTTCGGCTTCCTCATCATCCCGGCGCTCATCGTGCAAGGCTACGTGATTCGCGTCCTGCGCCACGTGTCGGCGGGCGACAGCGAAGCGCCGACGTTCGGCGATTGGGGAAAACTCACGGTTGACGGCCTGAAAGCCGCCATCATCACGCTCGTCTACTTCCTCGTGCCTGCGATACTCGCCGCGGTATTCGTCGGCGGAGGAGTCGCGCTCGCAAACGACGTGCCGTTTATCGGTGGACTGGTGGCCCTGCTCGGCGGCTTGCTGACCCTGCTTGCGACGCTCGCAGTCTGGTACGTGGTGCCCGCCGCACTCGTCCGGTTTGCCGAGGACGGGACGATGGGGGCGGGATTCGACTACGAATCGCTCACGCCCATCGTCCGCGACAGGGAGTACGCGACCGGCTGGCTCCTCGCACTCGGCGTCATCGTCGTGGCCGGTGTCATCGTGAGCATCGTCGCCGCCGTTCCGCTGATTGGCTGGCTGGCAGCGGTGTTCCTCGGCTTCTACGCGCAGGTGACTGCGGCGTACATCTACGCCCGGTCGTATGCGGAAGCCACCGAACACCAACTGCGTGAGGGGCCGGAAGTGGACGACCGCAGACCGGCGGTCTGATAGTTCACCGTTCCTTTTTGCCCGCGTACAAGAATAGTTGTATCCGGAACAGCTAATTGTCCAGAAAAGCTAGTTTTAGTCGAGAGAATCGTGATAGCCGACGCGCTTCGATACCCTGTTTCCGGCGACCGTCCGCGACGAACGGTCGCCATCGGAATGCTGTTGAGCGCGCTCGGCGTGTTCGTGATTCCGATGGTGTTGGCAGTCGGCTATATCGGGCGAGTGCTGGATTCGAGTTCGCGTGGCGAATCCGTTCCCCCGTTCGAAAACTGGGACGGCCTGTTCGAAAACGGCTTGCTGGCCGGGTTCGTTCTCGTCTGTTATGCCGGTATCGGCGTCGCAGGCTTCGCCGCAATCGCCCTGCTCTCGCTGTTCTTCAACGAAATCGGTTTCGGCGGGGCCTTCGTCGGCGTTCTCTTTTTCGTTTTTCTCGCGCTGTTTCTCCTCGTCGTAGCGTTGCCGGTGTGGTTTTTCCTCCCTGCCTTAGTGACGAACGTCGTGCGAGAACGGCGACTGCATGCTATGCTCGACTGGGAGACGATTCGGTCGGTTTCCTTCGATATGGGGTATCTGCGTCGTTGGTTCGTCGGGTGTTGTTTCGTCGGCGCGGGGTCGGTCGTCTACACCCTTCTCGGCGGAACCATTGCGACGGGCGTTCTCTTCGCCGAGTACGGTGATTCGGCACTCGTGAGCGCCGTTCAAAGCATCGGTCACCTCGTCGGTGCTGGCGTCAACTTCTACTGTCAGGTGGCCGCCGCCTACTGCTTCGGTCGCGGCTATGCGATAGCAACCGACCGTTCGGTGGCGGACGAACAGCACCGACCAACTCGAATTGGTGCGAGCGGGCGACAGACGGGAGAGCGGCGGGAAGAGAACCGACGAATGGGCGAGGAAGAAAAAGGCGAGAAAAAAGTCGTCGCGGGCGGCATCGACGAACGGCCCGAATGGGGGGCAGAAGCCGCGGCGTGGAGGGAACAACGCAGACGCTCCCGACGGTCAAAAAACGGAGAATAATAGAGCGGTTTTAGTTTGTGAACGATGCGTTCGTTTCCGGTGGCTGGTTTTGCTGGCTTTGTGTCGTCTCTTTGAATGCGAGGCCGAACATGTAGCTTCCGGCGAGATAAACCCAGAACATGGCGAACGGGTAGAACACGTAGCCGAGGCCGAAGGTGAAGATGGAGACGATGGAAAACACGACGCCGACCGCCATGAGGATGAAGAACGAAAACAGCGCACCGAAGAAGTATTTCTTGGTGGTCACGACTGGTTTGAGCGTCCCGAAGTCGAATGCCGAACCCATCTTCCCGGTTCGCCCGAGGTTCGTGTACGCCGCCGGAATGATGTACGCAATTGGCAACGAGAGAAGGAATCCAACCAGCACGCCGACGAGGGAGACGATACCCAAACCGGCACCTAATCCGCTCGTGTCCGTGCTGCCTGCGCCGCTAAGTCCGACGACGATCGACACGATGATGATAAGAGTCGGGACAATCGTGTAGGCGAGGTTGACGACGAACGATTTCAGACCCAACATGAGCAGGTTACCCCAATCCTCGAACGCCGGAAGCTCTTCTTCGCCACGCGAAACGGCGGCCAGTGTCTCGATGACGTAGCCCATCGCAATAAGTCCGGGAATGATGAAAAGAGAGAACAGCATCAGGGCACCACCGATGAGTAGTCGTGCGAGGCCGTTGTCCCCCTTCGTCGGATACGATAATGCGTCTTCTAACATACCAGATGGGATATCAGATGGGTCGCATTTAAGCCTGTCTGATAACTTCCAAAATGCACGACCGAACGCTCCGAATAGCAGGGCACTTATCATCGGAACACACAGTTCTAACCATGCAGATACACGACCGAACGTCCCTCGACGGGAATCGCGAGCAAATTACGCTCGTTCCCGAGAGTTTGGACGACCTCTGGCATCTCACCTATCTCCTCGAACCGGGCGACAGCGTCACGGGCGACACGACCCGGCGTATCCAGCGCGCGGACGACCAGATGCGAGATACGGGCGGCGAGCGAGAACACATGCACATCACGCTCGACGTGGAGGACGTGGAGTTCCACCGATTCGCCAACCGCGTCCGCGTCGGCGGCATCATCACGGACTGTTCGAGAGAAGACCAGTTGGGGTTGCATCACACGGTAAACGTCGAAGAACGTGAGAAGATTTCCATTGCGAAGGTGTGGAAACGCGACCAGTTGGACAGACTGGACGACGCCGTCGAGGCGACCGAAAATCCGGACGTCGTCATCGCCACCGTCGAGGAAGGCCAAGCCCACATTCACACCGTCGCGCAGTACGGTGCCGACGAGTACACCTCGTTCAGCGGAACGACCGGCAAAGGCGAGTACGCGGGTGGCCGAACCGAACTGTTCGACCAGTTGGGGTCGGCGTTGTCCCATCTCGACGTGGACGCCATCATCCTCGCCGGGCCGGGGTTCACGAAACAGGACGCCTACGACCATATCGCGGAGAACTATTCCGATTTGACCGACCTCATCACGCAAGTAGACGTGAGTGCGGTCGGCGACAGAGGTGTTCACGAAGTGTTGAAACGCGGTGCCGTCGCCGAGGTGCAAGAGGAGACGCGAATCGGCGAAGAAGCGGAACTCATCGACGAACTGATGCGGCGAATGGCGGAGGGTGCGAAAGCCGCCTACGGTATCGAGGAGGTGGCGAAAGCCGCCGACTTCGGTGCGGTCGAGCGGCTGCTCGTGCTAGACGAACGCCTCCGAAAGGAGCGCGGCGCGCTCGGCGAGGACGAAGCGGGCGGCGAGTGGGCAATCGACGTGAACGAGGTCATCACCGACGTAGAGAGGAAAGGCGGGGACGTGACTGTCTTTTCCCACGAGTTCGCGCCGGGCGAGCAGTTGTCGAACCTCGGCGGAATCGCGGCCCTGCTTCGCTATCGATTGGAGTAATCTCGCCGAAACACGTACAGCATGAGTCCCGCGAGGCCGAGAAAGCCGACGGCGATACCTCGCGCAATCGGACGATTTTGCTCGCGTCGGACTGAATCCCAGTAGACGTAGTAGCCGACGGTCGGCCAGAAAACCAGCAGATAGAGGGCGATTCGAACCACCGCACCGTTTCCGGCGGTCAAGGTTTGGGCGTCCATTCGTGACAGTACGACAGATAGTATCATATCGTTTTTCCATCGGCAGGAACGTTTAACCGAAATCCGAACCAAATTTCGGCTCGATGTGGCTGTATCTGGTGGGGAAGTTGGCCATCGTGGCGGTGTACTATCTCGTCAGGCTCGTCCCAGTCGTCGGCCTCAAACTCTCCGACAGGTACGAACACGAACTGTTCGGCCCGCTGGTTGACGACCTCTCCGTCGCCGACGTTCGCGCGGAGCGGAACGAAAAGATAGGTTCCGACGGCGATTCGAACCAATCCGGTCGTTCCGTCGTTGTCGAACTCCAGTTCGACAACGACAGCACGCTCGATGCGCGAATCATCGGCGGAACGATTCGATTCGGTCACACGGAAGACGGCGAAACAGCCTGCAACCTCGTCTGGACGGACGATTTCGACTCGGTTCCGAAAAACATCGGAACGGCCAAAATCGAGTCGGAGAGTTCCGGAACCCTCCAACTCGAACGTCGTTTCGACGGCGACGAACTGCATTTGGACGGAGAACTTCGGTTGCGACGAATCGTGACGATTCGTGACCGGGAACTGCCGTTCGGCGTCACTAGTTTCACCGTGTCCGAGCAGGCAATTCACGTCGGAGGAGACGGGAAGAAATTGGATGCTGAATCGAAACCGCCAGAGGGAACAGTGGAGCAGTAGATAGTTCCGAGGGGAAAACCGCGATTAGAGTTCGACCGAAAACAGGTCTTCCGCGAATCGAACGTCGCCGTCGTAGTTCTTCGCAACCGAGGACACCATGGCCTCGTGTTTGCCGTCAGTGTGCGGATAGAGATGCGTCAGATACACCCGGTCGATGTCCGCGCCGGAAAGCGCCTCACCGAGTTGCGTTGGCGTCGGGTGATTCGCCACGTCCACTTCGTCGGGGAACGAACAATCGTGGACGAGGACGGAACAGCCGTCCGCGAAAGCTGTGAGTCCCGAAAACGCCTCGCTGTCGCCGCTGAAAGTGAAATCGTCGCCGAATCGGTAGGCGAGGCAGGGCATCGAATGGCGCGCTTCGAAGCCTTCTACGTCGAATCCCGCGACGGAAAACTCCTGTGCTCCGACTTCGCGGACTTGGAGTTCGACTCGCCCGTCGAGATAGTCGTGAACCGAAAGTAGGCCGTCGAGCAGGGCTTTCGTGCCTTTCGGGCCGACGACTTCGAGATGTTCTTCCCCCGCAAGCCAGCGGGCTTTGAGCAGTGGGAGGAGGTCGGAGACGTGGTCTACGTGATGGTGAGTCAGCAGAACGGTAGAGATATTTTCGTAACCGATTCCCGACTGCTGAAGGCGGTGGAGAACGCCACTGCCACAGTCCACGAGGAGGCGATTTCCGTCGTCTTCGACGACGAGGCCGGTTTGAAACCGCTCGCCGGTCGGCATCGCACTTCCCGTGCCGAGGAATGTGACTCGCATGTGTGGATTCCCGTGCGGGAGGGTCAAAAAGGTTCAGCCGTGCCGGAAGGTAACGTTGGGCGTCGGTTCGAGGGAATCACGCCACTAACGATTTGCATTTGCCGTCCGTCTTTCAGCCATGCAGAGCGAGGTTCGCGTCGAGCGGGATTCCAACGGACGCTATCTCGCGGTTTCGCGCGCAATTGACGCCCCGGCGGAGCGCGTCTGGGACGTGCTGACCAATACGGCCTGCTGGCCGAAATGGGGACCGTCGGTGCGGGCGGTGGAGTGTGCCGATAGAAACATTCGACTCGGTTCGACTGGGAGAATCAAAACGCCGCTCGGAATCGAGTTGTCATTCGAAATCACGGCCTACGACGAGTACTACTGGTCGTGGGATGTCGCAGGGCTTCCAGCAACGGGCCACCGAATAGAAGCGTTGACTGACCGGAACGGCTGTCGCGTCGTGTTCTCTCTCCCGCTTTTCGCGGTGGGGTACGTCCCGGTCTGTCAGCGTGCGCTCTCCCGAATCGACCGACTCGCTGACGAAGATTTATAAGCGATGACGGAACCACTCCAGATTACCAGATGGCCCTAACGCTCCGAACAGACAAGTTTCACTTTCACTCCGCTGGCATAACCCTCTTTGTCGCCCGCTTCCAATCCGGAACAAATGGATGGGAGAACGCTGTTGGCCCGGGAGGGGGTAGAGTTCGACCCGGAGTCGGTCGAACTCGCGGACGGGGAGGTGTTAGACCTCCTCGAACCAGCAGTCAGGAAATGGTGGGTCGAAGCGTTCGGCGAGTTCGTTCCCGAAAACGGCGGTTTTTTCACGCCGCCACAGCGCGACGCGATTCCGTTGATTCACGGGCGGGAAAACGCCCTCATCGCCTCTCCGACTGGAAGCGGGAAGACGCTCGCTTCCTTCACCGCGATTCTGAACGAACTGTTTCGCCGGGAGCGCGAATTCGGACTCGAAAACTCGGTGTACTGCCTCTACGTCTCCCCGCTGAAGTCGCTGGCGAACGACATCCACAGAAACCTCGAAGTGCCACTGTCGGGCATTCGGGAAAAGATGGCAGATGACGAGTCGGGCGGAGAGAGCGGAGAATCGGCGGCGAGCGCCGCCGATTCTCCCAAGTCAGAAACCGCCGAAGGTTCTTCAGACTCAGCCCGAGCAGTAAGCGAGGTTCGTCACGCGATTCGACACGGCGACACGGATTCGTCAGCGCGACAGAAGATGCTGAAGGAGACGCCGCACATCCTCAACACGACGCCGGAAACCCTCGCCATTCTGCTCAACTCGCCGAAATTCAAGGAAAAACTCAGAACCGTCGAATACGTCGTGGTGGACGAAATCCACAGCCTTGCAGACGGAAAAAGAGGGACGCATCTGTCGGTTAGTTTGGAGCGACTCGAAAATCTCGCCCACGACTCCCCGACCAGAATCGGTTGTTCGGCGACCGTCGAACCGCTGTCGGACATCGCGGAATTTCTGGTCGGTCGAAAATCGCCCGGCGGAGAGAGTCGGGAGTACGAAATCGTCGATACTCGATTCGTCCGCGAATTCGACCTCGAACTACACTCCCCGACGGACGACCTGATTCACACGTCTCGGGAGACGGTGCAAGACCGGTTCTACCACCAACTGAACGACCTCATCCAAAATCATACGAACACCCTCGTCTTCACCAACACGCGCTCCGGGGCGGAGCGCGTGTTACAGAACCTCCGCAAGCAGTTCGACGGCTACGACGAGGACAATTCGGGCTGTCACCACGGCAGTCTCTCGAAGGAAGCCCGCCAACGAATCGAGGGGCGGTTGAAGGATGGCGACTTGGACGTGGTGACGACTTCCACGAGCCTCGAACTCGGCATCGACATGCCACACGTCGATTTGGTGGTGCAAGTCGGCTCGCCGAAAAGCGTCGCTTCCCTGCTTCAGCGCGTCGGACGCGCAGGCCACCAACTCGGGCAGACGGTCACCGGCCGGGTCATCGCCCTCGATAGGGACGAACTGATAGAGTGTGCGGTCATGCTGAAGAAAGCGGAGGAGGGCTTCGTAGACCGCGTTTTCGTCCCCAAGCAGGCGCAGGACGTGGCGGCCCAGCACGTCTACGGGATGGCAATTAACGAGATTCGCCCCGAGAGCGAACTAAAAGCCACGCTCCAGCGAGCTTACCCCTACCGAAACTACGACGACGAACAGTGGGAATCACTTCTGCGCTATCTGACCGCAGAGTACGACGGACTTGAGGACAAGAACGTCTACGCGAAGGTGTGGCGCGACGGCAACGACCCGCCGGATGGCGAGTACCACTATCCGGAGTACCCGGTCGATGAAACGCTGATGGGAAAACGGGGTCGCCTCGCCCGCGTCATCTACATGACCAACATCGGGACGATTCCGGATTCGTTTTCCTGCGACGTGGTCACCCGGGCCGACAACGAATGGGTCGGCGACTTGGACGAAAACTACCTCGACACGCTCGAAAAGGGCGACGTGTTCGTCCTCGGCGGCCAGCATTTCGAATACCGCTACCGCCGCGGGTCGAAGGTGTACGCCGACCGAACCAACGCCCGCCCGACGGTTCCCTCGTGGTTTTCGGAACGACTGCCACTTTCCTACGACCTCGGGCAGGAAATCGCGGCGTTCCAAGGCGAACTCCTCTCGCGGCTTTCAGACCGCGGCAAACCGGCAGTCCGGGTGTGGCTTCGTGAGTTCCCGCTGGACGAAAACAGCGTCCGTGCAATCGCCCGGATGTTCGACGAACAGGTTCGCTACGCCGGTTCCGAAAGCGTCAGCACCGAAAATCGCCTCTCCATCGAAATCGAGATGGACAGAGACGAGTACAAACGCCACTACTACGTCCACTCAAACTACGGGCGAAAGTTCAACGACGGCCTCTCCCGCGTCGTCGCCTACCGTTGCGCCCAGTCGGCAAACACCAACGTCACGGTAGCAGTCGCGGACAACGGATTTACCGTCTCCATGCCGCTGAACAGAAAGGTAGACGTTCCGGCCATCCTCCGCGATATTTCGCCGGACGAACTGCGCGAGGATTTACGGTCTGCGCTGTCGGGTACCGACTTACTCCAGCGCTATTTCCGCATCAACGCCACGCGCTCGCTGATGATTCTCAAACGCTACAAAGGGTACGAGAAATCCGCCAGCGAACAGCAGGTGTCGAGCGAGATGTTGCTCGGGTTCGCCGACGAGTTGGACGAGTTCGCCGTCATGGAAGAAACGTATCGGGAAATCATCGAGGACAAACTCGCGCTGTCGGCCGTCGAGGACATCCTCGGGAAGATACAGTCCGGCGATATCGACGTCGTCCAACATCGAGTGCAATCCCCGACCCCCAGAGCGTTCGGCCTCGCAACTCTGATGGCGAGCGACGTCGTTCTCGCTGAGGACGAGAGCGCGGTTTTGCAGGAGTTTCACGAGCGCGTTCTAGAGGAAATCGATGGAAGCGAATCAAAGAACAGCGCTGACGGCGAGGTAGCACAGTCAAAGTGACTTCGTTGCCAGAAAATAATAAACGGCTCGTCCGACTCAGGGCTGGAGCGTGAGCGTCTCCGATCCACTCTCGCCGCTTGCGAGCGTATAGTCGATAGTCACATCGACGGATTTTCCGCCCATCTCGACTAGCGAGTCGTTCGATTCGAATCGTGAGAGAAAAACGCCCGCGGTCGAACCGGACGAGAGGATGGCGTTTGCGTCGGCGCTGTCCGACCAGCCATCGGCATCCATATCGAAGGTTCGAGGGAGCGATGCGCCAGCGCTTACGTCGGTCACGCCAGCCTGCACGTCCGATTCGACGTAGATTTCGCTCTCCCACTTGCCGATTGCTTCGGTGCGACACCACAGACCGTCGATGCTGGTGTCGGCGGGCGTGACGGTCATTTCGGTGAGCGTCATCTCCGTCCCGGCGTTGTTCGTGACGCTGAACTCCACGGCACACTGTTTCGTGCTACTGTCGTGGGAAATGTCGGTCGCCGTCGCGTCGTTGCCATACGTGAGGTCTGCGGTGGTGCCGTCGGTCGGCGTGACGGTGAACGATTTCGTTCCGCTCGTCCCGCCGACGGTGTAGTCGATGCTAATGTCCATGGATTCGCCGACCATCTCGACGGGCGTGGTGCCGGACTCGAATCGGCCGAGCGAGACGGTGGCCGAGGAACCGGCGGAGAGAATGGCGTTGGCGTCGGCGGAATCGTCCCACCCATCAGCATCCAAGTCAAGCGTCGTAGGGAGACTCGTGGCACCGCTTACGTCCGTCACACCGGTTTGCACGTCCGCGTCGATGTACAGCTCGCTGACCCACTCGCCGACGGAATCGCTGTTGTCGTACAGACGGTCGATGCTGGTGTCGGCGGAAGTGATTGACATTCCGGTGATGGTGAGGTTCGAATCGGCTTCGTTCGTGAGGTCGAACTGAACCCCTGCCTTCGTCGTGTCGCTGACGTGAGGGATTTCAACGGCAGTTGCACCGCTGTACGAGGGTTCTGTCGGGGAAGTCCCGTCATCTGGAAGCGGACACGCTTCGTCGTAGGTAATGCCGCTTTTCGAGACGCCGCTTGTTGGCAGAATAGCGGTTCCGTCAACGTTGATGTTCGTGTTCTCGACGGAACAGTTGTCCGAGTTCATGAAGTCGATACCCGGTGCCCCGCCAGTCGTTTCGATACAGGAGTTTCGAACGACTGAACCGGGGCGGTTTTCGAGGACAACGACGCCCTTGTATATGAATCCGTTGTCGTTCGTTCTGAACTCCCCGTTGCCGTTGATGGTGACATTGTCGATGGTCAACCCCCACGGTTTTTCTGGAATTTGATGGGTGCTACCTCGCTGGTCTTCAGGGCCAAGGGCCAATATCGCAGGCATCCCGTCGCTGTCTGTGAGTTCGACCGTAATCGTGGTGTCCTTGATTTCGAGGTTACCGTCGCATGGATTGACGCGGATTGCTCCCATGGAATCGTTGTAGGTAGAGAGCATCTTGATGTCGCAGTTGTAGACGCCGCCGCCGGATTTTCCGAACTGGGCACTGCTGAAGTAGATACCTTGCGCGCCAGTCGGGGATTCGTCTTCGGAGGTGTCAGGGTCGTCGTCAATAAAGACGTTGTCCGGATGGTCGTTGTCGGTGTCCATGACGATTTCACTGTTGTGGAGTTCCGAACCCGCACCGGTTCGAATGGCGGCCATGTCGTTGTTGGCGAAATAGAAATCCTCGAAAATAACTTTTCCGTCGTGTTTGCCGGTGTAGAGGCCGCCGTCTCCACCCTGATTCTCGATGCGACAATTTTTGAACCTGACGAGTCCGTCGTGATTCCGGTTTATGTGTCCACCACCGTCCGATTCGCCATGTCCGACGAATACCGACGGGCCGGTTTTCTTGTAGTTGACGACGTTAGCTTCGCCGGCCGAGTCGTACAGTATCACGTGAATCGATTCGCGGCAGTACGGTTCCTGACCGGAGAAACCAATGGTCTCCACGTCGTGAACTTCGATGTTGTCCTGTCCTTCGAGAATGAGACCGATGTCGCCACCCTCCTTCTGCTTCGTGTTATCGAATGTTACGTTCTCGATGAGCACACCGTCCGAGCTATAGGTGGAGAAGACGAAGTTTTCCGAGTTGCCGTCTGATGTGCGGAACACCACGTCACCGGGACTGGTTCCCGTGCCGCGAATACCCCAGTTCTTGAGCGTTCCATAAACGAAGGCATTGTCCGAGTTGCCGCTCGGGAAGACGTACTCACCCGGTGGCACCTCGATGAGCGTGTCGTCGTCAGTTGGCGGTGGGATTTCGACATCGCCATCCGGGTCCCACCCGAGGTCGTCGACCGCGTCCACTACCGTGCTGAACGAGATTCCCTTGCGCGTCGTTGCGGCACTCACCGACCCAGTTGCGACAGCGCCAGCAAATGCGGCCCCCGTGACGGCAGTCGCGCCTAGTTTCAAATAATCGCGTCGTCGGCAGGATTCGATGTCTTCGTCGGTCTCGCGTTGTCCAGTATCTTCTTTTTCGGAATTCACATTATTCTAACTCTATCATAATAATATAATTATTTTTCCAATTATCTTAATATAGAATGGCCTTGTACCCACCATTGACCCCGTGTGTACGGGCGAGGCAGGACGGCGAACCTGTACGATTCTGTTGCTGATAGTGAACGCCGAAATGTGAAAAACAGTATCCAGTTTCGTTACTCCACCAACAGCGTTTCCAGTGCGTTCGGCACGACCAGCACCTCGCTTCCGGGTTCGACTGCGTCCAAAATCGACTCGCGGGCGTACATCAAGCAGTCTTCAACGATTTCCGGATGCTCGCTTCCCGTCACGTACACGTCGTGGTCGCGCAGCGCGCGCGCCACGACGAACGCCCGCTGTGCGCCCGGTTCGTATCCTGCGCGCATCGCTTCGTACAACGACCCGGCGTCCTCGGCGTCGGCGAGTCGGTCGTAAAACCGCCGTTCGCCACGACCTTCACCCGCACCCTCAGGAAGTTCGGCGGGGACGACGACGCGACCGCCAGAACGCAGTGGATTTCGGTCGCCGAGGACGACGTAGGTCGCGGCGCGCGAGGCTTGATAGAGATTGGTCGCTTTCGTGTCCGGAACGCCCGCGACGACTGCGTCGAATTGTTCTTCGACCTGAACCGACAGTACTTCTTTCGCGGTTTCTGCGAGGTTGAAAACCACATCGCGGTGGTGCCCTGCACTTGCTCCGAGAATCCCGCTCGGCCCGTGTGTAACGTTCAGACAGAAATCGACGCCGATTACGTCGCCCGCCGAATTGAGCGTTTCGCGGAAAGGATTGTCCTCGATTCGACCCAGTCGGACACCGTCGTGCGCGAGCATCTCCGGCCCGTGCGTGTAGCGAATGAGCGATTCGCCACCCGCGCCGATTGCCACCGTCTTCGCCCCGCCGGAAAAGCCCGCGTACTGGTGGGGTTCGACCATCCCCGTCGAAAGCACGCGGTCAGCGTCCGCGACAGTCGGGTTCAGTTCGATTGGGATTTCGTCGTCGCCCGATTCCACCCGGCCGACTTCGACCACGGAATCGGCGTCGTGGTTCTCGGCGAGGTCTGCGTGTTCGCCGAGAGCGTCCGCGATTTCCTCGTCGGACATTGGCCGGTGCAAACCGAGGCCGATGACGACCGTGATTTGGTTTCGGGGAACGCCCGCCTCTTTGAGTTCCGAGAGAAGCACGTCCAACAGAATATCGTCCGGGGTCGCGCGAGTCACGTCCGTGACGACGATTGCGACGGTTTCGTCGGGTGAGACGATTTCGGAAAGCAGTGGCCCGTGTGGAGTTTCGACCGCCTCCTCGGCGGCCTCACGGGGGTCAATTGCGCTTCCGCCGGGAGGTTCGAGAACGGTCACGTCGCAGTCTGGAAGCGAGAGATTCGAGAGATTGCCAAGGTTCACACACCGAAATACGAATCCGACCCACGAAAACGTTCACGTCGCCCAATCGACCATTCGGTCGTACAGCGGAGCAGAGCGGAGGGCGGTTTCGTCGCCGACGAGGACGAGAGCTTTTTTCGCCCGAGTGAGCGCGACGTTCACCCGGCGATAGTCGTCGAAAATCGGACTGTCCAAATCACCTGTCGCAACAAAGGAAACGATGATGGCCTCCTTGCTCGACCCTTGGAACCTGTCCACCGTATCGACCGCGACCGAATCCGGAACCCGGCGCGAGATTTCCGCGACCTGCGCCCGGAACGGCGCAATGACGCCGATGTCTTCGTGATTGACGCCTGCCTCCGCGAACTGGGACACGAGTTCTTTCACGCGCTCTGCCTCTCCCGGATTCGTGTTGCCGACCGCCTTCCCGCCGGAATCGGCGAACGTTACCCAGCCGTCGAGTTCCACCGGAAGCGCTTCCGTATCGACTCCGGGGATGTCGGCGAGTCGCTGGCCAGCGACCTCGCCGTTTGCAGGGCGAAGCACCCCGTCGTAGAACTCCTGCGACGAAAACGCCTGAATCTGCTGGGCCATCCGATACTGACGTTCGAGCATGACCGATGCGTCGGGATACTGTTCCACGAGTCGTTCGAACAGCGATTCGGAAAGGTCGCCGCTCACGGCTTCATCGTTCGCGCTTTCCGCGGAGTGTGACTCCGAGTTTTCCGCTCTCACGACAGGCGGCAGTTGGTGATGGTCGCCGACCAGAACGAACCGCTCCGCGAGGTTGATTGCCGCGAGAGTCGCCGGTTCGGTCAACTGCGAGGCTTCGTCCACGAGTGCCACGTCGAAGGCCTGTTCGCGCATGATACGCGAGCCACAGGTCGCGGTCGTCGCGGCGACGACGCTCGCCTGTTTGAGTTCCGCGGCGCGCGTTCCGGGGTCGCCGCCGTACTCCAATCGAACGTCCTGCATATCCTCACGAACGCCGTTTTCCGTGCCGACGCGAACGATGTCTTCGAAGCCTTGTTCCCGCAGGGCTTCCAGCGCGTTGTCCACCGCGCGATTCGTGAACGCCGAGAGTAAAACCCGGTTGTCGTCCTCAACCAGCGCCCGAATCGTCCGTGCGATGGTGTAGGTTTTTCCGGTACCCGGTGGGCCGTGAATGAGGGCACAGTCCTCGGCGTTGACCGCCAAATTGACTGCCGCGTTCTGCGATTCGTTGTTCTGGATGTAGGCTTCGTTTTGCTCCGCAAACTCGGGTTCTTGCTCCCCGAACAGGACGGCTTTCCGTCGCGGGTCGCCCTTCAAAAGAGCGTCGTGAAGCGCGGTGAGCATCCTGTCCGCGGACAGTTCCGAGGGATACACGTCGAGTCGGTGCAGTTCGACCGGTTCGTCGGTCGTGACGACGATTTCTGTTCCCAATTTCTTCACTCGCGCCAGTTCGCCGTGGCCGTCAACCGGGTGCCCGTCGCTGGCCAGCACCACGTCGCCCTCTCGAATCTTCGAAACCGCGTCGTCCGTCTTTTTCGCGCGGAGTTCCCAGCGCTCCCCCTCGATTTGGGTTTGTCCCGCGGGTTCCAAACCGATGAGTGCGCGGTCGTCGTCCGCGCGTTCTTCTGCCGTCTGCTTCCACAGTTTGGCGTACTCCGCGTGGGTTGCCCGTCGTTCTTTCTCGATTTCCCGGTACTTTCGGTCGAAGTACTCGCGCTCGTGTTCCGGAATCGGCGTGCCGATTTGCCCGGCTTTCGACTCCTGTCCGAGGCGGCCCGAGACGACCATACAGGTGTCCTTCTCGAAACAGTACTGGCACTTCGCGTTCGCCTCGTAGCCCGTCGGAACGCCCATGTCGAACTCCATCGCCGCGATTTCGTTGCGGGTTCTGACGACGAATTCGAGCAGGCCCTTCGCAATCGAGAACTCCTTCGCGGGCGAGAGGTCGCCGGATTCCTCGGTTCTGTCCAAGGCGGAGTTTTTCGTGTAGAGCAGGGTTCCCGTGTCCGCCGGAACGTCGCGCTCTTGCAGGAGCAGGGCGTAGCAGGCCGCCTGAATCTTGTCCTGAAATCGCGGGTCGCGGTTCGTGTTCTTGCCAGTCTTCAACTCGACCGGCATCCCGCGCCGGAGGGCGTCGCATCGTCCTTTGATGCCGAATCGCTCGCTGATGAGCGTGTATTCGCTTCGCCAGTCGTCCGTGTCGTCCAGCACGCCCTGTTCGAGCCACCCCTCGATTGCGGCGGCGTTCTGGCGCACTTCGCCCGCGACTTCGTCGGTTTCGCGTCCGAGCAGGCCGAGTTCGAGGCCCGCTTCCTCGACCCGTTCGTCTATCGAGTCGTCCAACTCCCGCCCCCGGAGTAGGTCGCCGAACACCTCGTGGACGATTGTCCCTTTGATGACCGGATAGTTGAGTGGGATTCCGGACAGTTTGTTCAGATAGTACATCCGGGGGCACTGCACCCACGAGCGAACGTCGGTCACGTTCACCAGAAAGCCGGGTTCGACCACGACGTAGGATTCCTTGCTCGTCGCGTAGGTCGCTTCTCCGTCGAACTCGGACTCCTCGGCGTCCGTTACCAGCAGTTCCATGCCTTCTTCGAGGAGTTCCGCGCTCTCCGTCCACTTGCCCCACAGCGTCACCGTCTTCGGCGCGTCATCGTCCGGTTTGACGAGTATTTCCGCGAGTTCGCGCTCGCCGTACCGAGTGGTCACGGTTCGTACCTCGCCCGGCTCGGCGACAGTCCCCCGTATATTCACGAGGTTTTGTATAGTGTCTCACCGAAAAATTCTATCGATTGCTGCGAGGGGTTTGGGATGGGCTTGGTGTAGTAGTGTTGTTAGTTGTTGCCGGTTTTGGATACAGGAATAGTGGCTTCTTCTCGTATGAAATCATCTCATATCGGCGGATTACAATTCCCGACTCCAATGAAACCGCCACAACGACGAAATCAGCAGTACGCGATTGAGATTGGGTAGTTTTTCGATAGCAATTCACGACAACATATGACCGCCACCGCCACCGCGCTCGCGGCTTCGCCGCTCGCAATCGAGATTCTACGAAATCTCGTTCGCCACACGCCTCCCCAACCGATTCGCTCACTCGCTGGCGCTCGTTCACTCATCCCTCGCGCGACTTTCTCTCACCTTCTCGGACGTGAAGTCCTCGAAGGCTCGTTAGCGCGCGCCACATGGCAAATTCGGAAGTCCGGAATCTTCACAAACCATCGTGGCGCGTGCGCCAGCAGGCCCGAGGCACGTGCCGCCGAGGGTCTGCTGGCTGTCACGCGAGGGACGACTGAACGAAGTGAAGGAGTCGGTTGGGGAGGAATGTGGTCGTCGGGGTGCGGTGGCGGTTTCATTGGAGTCGTGATTTGCTCCCGATTCTCCACTAACCTCACGTTCGTATTGCTGATTTCGCCGTCGGGGCGGTCATGTGTTGTCGTGATTACCTAACGTCTCTTTTGAACATATTCCAGCGACGATACACACAGGCAGTCCACACTTCACCACGCGTATTCGTCGCGGGGGTCGCGGTCGTCGCGCTCCGAATCATACGCGTGCTGACCATCGACGAAAACGTGCGCCGCGTCAGAAGTGATTTCGAACGGTTCGCCATCCCATACGACAACGTCCGCATCAGTGCCTTCTTCCAACGTCCCCACACGGTCTTCGATTCCCAGAATCTCGGCGGGGTTGCGGGTCACGGTTTCCAAGGCAACCTCCTCGGGAAGACCCTCCCGAATCGCCAAGCCGACACAGACGTCCAGATGCTCCTGCGGGAGCACCGGCGCGTCGGTCTGGATGGCGACTTTCACACCTGCATCGTGGAGGATTCCAGCGGTTTCGAACGTAATATTCGACAGTTCGTACTTCGCACCCGAATAGAGCGATGGTCCAACGATGGCTGGCACGTCGCGTTTTACGAACTCGTCGGCGAGGACGTGGCCCTCTGTCGCGTGTTCGATGGAAAGGTCGGCAACACCGAACTCGTCTGCAATACGAAAGACGGTCGCAATGTCGTCCGCGCGGTGGGCGTGAACGCGAAGCGGGAGGTCGCCCTCCACGACTCGCGCGAGGTTTTCCAGTCCCAAATCTCGGTCGAATGGGTCGCCGTCCTCCTCGGCCTTCTCGCGTCGGGAAACGTAATCCTCGGCGTCCATGAGCGCCTGTCGGAGGGTGGCCGCGATTCCGGGCCGCGTGGTGGGTTCGCGCCCGTTCTGGTCGCCGTGAACGCGCTTCGGGTTCTCGCCCAGCGCGGCCTTCATGCCGTCTTCCTGAATCAGCATTTCGTCGGCGAGGTCGCCGTAGGTTTTCATCGAGCAGATGATTCCACCGACGACGTTCGCGCTTCCCATTCGGGCGCTGACGGTCGTCACGCCGCCCTGATAGGCGTGTTGCAGTTCCTCGTCGCGCGGGTGGAAGCCATCGAGCGCGTTGACGTGCGGCGTCACGGGGTCGGTAAGTTCGTTCACGTCGCCGTCTTCCGGTTCGCCCCACTCGCCCATCCCGGCGTGGCTGTGGGCCTCCACGAGTCCCGGCGTGACCGGTTTTCCACCTGCGTCGATGACCTCGGCGTCCTCCGGTACGTCAACGTCCGTATCCGCGCCGACCGCGACGATTTCGCCGTCCTCGAACAGCACGGTTCCGTTTTCGATAGTGCCTGCTTCGGAAACCGTGTGAACCGCTCCATTGACAATTGCCTGCATTGCACAACCCTTCGTAATGAGGGAAATTAGTGTTTCGGTTCGAAATACGAGAATCGGTTTTTCGCAGGCAGTCTATCGCCCCTCGAACTCTGGCGTCTCCTTTTCGAAGAACACCGCCAGTCCGCGTTCGTAATCGTCGGTTTCGGTCATCCGAGCAATCGTATCGGTTTCGCTCGCCATCTGCGCCGAAAGGTCACGGCCCAGTCCGCGGTTGAACAGGCGTTTCGTCGCGCCGTAGGCACGAGTTGGCCCGTCCGCGAGGGATTCTGCGAGGTCAGCGAGTCGGGCGTCGAAGTCGTCCGCGACTTCCGTGGCGAGTCCCATCTCCACGGCCTCCTCCGGAGCAATCGGTTCGTCCAGCAAAGCGATTTCCTTGGCTCGGCGCAGGCCGACGAGGTGCGGGAGGAAATAGGTCGAACCGCCGTCTCCAGTCAGGCCGACTTTCGGGTACGCAAACTCCAGTCGGGAATCCTCTGCGAGCAGAACGATGTCGCCGGAAAGCGCGAGTCCGAACCCACCGCCAGCGGAGACGCCGTTGACGCCCGTAACGACCGGTTTCGGCGCACGAACCAGATTTTCGATGGAGCGGTGTAAACTCGACGCGATTTTCCTGAGCGTGCGCGCGTCGTTCGAATCGCCCGACAGTACCGACAGGTCGGCACCCGTATTGAACACGCCGTCAGTTCCGGTGAGGACGATACAGCGCGAATCGTCGTCGTGCAGGGCCATCGTGACCGTTCGCAGTTCGTTCGCCATCTCGCGGTTCATCGCGTTGTGCGTTTCGGGGCGGTTCATCGTCACGCGGGCGATGTCGCCGACGCGCTCGATATTCAGGTGTTCGAACTCCGTCATACCGTTTTCTGTGCGGGGAATCGTCAAAACCGTACCTGATGAAAGCGTGTATTGTACTGAAAGCGCGCTGTAACTTGTGAAATCCTATCACGCTCGAACGTACTCCATTCGCCGAACAAAAGGTCAAGAATTTAGTACCCCATGTTGAGTACGGTAGCCGTATGGAGCGATTTGACGTTGCTGTCGTGGGCGGCGGTCCCGCCGGAATGTCGGCAGGGGAGCAAGCCGCGGCACACGGTGCGAACGCCGTCGTCTTGGAACAGGGCGTCCCCCGCGCTGACCGAGAGTTTCTCGGCCCGGATTCCACCGACGCCGCCGGAATGTTGGACTACTGGGTGGACATCATGGACGAGGACTATCGGGAGATTCCCGACCACATCATCCTGCAAGAACTCGATAGGGTGGAGTTCCTCGGCCCGAACGAGAATGCTGTCCTCCGACGCACGGGAATCGAAGCGTCGTACCCGAAGATGGGGTTCACCTTCAACCGCACGTGGATGGACGACTGGCTGAGAGAGCGCGCGGAGGATGCCGGAGCGGAGTATCGCGTCGGCGTCGGCGTCAAGCGCACGGAAACCGACCTCGATGTAGAATACCGCCACACCCTCCGACTGGCGGACGGCGAGGACATTGCCGCAAAATATCTGATTCTCGCCGACGGCCCACAGCGTCGCGTCACGCTCTCCGCGCTCGACCAGTTCATGCCCGACGGCCGGTCGGTGAGCGACCACCTCAGCCCGCCGACGGCGAACCACATCGCCTATCAGGAGTATCGGGAGATTCCCGAAGAACTGTTCGAACGTTCGGCGCTGAAATTCTGGTGGGGCTACATCCCCGGCGAGACGGCGTATCCATGGGTTTTCCCGAACGACGGCACAGTTGCCCGCGTCGGCCTCACGATGCCAATCGGGATGAGCATCGAAAATGTCGACAATCCGGAATCCTACGTCCTCCTGAACGAAGACGACGAAAGCCTGCCCCGCGCCGGGGAGTACATCCGCAGACTCCTCGAACACGAGTACGGCGACGAGTACGACATCGAGACGGATTTCCCGCTGGTCGAAGACCGCGGGAAATCCGGCGGCACCGAAACCTATCCGATTTCCTCGACCAAGCCAATAGAATCACCCGTCAAAGCCGGAGTCGCCGTCGCTGGCGGCGCGATGGGAACGACCAGTGCGTTCCACGAAGGCGGCTACCACGTCGCGGTTCGAACCGGAAAAATCGCCGGGGAACTCGCTGCGACCGATTCGCTCGAATCGTACAACGACGAGTGGAAGGCCGCAATCGGCGACGAAATCCTCCGGAACGTCTCCTTCGCGGACATCGTCGCCGACTACGGCCCGGACGATTGGGACGACACATTTTCGATGGCGGACAGTCTGCTCAAAAGCGAAGGAAAGGGACTTCTCCGGTCGAAGTTCGGGTCGGGCGTTCGCGCCGCGAGAGTCGCCGCCAAGTACAAAAAAACCAAATACGGCTATCGAAACGGTGGCTACGTGCAGTTGAAGGAGTCGGAATACACCATCTAAATTCGGACGAAAAACGACGATTTTATCGGATTCGTGACAATGTCTAGTAGAAGACAACCCGAAAGCCCTTATCGGGTTCGACGCTTACCTATTCTTTGCGTACCTCAAGTCCCCGCCGGAGCAGTCCCATTTCGGGAGCGATGACCGAGCGGAGAACCCGGGTGCGCAACAGTTCAGTGAGCGTGGTGACCTCTGAAATCACCCCTTGAGCCGGTGGAATCGGCTCGAACGTGGCAGTTCTCAAAATCGCCCGCCGTGATGATAACTGCATCTCGGTGCTCGGTGGTTCATCCACCCGCCCGGCACGAGGGTTTGCCAGCCGACGCGGCACGCCGCCTCGGGATGAGGCTGGAAGTTAGTGTTCCGGGCGCACATTTCTACTAGTAGATGATTGTGTGCGAAAGCTTTCGGGGTAAATTGCTTACAGATTGACGAACCGGTCGACCGCAATAGATCGCTCGCTAGCGTTCTCGCTCGGCGTGGGTCACAGGTTCGTCCAGTATGCGAAGGATGAAGAAGTCCGTCAGTTTTCCGTTGATCGTCGTGGCCACCGTTGATTTCGTGTGGGTGTTCCGACGTTTCGTTTCGCCGAGGCCATGTCTTGATGAGGCATAGAATACAGTACGTTGATTCAGAGTTTGTACTTATTCGTCGGAACTTTCCGGAAAGTAGGGACGATTTTACCCGCTGGCACCAGTTGGGACGACAACGGTGTGCGCGATAGTATCGTTCAATGTATGATTTATTTCTGTTGAGGGCTACTAATAGAGTCTCGCCCGGTAATGCCGTTCGACATTTTCGATGATATTAAGATAACGTTTGAACGAGACGTGGCCGTTACGACTGGGAGTTCCCGTGCACAGGTGGGACTACTGCGGCTTGACGCGGAGCCGATGCTCCCGTGAACGTGATTCAGCGGTAGACAACTCCTGTATTTCGAACGAACGTGCTTCCTTTCGACACTGCGTGTAAACGGCTTCTGCCCACTCTCGGGCCTCGGGGGACGCTGTGTCGATTACCGCTTCGAGCTGGGCAGTTTCGGGATCGTGGCCACAGATGCCGATACAGTCGTCCATTATATTGAGTCCACACCGGGAATCGTCTGGAAGGGCGTCGTGAAGATAGACGGTGCAATTGTCACACTCGAACGCTTGGGCTGCTAGCTCGGGGTTCCAGTCTACGATTGCTTGGAGAACCGGAAGCGAGTAAATGTACTCCATCTCCATTCCTTCGATTACACGTCGACAAAACACTTCGAGGTTCCCGGACTTGTAGACAGTCGTTCCAAGCCCCCGAATGGAATCGGTCGATTTGAGGAGGCGAGTGACTCGTTCGACGGGCGTGTACGGATAGTTCGAACCGGGATAAGCGACGGTGACGTCTTCGAAATATTCCACCGCGAACCCCTCCATCTCCCGGGGGAGCCATTGCCAGACCTCTCGGAGCGTCTCACCCGTTCTCATCCCCTTCCGCAGTTCGAAGAACCGATCGGTCACGTACTCACCCAGTGGTGTAAGCTCGTAGTACGATCCATCGCGCACAAGCCACGAACGGTTCTCGAAGTCTCGAATGACGCGTCCGATGGTTGGATCCGATGCTCCTGTTATAGCACGCAGATCACGCCGATCTTTGCGTGCTTCGGATAACGCTTCCAGTGCCGCGACTCGGTGCTCTGATCGCGCCAGAAACTCGATGGCCTGAATCGCGGAGCCCATGCTAGATAATAGCAATCATTGTATAAATTCTTTCGTCCGAGCCACAGGTATCGTCGGAAGCGGAGATGTTTGATTTCCTCGATAATTTATCCGATCCGTGCCCGCTGTCTGATAGACGGTACCGTCGTTTTCAACCATGGCGACGTGTAGGATTACCGTTAGTTCGATTTTTCGATCCGTCACCGAAACGTCGATCGGTTGCTCACGGGGAGACGGAACCTCCGTAACTGAGTTCGGGTTTAGTGACGCTACGGAGGCCTTTCTCGTCATTCACTCTCGTTCAATTTTTCCAGTATGTGTTCAATAACTCTATCGTGTTCTTCCTGTGGACTGAACATGACGATCTCGGAGTGCTCGTTCGCTCGGATCGTGTGGCCGGGCGGCCAGTAGAATAGCTCACCGGTTCGAGTTACCTCTTCGCGTCCGTCCGAATAACTGGCCGTGAGCACGCCTTCCAGAACGTACCCCCAATGGGGGCACTGGCAGAAGTCGTTTTCCAGTCCCTCCAAGAGCGGCGTGATATCCGTCCCGGAAGCGAACGTAAAGTACTCTCCACTTAGTTCTCCGTACCCGCTCGTGTCGCCGAAATTCATCTGCTGACGGGCAACGGCGTCGGGCGTATCGATTTTGACTGGCACGTCTTGTTTATCTTGTTTCATCTTGTTTACCTGCTACTAAGAGGCGAACCGAAGTATCACGAATCAACTCGGTGCGATATTCGATCTTGGTTGCCATCACGGCTAATATCTCGGTGGTCGTTCGCATGGGCCGCCTCTTAGTACTGTAACCATCTCTCCCGGAGAAAGTGTACTTATCTAGTGAATATTTTCACTAGGTGAATAGCATTCCACTTTCCCCCAATTCAAGAGTTATCGGGAATAGAAAACTCGGGAAGTTACGTTCGACATCTCGGTTTCGAGCAAAGCAAATCGTTCGGGGTCAGCGCTACCGAGCCTACTAATAAATTTTCGCCAATTAGTGTCTTAGGCGACATCCCACAATTCCATAGCGAAACGTTTCCCGGTACGAGCCAACTATATTTACATATTAACCCATCGTTAGATTTTGCTTGATGGCGTTGGCACGATACGCCATACCATGAAACTCGACAGGCGCACACTCCTGCGGTCGGTCGGCGAAACGGTTGCCACGGCGAGCATCCTCGGAAGCGCGGGAACTGCAACTGCAGCAGGCTCGTACACGAATCACTACTACAGCGGATTCGACTACTGGAAGTACGTGCCCGATTCGGCGGGCGCAGGGTCGCCGCTCGTCGTGATGCTCCACGGCTGTACCCAAGACGCAGACCAGTTTCGCGTCGAAACGGGCATGAACGAACTCGCGGACGAAGAGGGGTTCGTCGTCATCTACCCCGACCAGTACAACGCACGCAACGCAGAACAGTGCTGGAACTGGTTCTACGACGCGAACACCGTCCGCGGAAACGGCGAGGCCGCGGTTATCGCCGGGATGACACAGGAAACGATAGATGTGCACACTCTCGATGCAGAGCGCGTCTACGTTGCGGGACTGTCGGCAGGGGGCGCGATGGTTCCGAATCTACTCGCGGAGTACGCCGACATCTACGCGGCGGGCGGTATCCACTCGGCGCTCGAATACGACGCCGCGGACACCGTAACCGGGGCGACGGCGGCGATGGAGTACGGCGGGCCAGACCCCCACGCGAAAGGTATCGATGCCTACGACGCGATGGAGCACTACGGCATCACGAGTTTGTGCCCAACCATCGTCTTCCACGGCACCGCGGACGACACAGTCGCGCCGGTAAACGGCGACCAAGCGACGATTCAGGCGATACAGACCAATGACCTCGCCTCCGACGACGCGAACGACGACAACGTCGATACGACGGCGGACTCCGTGACGAACGGGCAATCCGAGTCGTTCAGCTACACCGTTTCGGAGTACCACGACGACTCCGGCACAAATCTGGTGGAGTACTGGGAAATCGACGCCATGGGCCACGCGTGGTCGGGCGGAACCGCAGGCGGGGAGTACACCGCGCCGGGCGGCCCGGACGCGAATCGGCGGATGTGGGATTTCTTCGCCGAGCACACGAGGGGTGAGTGAAAGTGGCAGAAAAAATCAACACGAAACGACGAACCCTCCTCAAATCAGTCGGTGCTGGCGTCGGAGCGAGTGCGATTCTCAGCGGTTCGACGAGCGCGGCAAAGGGGTCGTACACCACTGAAACCTACGACGGGCGAACCTACACGAAATACATTCCGACCGGTGCGGATGGGTCGGCGATTCCCCTCGTCGTGATGCTCCACGGCTGTACCCAGAACCCAGACCAGTTCAAAGACGAGACGCAAATGAACGAGGTTGCGGAGCGCGAAACCTTCGCGGTCATCTATCCCGACCAGACGACCAGCGCGAACATCCGGGAGTGTTGGAATTGGTTTCAAGACCAGCACACGACGCGCGGAAGCGGCGAAGCCGAACTCATCGCGGGCATGGCACAGGACGTGATGGCGAGCCATTCGATAGACGACAATCGGGTGTTCGTCGCCGGACTGTCGGCAGGCGCGGCGATGGTGCCGAACCTGCTGGTCGCCTACCCCGACGTGTTCGCGGCGGGCGGGATTCACTCCGGCCTGGTGTACGACGTGGCCGAGAACGTCTCCCAAGCCACGACGGCGATGACGCAGGGCGGCCCCGACCCGCAACAGCAGGGTACCGAAGCCTATCAAGCGATGCAGTCGAACGGCGTCACGGACACGGTTCCGACCATCGTTTTCCACGGAACGGAAGATTATACCGTTTATCCGATAAACGGCCATCAGGCTACGGAACAGGCCACGCAGACGAACGACCTCGCGGCGGACGGGACGGACGACGACAGCACGGATTACACCCCCGACGAGACGACGAACGGGCAATCCGAGTCGTTCAGCTACACCGTCTCGGAGTACCACGACAGCGGCGGGGAAACCGTCGTGGAAAAGTGGATAATCGACGGCATGGCCCACGCGTGGTCGGGCGGCGCACAAGGCGGCGCGTACACCGCCCCCGGCGGCCCGGACGCCAGCCAGCAAATGTGGGACTTTTTCGCGGCCCATCCCCGCAATGGGGACGACGGCGGCGACGGTGGAAATGGCGACAACAACACTCCGACGGCATCCGCCAGTGCGACATCAAATTCCCCCGCAGTCGGCGAATCGGTCAGTTTCGACGGAAGCGGGTCTGTCGATTCCGACGGCACGATTGCGAGTTACGACTGGGAGCTCGGCGACGGTGCGACCGGAACCGGCGCGGCGGTAAGCCACAGTTACGATTCCGCGGGCGAGTACACCGCCACGCTGACCGTCAGCGATGATGCTGGCGCAACTGACACGGATTCTGTGGTCGTGACGGTCGGGGACGAATTTTCGGGCTACTGTGGTTCTGCGACCAACTACGACCACGGCACTGCTGGCCGGGCTTATCAGGACACTTCGACCGGAGCCTACTACGCCGTGGGGTCGGACGACTACCTCGGATTCCCGGCCTACACGAGTACGCTGAAGGAGACTTCTGCGGGATACTTCGAAACAGTCAGTTCGTGCTAGCAATTCGGTTTTCAGATTTTTCGTGACGAAATGACGCTTCGTGATGTATTCGATTTGCGGTTGTCTCGAACGAGGCGATTGCAATTGCCGACGACAAAACCACCATCGCACGAAGAAACAATTGTGACGTGAGGCGATTTTTAAATCACGACAACAAATAACCCCTCCGCAACAATCCACACACCTCCCCAACCGATTTTCGAAGATGCCGGACTTCTGAATTTGCCTCCCGGCGCGCGCTGTCGAGTCGCCTCGGATACGGTCGTCCGAGGCGGCGAGTTGCAGTCGCGCGAGGGACGACCGAGCACCGACAGGTGCGAAAGAGTCGGGTGGGGAGAGTGTGGCCTGCGGTAGCGGTTGCGGTATGTGTTGTCGTGATTTGCTTTTTCGCTCCAAACGAATCCTCAATCACGCGGTTAAGGGGTGTGTTGTCGACACCAGATGACAACGCCGCTCCAAATACGTTGACTGCTTCTGACATTGGAAGTGACAGAATGTCGAGTGGTGGACTCACACGAAAAATCAATTTTGAATCCAAGAGCGCAACTCGTTTTTCACACCCCCACCAACACCACGGCATGAACACGAAGGAAATCGCAGACCTCGGGCCGGACGAGCGCCGCGCACTGTTCGACCGAGACGCCGGAATCGAGAGCGTCCGAAGCGACGTGCGCGACATTATCGACCGAGTACGAACCGAGGGCGACGTGGCAGTCCGGGAGTTCTGCCGCGACTTCGACGGCGTGGAAGTCGGCAACATCGACATCACGGACGACGCCGAACGCGCCTACGAGGAAATCGACGCGGAGATACGCGAGGCAATCGAGGACGCCGCGGAAAACATCCGCGAGTTCCACGAAGCTCAGTTGCCCGAAGACTGGCACGAAGACTTCGACGGGCGCGAACTCGGACGCCGATTCCGACCCATCGAGCGCGTTGGCGTGTACGCTCCCGGGGGCACCGCGGCGTACCCCTCCAGCGCGTTGATGGGCGTCATCCCCGCGAAAGTCGCCGGAGTAGAACAGGTCGCGGTGGCCACGCCGCCGGGGGAACCACAGAATTCCATCACGCTGGCCGCGATTCACGCCGCGGGCGCGGACAGGGTGTACCGCGTCGGCGGAGCGCAGGCAATCGCCGCGATGGCCTACGGAACCGAGCAGGTAGACCGCGTACAGAAAATCGTCGGCCCCGGCAATCGCTGGGTGACGGCGGCGAAAGCCGAGGTACAGGGCGATGTGGCAATCGACTTCCTCGCCGGGCCGAGCGAACTGCTCGTCCTCGCCGACGCGTCGGCGAATCCGAAACACGTCGCCAGCGACATGGTCGCGCAGGCCGAACACGACGAAAATGCGTCGGCGGTTACGGTGACCGACGATGCCGACTTTGCCGAGGAAATCGTCGAAGAAATCGACCGGCAGGCGGGCGAACGCGAGCGCGAGGACGTGATTTGGGCCGCACTCGAAAACGACGCGAGCGGCGTGTTCGTCGCCAGGTCGATGAGCGAGGGGCTGCTGTTCGCGGAGGAGTACGCCGCAGAACACCTCTCGATTCAGGCCGAAAACGACGAGGAACTCCTGAACCGCATCGACAGCGCGGGAAGTGTCTTTTTGGGTTCGTACACCCCTGTCGCGGCGGGCGATTACGCCTCGGGGACGAACCACGTCCTGCCGACGACTGGATTGGCGAAAATCACGGGTGGGCTGTCGGTCGATACGTTCCTTCGCTCGACCACGGTTCAGCGACTGGACGAAGATTCGCTCGATTCGCTCTCGGCGACGATTACGACGCTCGCGGAGGCAGAAGGGTTGGAGGCACACGCCGAAAGCGTGCGAAAACGGTTCGAGTAGGTTGATATATTTGACACTAGTTCCGGGGTAGTATTTTACCGTTTCAGTCCGTCTTTCGGAAACGTTCGAGCGATGAACGTCATAGCAGAGTTCGACCTCTCCACGCCGATTTTGGCTGAAACGCGACACGCCGTCACCGGGTTGGTCGTCGATGTAGAGGATTTGCAACTCCGGTCGGGGAAGGCACCGGCCCTCGTCTGCTGGGTGGACTGTGACGACTTCGACACCATCGACAGGGAACTGCCGAACGACCCGACCGTCGAAGCGTTCGAAATTCTTGCCGAAAGCAACGGACGGCGACTGTATCGCGTGGCGCTGTCAGAGGAAGGCGAAACCTCGCTCGTCTATCCAATCGCGGTGGAACACGGCATCACATTCCTCGAAGTGCGGGCCACGGACGACGGAACGCATATCAGCGCCCGAATTCCCAACCGGGACGTGCTGTTCTCGTTACAAAGTCTGTTAGAAGAACGCGACGTGTCGCTTCAACTCAAGCGAATCTATCGCGCGGACGACCCGGGCGAAGCGTCCTACGGCATCTCCGAACGACAGCGGGAAATACTGTTGTACGCCGTGGAAAAAGGGTTCTTCGAGGTGCCGCGAAAAATCACGCTTCGAGAAATCGCTGCGGAGTTCGACATTTCCGACCAAGCCGTTTCGACGCTCTTGCGGCGAGGGCTGACGAACCTCCTCCGCCACACCCTCGTCTCGTCCTCCGACACTTAAAGCGTTGAGTAGCCAACGAAAGGCAATACCTCAACAGACCCGCTAGGCCCGGGTGCATCAGATGTCCCCGAAAACAGCCACATCGGACGACTGCGGAACGGAACAGTTCTCGTACCAACGACAGCCGAACGAAACGCCGACCGAGGCGGTTCTCTCCGCCGTTTCTGCGGTTTCCAATCGAAAAATCATTCCGAGTGCGGCAAGCGATGACGACCTCAGCGCCCTCGAACCGCTCTACGAGGCCATCGATCCGGACGCACTTGATGCGCTTATCGGCTCTATCGAGGATAGTTCGGGCAGTGACGGAAGTGTGACGTTCGATTACAGCGACCACGAGGTGACGGTGAAAAGTACGGGCGAAATACAGGTCTGTGCGTCCTCGTCTCGCAACTACTGAGAGTCTATCTGCCGAGTGCAGTGCTCGTCGCGGATAATCCGGCCTCCACGTTCACGTTTGCACCCTGTTTTTCCAAGGCATCGCCGAGCGCGCTGACTAGATAGGACACCGTCTCGGGCCGGGCGGAGTAGCCCATACAGCCGATACGGAAGATTTCGCCGTCCAAATCACCGAGTCCAGTCGCAATTTCGAGATCGTACTGTTCCAGCAGGTAGTCCGTCACGTCCGTATCCGTGACCCCCGCAGGCACCCGAACCGCGTTCAGACTCGGCAACCAGTAGTCGTCGGGTGCGTTCATCTCGACTCCCATCGCCTCGACGCCCGCCTTGAGCGCGCCAGCCATCTTTCGGTGGCGTTCCCATCGCGCTTCGATACCTTCCTCGGCGACGAGGCGGAGAGCTTCGCGGAGCGCGTAGACGTTCGTAATCGGGGCGGTGTGGTGGTAGGCGCGCTCGTCGCCCCAGTAGCCTTCGAGCAAGCTGAGGTCGAGATACCACGACCGAGCGGGTTCCTCGCGCGACAACACTTTGTCCATCGCGCGGTCGTTGAGCGTCAACGGACTGGCTCCGGGTGGACAGGAGAGGCATTTCTGCGGGCCGGAGTAGGCCACGTCGATGTCCCATTCGTCAACACGGAGTTCGACGCCGCCGAGGGAGGTGACACAGTCGGCAATCACCAGTGCGTCGTGATCGTGTGCGATGTCCGTGAGTGCAGAAACGTCGGGTTGAACCACGCCGGTACTCGTTTCGGCGTGAACGAATCCAAACACGTCCGGGTCGTGTTCTTCGAACGCGACGCGAACATCTGCCGGGTCAAGGGGTTCGCCCCACGGCGCGTCCACGTGGACGACCTCGCCGCCTGCGCGAGTCGCCATCGACTCCATCCGCCCGCCGAAGTAGCCGTTCGTCGGGACGAGCATGGTGTCGCCGGGTTCGACCACGTTGCCTATCGCGGCCTCCATCGACGCCGACCCCGTGCCGGATACCGGAATCGTCCACTTATTGTCGGTTCGGAAGGTGTACCGGAGCAGGTCTTGCACGTCGTTCATCACCTCGATAAACGACGGGTCTAAATGACCGACCAACGGCGTACTCATCGCCCTGAGTACGCGGGGATGCACTTCGCTCGGGCCGGGTCCCATCAGCGTCCTGTCGGGTGGTGTCAACTCGCCTACGGTGGGCTTTTCCATGCGCCACAGTATCACGCGAGGTACCAAAAACCCCGCCTTCCCGGCACCCCGCGTCCAACGACTCGTTGAATCGGGCAACGCGGCGTTTCTCCGGTCGAACGGTTTCCAAACGGTGGAAACAGTCGCCGCCGTTTATTCGGGCTATCGGTGTATCGCGGGACACCCCAGCACGTTGCTGGGTGGAGGAAAACAATGGCACAACAGAGACACATGCAGGGTTCACACGGACAGCAACACGGTCAGAGTCAGCAGTACGGTCAACCGCAGACACAGCAGCACGGCCAACCACAACAACAGGGCCAGATGCAAGGACAGCAGTATGGCCCAACACAGGGACAGCAGCGGCAACAGACACAGCAGCACGGCCAGCCGCAACAACAGAGCCAGATTCCCGGTGGCCAGCAGGGCCAGCAAGGAATCGGTCAGGAAACTCAACAGGGAATCGGCCAGCAAGGCATGGGTCAACAGGGGATGACCCAGCAGGGCCAGCAAACGACACAGCAGGTTGGCCAGTTCGAAGACCAACTGCCGGGCGAGATGCGAATCGCGCTCGAAGACTTCGAGAAGGCCGCGAAGGTGTGTGACTGGTGTGCCGACCAGTGCATTGACGAAGGGCCGCAGATGGCAAACTGCATCCGACTCTGCCGCGACGTTGCAGACCTCGGAACGCTGAACGCGAAGCTCATCTCCCGCGATTCGGTCTTCGGGCCGGAAGTCGCGGAAGTGTTCGCGCGTGCCGCCGAGGAATGCGCCGACGAGTGCAGACAACACCCGCACGCGCACTGTCAGGAGTGTGCAACCGTGCTTTCCCGAGCCGTCGATTCGACCTACCGACTGCTCGACGGACTCCAAAGCGGACAGGAGTCGTCCACCCAACAGCAATCGCCGATGCAGCAGTCGCCCGTCCAGCAGTCGCAGTTCTAAGGTCGCACTCTTTTTTCGCGTAACGACGCGCTCTCGACAGTCGAGACTCGGTTCGGTGGTCGAGGGGGGGGGAGCGCGTTCGTGGCCACGAACACGCCGAACTCGCGTTCTCGCAGTATCGCCGCGAGAACGCGAGTTCGCCGATAGGCGCCCATCCGTTTTCGGAGAGAACTTTATAGTCACCGAATACGAAGAAGAACTCCCATGATGGTCGGCCACGCTCTGTTAGCCTTCGCGTTGGCGGCGCTCGTCGCCAACCGATACTGGCCCGCAGAGCGCGCGTTCGCGTTCGGCGTAGTCGCGGGCGCGTTCGCCGCGGTTCCCGACGTGGATATGGCCTACGCGCTGGTCGGACTCGCGCAAGCCGGATTCGGCGGCGTCTGGTCGATGACCAACGCGTTCTGGGGGAGTTCACAACTCGTCCACAGAGCGGTGACGCACTCCCTCGTCGTCGCGCTCGTCGCGGCTCCCGGATTCGTCCTGCTAACCGGACGAAGGGACAAAAGAACGGTCGGCGCGGTCGTTCTCTCGGCGCTCGTCTGGATTGGCTTCGTGGAAAGCGGCGTCCTCGGTGCGGGCGTCATGCTCGTCTTCGTACTGGCGGGGGCGGCGGTCGCACTCGCCGCGAATGCGAGCACCGACCTCCAATCCCGAGAGCTACTCGCCGCGGCGGCGTTCGGCCTGCTGTCCCATCCCTTCGGCGACGTGTTCACGGGCGAACCGCCGCAGTTTCTCTACCCCTTCGACACCGTCCTGCTTCACAACCGAGTCGCCCTGTATCCGCCCGACGCGACGCTGAACCTGCTCGCAATCTTCGGCGTGGAACTGGCGGCCGCGTGGCTCGCCGTCTTCGCGTACTTCCGCTTGCGCGACGGTTCCCATGACCACGAAAAACACCTGCTGGGTCACGTCCACGGGCGAGCAACGCTCGGCGCAGGCTACGCGCTCACTGCGCTGTTCCTTCCGGCACCGACGCTCGACGTTTCGTACCACTTCGTCTTCTCGGTGCTCGCCGTCGGGGCCGTCGGCGTCGGCCCGAAGCTGTATCCACTGCGCTCGTTCCGCGTCGAGCGAGACCCACGGGCGTGGCTCTGTACCGGCATGGCCGCGGTTACCGTCGCGGTACTGGCCTACGCAGGTGCCTACCTCACGGCCTAACATTTCTTACCGACGGCAGCCCTATCGGCCGATATGGCACAGCGAATCGGTCGGTTGGGCGCACTCGTGGAAAACGAGCGCATCAACGCCGGACTGGCGTGGGTTCTGGTCGGATTTCTGCTCGTCGTCGTCGTGGCGAGTCTGCTTCAGGCGGATTTCCTGTGGGCTATCTTCGCCGGATTCGTCTTCGCGGTGGCGGTAATTCCGCCGCTTTCCTACCGAAACGCCGAGGCGATGCTGCCGTGGGAAGTGTTGCTTCTCGCCGCGCTTCCCGTCCTCGGGCGCGCGCTCGCAACGCTCGCGCTCACGACACGGGTGGCGACGTACCTCTCGGTGGCCGCGCTCGCGCTCATCGTCGCCGTCGAACTGCACGTTTTCACGCCGGTTCGGATGACACACTGGTTCGCCGTTCTCTTCGTTGTCATCGCCACAATTGCGACGGCGGGCGTCTGGGCGGTCATCGAATGGCTCTCCGACATCTACCTCGGCACCGCATTCATCGAGAGCGAACACCTGCTGATGTGGGACTTCGTCTACGCGACGGCTATCGGTATCGTGGCGGGCATCGTCTTCGAACTGTACTTCCGGCGGGTTGCACCGCCCCGGACGCGACTGCCGAACGACGTTCAGGAGCGAATCCGATGAAACTTCGTGAACAGATCGGGATTTCGCCCCGACGACAGCGACAGTTAACTCGCGCAATGGAGTTGAGCCTCGTCGGCATCTTCTTCGTCGGACTGGACAGGGGCAACCTCGGAATCATGGTCAACGCCGGAATGGCGTTCGCCATCACGCTCGTTCCGGCAATCCTCGAACGCGACTATCAGATTCCGATGGACGCCGGACTGACGCTGTGGATTACGACCGCCGTTTTCCTCCACGCCGTCGGCACCCTCGGCCCGTACCAGAACGTCTGGTGGTGGGATCACCTTACACACCTCCTCTCCGCTTCCATCGTCGCGGCAGTCGGCTACGCGACAGTTCGGGCGTTGGACGCCCACTACGACGACGTGTATCTCCCGCCGCGATTCATGTTCGTGTTCATCCTCATGTTCGTGGTCGCCTTCGGCGTCATCTGGGAAGTCATCGAGTTCGGCGTCAGCGGACTGGCGGTCGTCTTTGGCGGGAGGGCGGTGTTGACCCAGTACGGACTGGAAGATACGATGCTCGACCTCATGTTCGATACGGTCGGCGGCCTCATCACCGCGATTTGGGGCATCGCGTACCTGTCCGACGTGGTCGGCGCGCTGACGGAACGACTCGACGGTCGAATGCGCGGCACGGAGTACGGACGGCGGGACGATTGAACAACCGGAGAACGACTATGGAACACCCGCGAAGCGACTACGGAACAACCGTGAAACAATCGGATATATCACCGAATGACCAAATAATCGGAGATGCCGACAAACGGCCAATGCGACTTTTACCTGCGGCGGGAAATGGAAGGACGCTATGGTGTTCAAGAAAATCACCCTCATCGGAACCAGCGACGAGAGTTTCGACGCCGCCGCCGACGACGCCATCGACCGAGCCGAAGCGACGCTCGACAACGTGAAATGGGTCGAAGTAGACCACCTCGGCGTCGAAATCGCCTCGGCAGACGGGCGGCAGTATCAGGCCGAAGTGACGGTTGCCTTCGAACTGGAGGAGTAATCGGACGCCGCGAGAAGCGAGTTATTTTCCGTAAATCGTCCAGCGTTGCTTACGTCCGGAAGCTTTCGCCACAGCCGCATTCGGAGACGACGTTCGGATTATCGACGTGGAAGCCAGCGCCCTGCAAACCGGTTTCGTAGTCCACGACGCTTCCCTCGATGTAGTTCATGCTCGCGGGGTCAACGAACACGCGCAGGTCGTGGTGCGTAAAGACCGTGTCGTCCGATTCCGGTTCGTCGTCGAATCGCATGCCGTAGGAGAGTCCGGCACAGCCACCCTGTTGGACGAACAGACGCAGTCCGGCGACTCCAGGGTCTAAGCCCTCGCTATCCAGCAAGTCAAGAGCCTGTTCGGCGGCAGTTTCGGTCACCTCGATTTGCGGCGTCTCCCCACTTTGCGCAGCGTCAGTGCTCATGGATGGTGTTTGTCGTCCCGGCCTCATTAACGTTCGCCTAGCAAGGAGTTTTGAGGGAACTGGTGTGAAGAAGTTTGGGCGGAGAGTGGTACTTCTGTGAAAATGTCGTTAGCAGGTTATTTTTCGAGATTCGTGCTAGTCAGTG